>JAGAUN010000037.1 GCA_017620715.1 Muribaculaceae bacterium | reverse complement strand
CTACTTCGAGGCTGTGCGTGAGACGGTTATGTACGAATATGCTTCCCGGTAGCGGGAATACCTGCGTCTTGTTCTGAAGGCGGCGGAAGGGCGAGGAGAAAATCAGTCGGTCGTAGTCGCGCAGAAAGTCGCTGCGTATTCCGCGCTTGGCGTCGGTATAGTCTTCAAGTCCGAACCGTTTGTCGCAAATGAGTCTGTTCCAATCCATATTGTCACAAAGATACACTTTTTTACGGTTAATCGCCAACTGTCTCTTCGCTACGGGTGTGCCACAGTTCGAGCACCCGTTTGTAGAGGTCGAGGATGCGCCGGCCGTAGAGGGGATTCATGGCCCAGCGGTTGGCCAGGTCGTGCCAGGTAGAGGCGCAGCCGCGTTTTACGAGGCGGAAGCGCGGATCGACCATCGGCTCCCCCTCGGGTAAAGATGCCGCGGTGGCGTAGGCGTAGAGGTGCTGGAGCTGGGCACGCACGCCGTCGTCGATTGTGTCAAAAGAGTGGCCCTTCACCCCGAGCCTTGTCACTCCCAGGCCGCAATAATTGTGCTGGTCGGGGGTTACGGCCGTACCTCCCTCGAAACGAAACCATCCCGTTTCCAGAATAGCCTGGCAGAAAGCCACGTCGCCCCGAATGCCGTATATTTCGCCGAGCCGCAGGTAGGCCATGGGTATCTCAATGGAGAAATCGGGATTGCTTGCCAGCACGAAAGCGTGGAGCGTGGCGGCATCTACTACCGACGGCCCGAATATAAGTTCAACGGTATCAGCCTCGAGTGTGTCGGCCGCTAATGAGTCGGCCAATAACTGCTCGGTCACCTCATCATCCCATATCGAGAAATCGTCGATATCGGGCACCGCCTCGGCTTGCAGCGGCAAGAATCCCAAAGCGCACAGAGCAACATATTTAGCGATGCGATACAGCATATAGTCAATCGAGATTGAATGTCACGGTAACCGGGCAGTGGTCGGAGAGAAACATCCCTGCGGTGTCGGCAGGCTGCGACGTCACATATTTGAGAGGGCGTAGCGGCCCGCGATAAAAGACATAGTCAATACGTTCGCGCTGCGCAGGCTCAACGCGCCCGAAATCGTGAAAAGTCCATTCAGGGCCTTCGACCGACGGCGCTGTGGTGCGCGAATCGTTGAGCCATAAAGGTTTTGAACGGTCGGTGATGTCGATGATAACCTTGTCGGCCGGCCCCGAATTGAAATCGCCCGTCACCACAACCGGAATATCGCGATGGCCTGAAATGGAATCGAGCATCGACAGCACAAGCTGTGCGCCCAATCGGCGCGCCACAGGCCCCACATGGTCGAGGTGAGTGTTGAGAGCCAGAACTTGTGAGCCGGTAGTCCGGTCGGTAAGCAGGGCCCATGTGGCAATCCTCACGCAGGCTGCATCCCAGCCGATTGAGCCGGCCACCAACGGAGTGGCGCTCAGCCAGAAATTGCCCGAATCGGCCGGTTCGAACCTGTCGGTATTATACCATAGAGCCGCATATTCGCCTTGGGTGCGACCATCGTCGCGACCCACACCAACCACGGCATAGGAGGGGAGCATCGACTTCATGTTGAGGAGTTGCTCATGAAGCACCTCCTGAGTGCCAAGAATATCGGGGCGTATCATGTTTATGGCGTGGCATGCCGCATGTGCTCGCGCGCTCCATGTGTATTGGCCGTCGGCGGGATTGGCGTATCTGATATTAAACGAAGTAACGGTAAGCTCGCGGGCAACGGATGGCAATACAGCCGAGCAAACCGAAATTAAAACTATAATGAGGCGGAGCAGCATTTCAGAGCATATTTTCTGCGAAAATAGTAAAAAAAGCGCAACCCACCCTTGGGTTAACCAAAAACTTTACTAACTTTGCAGCCGGAAAATAATCTTGCACGACCAGGAAAGATGCCGGAGTGGTCGATCGGGACGGTCTCG
>JAGAUN010000036.1 GCA_017620715.1 Muribaculaceae bacterium | reverse complement strand
CATAAGTTTCGCATTCCCCGGCCCTGCCGACTATCCCAACGGCATAATCGGAGGCTATCTGCCCAACTTCCCCTCTTTCCGCAACGGCGTGGCTCTCGGCCCGTTCCTTGAAGAGAAATTCGGTATACCTGTGTTTATCAACAACGACGGTGACCTCTTCGCTTTCGGCGAAGCTCTCGGAGGCGTTCTTCCCGAAATCAATGCCAAACTCGCCGCCATGGGTAGCAGCAAAGTCTACACCAACCTTCTCGGTTACACATTCGGTACCGGTTTCGGCATGGGTATGGTGATTGACAATCACCTCAACCGAGGCAACAACTCGGCAGCCGAGACCTTCTGCCTGCGCCATAAAAACCATCACGAAGTGTATGTTGAAGAGGGTGTGGCCATACGTGCCGTCAAACGCGTATACGCCGACCGCTCAGGCGATCACGAATCCAAACTCGAGCCGAAAGACATCTGCGAAATAGCCGACGGTACCCGGCCCGGCAATCAGGAGGCAGCTATTGCAGCATTCGAAGAATTCGGCGAAGTAGCAGGCGACGCCATAGCCACCGCCGTAACACTCACCGACTCACTCGTAGTGCTCGGCGGAGGTCTGGTAGGCGCACGCAAATACTTCATGCCCGCCCTTATGAAACAGCTTAAGGGTGTGCTCCACTCCATTACAGGAGAAGAGATACCCCGCATGCCTGAAAAAGCATTTGACCTCGACAACGAAGAAGAATTTGTTAAATTTGCCAACGGCGCTGCACGCCCCATAAAGGTATACGGTTCCGACCGTACCGTGATTTACGACCCTCAAAAATCAACCGGCGTTGCAATAAGTAAACTCGGTGCAAGCAAAGCCATATCTATCGGCGCTTACTCCTTCGCACTGTCGATGCTCGACAATCAGGAGTAACTCTTTTAAAGATACTTAAGAGCCGCTTTCCACCTCGGAGGCGGCTCTTTTTGCATCTACACTCCCCTTCAGAAGCATTTTTCGGAGGTAAACCAGCATTGCGGCTCCCAAAGCCACTCCCGCCAATATTATAATCCATGTATGAGCGCCCGGATTCTCTACCAGCGAAGCATCAATTGTCAGCGAGTCGCCCATGCGCTGCCGTTCCCACTCCGATAATATAGCGAGAGTATTGTTGAGCGCGTGCGCGCATACCGGGAGCCACAGCGAACCGCTCCACCATAACAGGTAACCGAAGAAAGCGCCCAATATCAATCGTGGCAAAAAGCCGAAAAATTGCAGGTGCATTGCACTGAATATAAAAGCTGTTACCCAAATGGCAATATGCGGCGCCAATCCGCTCGTCGACATTATACGCTGCAATGCGCCTCTGAAAAAAATCTCCTCCGAAAAACCGGCCATCACACCTACCAAAAGTACACTCAGTATCAGTGAACCCCACGATGTCCCACCGGTAACTCCCTCCAGCGATTTGGCTGCAGCCTCCTCCGAAGCCCGCATCCATCGCTCAACCGGCTCAAGCCAATCGGGGAATGAAAGCGACTGATTGAAATTGATAAGCATTTGCATGGCCGGAGCGGTCACCACCATTATCATAAGTACCAGTACTATGCTGTAAATCGGGAACCCTTTCGTTATGCAAAGCAGCTCGGCCGGCTTACGTGTAATGAATACGGCCGTAACTATTGCCGGTATTATAAACAGAAACAAATCCTGTATCACTATGGCTATGCGCATCCTCGCAGCAACCGAGCCGTCGCCGGCAATTATCGACATAAGTAGAGCACCGATAATAGCAAACAGTAGCCACGAGCATATAAGCATAGCGTATCTCGAGACTGGCGTGGAATAGAAACTTGATTTTGTAATCATGAGTCGTGTTACAAATAAAAATCGTGAGTAAGATTACGGTACCATTCGGAATATCTTCCGTCGGCGTCGTGAATACAGTATTCTTCGGTTATTGGGTTTGAGGTATGTGAAGCGTCATTCTTCAACTCGATGAGAACTCTTCGCGGCGGTTTCATAGCGGTGGTTTTAACCACCGAAATACGATGATGCCTCAACTTTGCAAAATTAGCCTCGGTAATCACCTCATCGAGCCTGTCGTAGGGGACCACGAGGGCAACTCTGCCACCCGGGCTCAACTGCTTTGCCGCTGCCGAAAGCAATCTGCTAATCGGCAAAGAGTCGTCATGGCGAGCTGTAGCGCGATGACTGTCCGGCGGACGTAGCGAACGAGCAAAAAACGGCGGATTACATATCACAAGATCGGCCGATGACAATGAGCTATACCCATGTAGATAGTCGGCATGCACTACATCTATGCGATCACTCCAACGCGACGCGGCAACATTCAAAGCAGCCTGTCCGGCAGCTCGCTCATCTATATCGATTGCCGTGATATGAGCCTGCGGGCATCGTTGCGCAATCATAAGGGCAATCAGTCCGGTGCCGCACCCCACATCCACAACCTCTTTTACACCCGACACATCGGCCCAAGCGCCGAGCAAAACCCCGTCGGTACCGACTTTCATAGCACAATTATCTTGACAGACATGGAATTGTTTGAAATCAAACCCACTCATATTGAATGCCAGGATAATCCGTTGAGGTATTATAATCTAAAATTACTGGTAGAGATATCTCTTAATCGACTTCTTGGGAGTCTTTTCAAATTCGTTGGCACGTAATTGTATCTGGTCGATACGCTCGTAGGGGGGCAACCTGTCGGTTAAGCTCCTCGCGTACTTTCTCCATCACCTGAGGCATCATATCCGATGTAAGGCGTGAACGATCCATTGCCTCAAAGTCGGGATATACCAGAGCTACGAGCTTCTTGCCACGCTCCACCACCAGACTCTCGGCCACATACGGCAGATTATTGAGTTTGGCCTCAATCTCTTCAGGGTAGATATTCTGGCCGTTCGAAGTCAGTATCATAGTCTTGTAACGACCCTTGATAAAGATTGTGCCGGCATCGGATATGGTACCCATATCGCCTGTGTGGAGCCACCCGTCGCGGTCAAGCACTGCCTGGGTCGCTTGAGGATTCTTGTAATACCCGAGCATCACATTCTCGCCCTTCACACAAATTTCACCCGGTATTATAGCTTCGTTGTCAGAATCGACCTTCGAATACATAATACCCTTGAGCGTACGGCCCGACGACGAAGGTATAAATTTCCGCCACGGGGTGTAGCTGATAAGCGGCCCGCACTCGGTCATTCCATATCCTACAGTAAACGGGAACCGTATTTTGTATAGGAATTGCTCTACTTCGGGATTGAGTGGTGCGCCTCCCACAATCACCTCTTCGAAACAGCCGCCGAACGCCTCCACCAACTTATCGCAAATCTTCTTGTATACGCGCTTGTTCAGAATTGGTATCGCCATCATACGTTTCATGGCGGGTTTCGATATTACCGGCAGTATCTGCTTGCGATAAATCTTCTCTAAAATCAAAGGCACGCAAAGTATCAGCGTGGGTCGCACTTCGGCAAATGCCTTGAGCAGCAACTGCGGCGACGGTACTCGCCCGAAAAGAGTGATATGCGTGCCCACGGCAAGCGGCGTAAGCATATCATACGCGCAACCGTAGGCATGAGCCAACGGCAGAAACGAGAGACAACGTGACCCGGGAAAATGAAGCTTCGACCTAATACCAAACACAACATTACCGCAAAGGTTGTTGAGCGTCAGCATCACGCCCTTCGAAAATCCTGTAGTGCCCGATGTGTAGTTTATCTCGGCAAGATGGTCAGGCGGGAATGCCCGATATTTTACCGACTCGGGAGAATACCCCTTGGGGTACTTCTTGTTGAAAGCAACCGGAAGAGCCTTATACAGACGTTTACCGCGGCCCGACGACGAATTTTCGGCCAAAATCTCCTGATTGTCGAGCGAAATCACAATCTTCAGCTCCGGCATCTGTTCATAGTCGAGATGCTCGAAAATATGATCATTCACCATCAGCAGTTTTGCACCGCTGTGATTTATAATGTGCTGTGCATCCTGCGCTATAAAATCCTGAAGCACGGGCACAACTACGCCCCCATAGGTTAAGGTAGCCATATAACCCACCACCCAGTTGATGGAATTCTTTCCCATCAGGGCTATCTTGTCACCGGGCTTAATGCCAAACAATTCAAAAAACAGATGTGTACGGGCAATCCTTCGAGCCAAATCGCCATACGTAAGAGTCGACGAAGTGGCATAATCGGTAAGCGCCGACCTATCCCAGTTGTTTCTGAAACTGGTGGCATAGATTTGTATAAGGTCCTCTGAAAGCATAGTAATTGTGAGGAAATAAGGTAGATACTTGATAGTACAATCGGCCGGCTGCTAATGTTCAAAAGCACGCAGCAGAGTCGAACACTTAGGTAATAAACACAAAGATATAATCTTTTTTCGTAATTTTGCACTATCACTCTTCTATTTTAGTCATATGAGTCATACAGCGCACTATCACACATTCGGGTGTAAACTCAATTTCGCCGAAACATCCACCATTGCCGAGGCCCTTGAGGCAGCCGGCGTGGTTCGCGCTGCCGACGGCGATACGCCCGACATTGTTGTAGTGAATACCTGCGCCGTCACGGCTATGGCTCAGAAAAAATGCCAACAACTCATCCGTGCCTATTCCCGACGATGGCCTCAAGCCCTTATCGCAGTCACCGGATGTTATGCCCAGCTTCAGCCTGTCGAGGTGTCAGCATTGCCCGGAGTAGCGATTGTGTGGGGCAACGACAACAAGACCGCGATGGCCTCCGAAGTGCTGCGGCATATCCGCTCGGCTGACGCCGGCAGCCGAGCATCCGTTTCGCATGTTATCAAAGCTAAAGACATACGTAGCTTCACCCCATCGTGCTCGCGCGGCGACCGCACACGCTACTTCCTTAAAGTACAAGATGGTTGCGACTATTTCTGTTCCTACTGCACCATACCCTATGCGCGCGGTCGAAGCAGAAGCGGCAATATCGACGATATTGTGGCGCAAGCGCGTCAGGCTGCTGCCAACGGTGGCAAAGAGATTGTGATAACCGGAGTAAATATTGGCGACTATGGCCACGGCACCGATATTACTTTTCTCGACCTCCTTCGCCGCCTCGACGACGTTGAGGGCATACAGCGCTATCGAATCTCATCGATTGAACCCAACCTGCTCACCGACGAGATAATAGAATGGGTAGCCCGCTCGCGCGCATTCATGCCCCATTTTCATATCCCCCTGCAAAGCGGCAGCAACAAGGTGCTCGAAATGATGCGTCGCAGATACGATACCTCTCTCTTCGCGCATAAGATTCACTGCATACGCCAGATTATACCCGACGCCTTTATAGGTGTCGACCTGATAGTCGGAGCGAAGGGAGAAACACCCCAAGAATTCGAGATTTCACGGCAGATGGTTGAATCGCTCGACATCACACGACTCCACATATTCCCTTACTCCGAGCGCCCAGGCACAAGAGCTGTGGCCGAAAACGAATGGTATCGTGTCGATCAGGCCGAGAAACATCGCCGTGCCAATATCATGCAAGAAATCTCCGACCGCAAACTCAAAGCGTTCGTACACAAGAATTGCGGCACTCGACGAAAAGTACTGGTCGAACACACCGCCCATGGCAACTACATGTATGGCCTTACTGACAACTACCTGCGTGTAAAGTTGCCCCTATCCCCCTCTTTATATAATCAACTTGTAGACGTGCAGCTTACCGAACCTGTCACCGATGGCACTGCCGACATAATAGCGAGCCTATGACACAACCAATGGTATCAGTAATAATATTGAACTGGAACGGCGCCTCGCTCCTTGAAGAATTTTTACCCTCGGTAGTAAACTATACCCCTGCCGATAAAGCGCGCGTGATTGTAGCCGATAATGGCAGCACCGACCAATCGCTCACCGTTCTACGTCAGAAGTTTCCCCACGTCGAGTTGTGGGAGTTCGACCGTAACTATGGATTTGCCGGAGGCTACAACCGCGCCCTCGATCGTTGCACCACGCCATACGCCGTGCTGCTCAACTCCGATGTGGCAGTCGACTCCGACTGGATTACTCCCCTCCTTGATTATATGCGCAGTCATCCGCAATGCGGCGCCTGTCAGCCCAAGATACTGTCTTACCGCAATCCCAACACATTTGAATATGCCGGAGCCGCCGGCGGATTTATCGACCGCAACGGCTACCCCTATTGCCGCGGGCGCCTGATGGATAGCGTAGAGCACGACAGCGGCCAGTACGATGGCCCACCCGTTGAAATTTTCTGGGCAACAGGAGCAGCAATGATGGTGTCAGTCGAAGCCTATCGCCGGGCCGGAGGACTCGACGAAGCCTTCTTCGCCCACATGGAGGAAATCGACCTCTGCTGGCGCATGCAATTGCTCGGCTACACCATTGCCGCCGTGACGCAATCGCACGTATACCATCTTGGGGGCGCAAGCCTCGACGCATCCAACCCGCGTAAGACATTACTCAACTTCCGCAACTCACTCCTCATGATGTACAAAAACCTACCCCGGGGACGTAGCCGCACCGCCACCCTTTTGCGGCGCCGTCTCCTCGACATACTCGCGTGGGCACAATTCATCATCAAAGGCAAGTGGGGCCACACCCGCGCCATAGTGCAGGCACACAGGCAGTTCAGCAAAATGAAAGCGAATTATGCATGCGCAGCTCCCCCCAACATAGATTTGCTGCATACACACCCGCGCAGGCCCAATCTCCTTGTCGACTATTACCTGCGACGGAAGAAAAAATTTTCGCAATTGAAATAAAAGCAGTATATTTGCAATACATACACTCGGGGCTGACTGGCTTTGACAGCGTGTAGAGGCGGTATGTAAGCATGCAGAGCCATGACGGAAGGCGCTCTATAATCTCCGACGTCGACAATTTAAATGGCGAAAATAACTACGCTCTTGCTGCTTAATCGAAGTACAGTAGATTAGCTTAATCGATGCAACAGTTGCGTCGACAAGACATCGCCCGATTGCCACTCTTTTCCGAGGCTAATCGAAACGGCGGTGCTCGTAAATCGGAAATAGGAGTTTGAAAGCCTCGCGATAACTCCGAAGCTCTTAGAGGATAAGGCATCGGTTGGTAGCAGTTGGCCTGCCGGTGCACCAAAACCAAGTGACTGCTAAGCATGTAGAAAGCATATTGGTTCCACGTTTGGACGAGGGTTCGACCCCCTCCAGCTCCACTTGTAACCTCGGCTTCAGTTTCCACCTCGGAGATTGAGGCCATTTTTGTTTGGCTTCCATCCAAATCTCTAAATAAGAGATTTGGGACTAATTGCAAAAAAGTAGGCTGAGAGGAGGGGTATTCAACGTTGGTTCAATGCATTATATGGTTTCAAAGCTTTTCAGCATGCTGAAAAGGCGATTTGTGAGTCTAATTGCAAAAAAGTAGGCTGAAATGCTTGCAGT
>JAGAUN010000035.1 GCA_017620715.1 Muribaculaceae bacterium | reverse complement strand
GTGCATCGCATCAATCTCGCGTGTAATCGCAATACGCAGTTCCTCATTGTAGAGGCTGACGCGCGGTTTCAACGAGCCATCCATGTCAAACTTTTTCAAGTCCGCCAAATCAGCCTCGATATTGCTCTTGTGAAAGAGCTGGACTTCACGACCCTCCGTAAGCCAGAATCGAAGTCTTATTTTACCGCTCGTCTTGGTCGTGCGGAAGTAGATCGTTATTCTTTCCATAGGTGGTTGTGCATTTCAAAATACCGTTGTGCAAGTATAACGTTTTTGCACAACCAAAAGTGCGTTGAGATAAATACCTATGAATTTATTAACATTCAAAATCGTTCTAATACGCTGATATACACTGCGAATTAAATTCAGCGTCATTCGTAGTCATTCATAATTCTGAATCCTTCCAAGGCAACAAAAAGAAAGAGCTAAGTCAATAAGATTTAGCTCTTTCTTTGTTCGCTTTTGGGAGGAATGGGGGGCTTACTTCCTTACGGCCCGGATGTCGAGGGCTGTCATGCGGTAGATTTGGGTTCCGTCGCCGGCTTTGGTGTAGTAGCGTCCGTCTGTGTCGGCGCCCTTTACCACTGTCGAGGACCAGCAATTGGCCGGCACGATGACCTCCTTGACTGTTGCAGGCAGATTGCCGAATTGCCCGACTGCCGGCAGATACCATACGATGCCCTGCTCTGTCAGCTCGGGTGTTGTGACAAGGTCGTTGTCGCTTCTGGTTTCCCTAAGGTTGTATTTGTTTTTCTTAAGGCACTCGCTGACGGCATTGTTTTCGCCGGGCTGACGGTTGCCGGTCGGCGCCGGCGCTTCGTTTGTTGTGCCGTTGCCTCGGCGAAATGTTACTTCATCTTCTTTACCCGTTTCTGTTTTCATGGTGGTCTGTATCAGGGTCTCAAAAGAGCGTAGGGCAGCCAGACCCGCATATTGGTTTATTTTTGTGGTGTTTCCAATGCCGTCCATGTCATCGAAGGTGTATGAACCGAAAGAGTTTAGTTCGCTGTAATCAATCTTGATACAATAGCGTATCCTGAGGAATCCGGAGCTGTAAGTCTCGACAGTTGCATAATTGTCGGCTCCGTTTGACGTTATCAGGTTCTGACAGAATGTCCGATAACTTGAATTGCCTAACTGGGACGCGGAATACAAATATCCATAATACACTACATAGTCCCAGTCAAAGCCAAAAAACAGTGTATTCTCTTTTATTTGTTCCCAGCCGTCGTTGCCGCTCCATGCGGGGGCCAGCTGGATGATTTCTTTCACCACTTTGTTATTTGGGTCGCTCGTGAGCCATATTTCAAGCTCATATTTGCGCACGGCGCCGGTGCGGTCGGCATTTTCGGGCAGAAATACGGTGACGGGCATATTTGTAGCCGTGACTGTAGCGGTGAGCGTGGCTTGTCCGCGGGCCGACTCTACGGTGCCGTTGCTTCGGGTCAATTTATCGGTCCACATTCCTGTTTTCACAAATTCGTTTTCTTGCGATGTGAGCTGCACGCTTGGTGTGTCGCTGCCGCCGTTTTCCACAGCTGTAATCCTGACATTGAATTCCGTGCCGATGGGGACGTTGGCAAACACGATATTCGGGCGCCATATCACGTAGTGGGCGTCGAGTTCTCCAATGGGGCTGCTCAGGTCAATCTGATACTGCGGTGTTATGCCTATATAGTATTTTGTGACGCGGCCTTGTTCAAGTTCCTTTATGGCAAGACCGGCTTTGAGTATGTGGTCACTGCCTGTGAGATTGTCTGTGAAAACTACAACGATTTCGGCGTCATCGGCCACGGTCTGCGGCATGAGCATCATTGTATATTCTTTGTCGTAGATGGGTGTACCTATGGTTTCGCTGCCGTCGGTGGGGCGGTCAATATCGATACTGTAGTTGGTTTTGGAGGTTTCATCTACAGTCCAGCCGCGGGTGGTATGAGTATATTGTCCTTTGTTATAGATGTTGGTGAGTGTGATGCTTTTTATTGTGCCTTGCTGCATCTGTCGGCCTATGACAAATGTGACCTGCGAGCACAGGTGCCTGAACTGTAACGGCACGGGTGTGCCGGGCGT
The DNA here is from genome assembly GCA_017620715.1 of Muribaculaceae bacterium. Classification (GTDB taxonomy): domain Bacteria; phylum Bacteroidota; class Bacteroidia; order Bacteroidales; family Muribaculaceae; genus Paramuribaculum. The sequence continues at coordinate 19,073 of JAGAUN010000035.1, read as the reverse complement.
GTTGATGGGCTCGGTAGTGGCCAGAAGCAGGTCGTTTTGCCTGGCGACGTCGGTAGGTACCGTATAATCTATGTCGAAATTGCCGTCGCCGCTGGCCGAAGGGGTGAGAGTGGTGGCGCTGCTCGCGCCTACGAGAGCATAGAAACTGAGTTTGCCGTCGCCGTCGGGCCAGAAGTAGCTGTTGGCGGTGGCATACTGGTTGGGGCCTGTAGCGCTCACCTTTTCTTCGGTGAAAAATACCTGCGGTTTAGCGCCGCCGGCCGGATGGAAGTATGCATAGGCTTCGAAGCCGGTTATGCCCGTCTGGCCGTCGATGGGGACTCCGCGCGATACAGCAGCATCGGGCAGTTCCATATCGCCTATGGAGAAATAGCTTTGTATAGTGTCGACAAAGGTTTGGTCGTCAGACATAAGAGTGATTTGGGTCAACGGCGTGGCATTGCCTGCGGCTCGGGCACCTACTGAAGGCGCCGGGGAGTATGAAAAGGATATTTCGCGGTCTTGGCCAATACTTTGCTCGACTGGCTCGTCGGTGCAAGACATAAGCGCAAGCAGCGACAGCAGGGCTATATTCTTAATCGGGTTCACTGTTATGTCTCTAAATTAAGGTTGGTAGTATGGGCGTGTTCCGCGGGAATCCATTTCCACACGGAACACGCTCTGTAGAATTCGGTTTGTTTATTCAGTGGTGTCGGGGAAGTTGATGTCGCCGCTGTTGTCGGTACCCCAGCCTGCAACTTGCTGTACGGTAAATTCGATGGGGAGTGCACCGCCTTCAACAATGTTAGTGTGGCTGATAGAGGCTGTGAACATATAGCTTAAGCCGGGTTTGTACTCCTGGGCATTGACGGTACCGGTCAAGGTCTTCTTTGCATACTGGGTGCCGTTTTGCAACACCTCTACATCAAACTGTATCGAGATGGCCTGTGTGCCGGGAATGATGAAGCGCGACATTGCCGTCTGCGATGAGTTCTGGGCTATGGTTTCCTGTCCGGTAGGGATGATAGTGGTGATTTCTACCGGTGTCTCGCTTGTTGCTGACCATGCCAGATCGGCGGGAGCAGCTCCAAGTGTCACTTCACCTTTCTGCGTGAGGCCGCCTATCTTGATATTGGTGACTTTGATAGAATAGGTGTTGTTGGTAAAAGCGTTCTCAAAATTGATGTTGATTCGCGAAAGCATGTGGTAGAATGAGAGTTGCACAGCCGAGCCGTCGGTGACTGTGGCCGGGGTGGTACGTGTGGCAGCTGCATATACAAGGTCGCGTTCGCCATTGGCCGAGATTCCGGTAGCGTCAGCTTTGGTTATGTCCATAGCCACAGTACCGTAGCCATAGAAATTAGCTTTATCCAGGGCTGCGTCGTGAGTGTCCGGGGCTGTAAATTCCCAAACGGGTGTGGGGCTGTTGGTTGAGATGGCTACAAAGAAGTAGTCTTTGTTAGGCGACCAGTACTGCTTAAACTCATCCTTATAAGTCCAGACTCCGTCGGTTTTGGTCACCATTACGTCGTTGAACAGGGTGATATGTCCTGAGGTGGGGTTGTCGACATCAGTAACGCATCCAAACACGCGGAAGCGATCAAGATTGTCTTTTGTTACTTCGGCGCGAGATGTTTTGTTGACCATGGCCTTGAAGCCGATAAGATTTGACTCGCGGGGAGCGTCGATTACTTCGTCGCTCGAACAGCTGCCGAGCAGCGCGCCGATGGCGAGGGTAGCAAGATAGAGATAATGTTTCATAAAATTAAATATTTAGTTGGGTTTTAAAAATCGATTGTAACGTCCTGAAACTCGCCCCAGCCGTCAACATCGACATCGAAGCCGGAGCCTTCTGTACCGCCCGCTTCCTGGTCGGTGATTTTGATGCCGTCTACTGTGATTACGCCGCCGTGTGGTTGCGCGGCTACCTGCTCGGTGATGTCGAAGAAGAAATTCTTGATTTTGCCGTTGCTCAGGCGCACTTCGAGATTGATGGCGAAACTTCCGTCGCTGCGCGAGTATGACGGGTTGGGGAAGTCGGGAATGCCGAACGTCTTGACTATTGCTTCTATGCCCCAGGGCTTGAGCTCGCAGTCGTAGAGTATGGTGACGGCCTCTTTCGATGTACGCCCGTTGTGGAGATATACGGCGGCTGCCATGCCCGACAGGGCTCCGCGAGCCAGCGCTACATAGCTGTAACCGTATTCGAAACGGTAGCGCACCACGTACGTGAACACAAGCGGGTGCATTGTGATATCGAGTTCGGGAGGTGTGGTGACGATGGTCTGGGTATATCGGGATATGTAATGGCCGAAGAGCATATCGGGGGCCGAAACAGTGACTTCAGGCTCATTGTTTCGGCTGGCGGGCATATAATGGGGATTGCCGTTGAATGACTTGCGGCTGCGCGAGCGCGTGGTGGCCGATGCCTTTTCGTAAGAATCGATGTGACTGAAGATTATATACTCAGTGTCGTTGTTGAAAAACAGTATCGAGTTGTCGCCCGGCGGCAGATGCATTTCCTCGCCCTGGGGCACCATGTTGACTTCGGTTCGCATGCCGGAGGCTGAATAGGCGAGCATCCGTATGCCTTCGGGTACAGAGGGGCGCAGATTGTCATAGCTCATGTCGAGGCCCAGCGACGGCCATTGGGCTCCCCAGTCGGTGAGGCCTTTGTAGGGCTGTTCCCACTCCCGCTCGTAGTCTATATTCACTCTTGTGGCATATCGTGCAGCATGCTGGGGGTGGTCGAAACAGAGATCTTTGTGGTCGCACGCCGTCAGCAGGGGCAACAGTGCGGCTATGATGAGGTATCGCAATAAGTGTTTCATATTCATTTGCCACCTCCTTTCGTTGTGTTGTGGTTGCCGCATCCCAGAAGCCATACCAGCGATATCTGCAGTTTGGTAGGGCCGACCCAGTGGCGGCGCGATGTTTTCTGCCACACATAGTGGCCGTCGAGAGGGCGATAGTCGTAATATGTGCCCCCCATGTAGCCCACCCCGAGGGTAAAGTCGAGGTTGAGGCGAGAGGCAATGGGCAGTGAGTAGCCGTATTCGACACCGGCTGCGATATGGGCACGTTCCCATAACGAGGCGCCGGGCTTTCCGCCCATCTGGCCTTTGCCTCCAAACTCAAAGTCGTAGGTAAAGACTGTGGCATAGATACCGCCATGATGGCCTGTGAGCGGTTTGCTCTGTGCGGCTTTTCCAAACCAGTAACGCACGGCAAGGTCGCCTCCGTATATGCGCCAATAGCGGTGACGGCCGTTTTTGCTCCACCAGCCGTACATCCAGTTGGCGGTGACGCTAAACTGACGGCCGAGCCATAACTCGGCGCCGATGTTGGGCACGAGTAGAGCGTCGTAGAGCATATTGGTGCTCAGCGACATATAGAAAGGTTTATCTACCGAGGGGAGATTGGTCTGCACCGGAGCATCGCAAGTAGCGGTGACGGTATCGGTGTGCGTCAGGGAGTGCTGTGCCGAGGCGTGGCTGACCGCGCCAAGAGCTATGAGCACAGGACAGATGTATTTAGAATAAGATAACAACCAATTAGCGAGATGCATGGCAAGTAGCAAAACGCGTCGCCATGATTCCCGTTAACGACAAATTAGACTAAAAAAAGGAGAAAAAGCGCAGGAATCTTACCGTTGCCATTCTCCGCCAAAGGCTCTCGCATTGCCCAACTGTGTAGAACGGCAACATGTAGAGCCTACGCTTGTATATGCAGATGCAAGAGAAGCCTCTTTGCGGAGGCATTGCTCGGACAAATACATATCCTCGCGCATCTACCGTTGCTACGTTCCTGACACAGTTTGTGAATTTGCGAGATTCTTGGCGGTCAAGAACAAGCGCGGATAAACGCTTTTAAATACAGCAGCACAAGGCAATTGCATCGGCTGCTCCCGCCCTCAAGCCCTTTACCAGGCTCTACGGTGGTTTAATGCGGCAAAATTAAACAATTTTTTTATTTCGTAAAAATAGATTTCTCCGGGAGTATGAAATCCCGGCGGATTTAACATCCGCATTAATCTTAATTAACAGTCAGATGGTTCTGCGGCACCCTCTTACATCTCAAGCAGCGAAGAGCCGCGGTCTGAGTTGTTGAGGTTGCGGCGGCTGGTGCGGAATATCGACCCGAAGTCGGCCGAGTAGCTTAGAGAGAGCACTATCATATTGGCGTTGTTTTTGATATAGCGTTCGCTATAGGAGGGGTTGACCGCCGAATAGTTCCACGATGGGTATCGCGTGCCTTTGCTGTCGAACATATACATCCAGCTTGCGCCTACCGTGAAGTGTTTGTTGGGTTCCCACTCCAATTGCAATGCATCGCCGTTTTCTTCCTTGCCTACATAATGTCCGTTGAGGTATTTGCCGGGCACTTTGCGCCAATAGGCTATGGTGAAGGGGCCGTGGTTCCACCACAGCGTGAAGCTGGCATCGAATGAGTTGAGATGATGGCGCCAGTCGCTGCCCGCGGTGCTGTAATGGCAGAAGCAGAGATACAGGTTGGCACCGAAACCATGTATGTCCGACAGGCGCAACGACAGATCATTTTGATACACGCGGCGATATTTGGCGTTGACAGTCTGCGAAAGGAAGAGTCCGTCGCCGAGATAGCTCACATTGTTCACAGCCGAATTGTGCATATCGGCGAAAAGGGTAGATAATGATACCGTTAATTTTCGGTAAGTAAAGTCGGCACTGAGGCTGTATAAGAGATTTTCGGCTACCTTGAGGTCAGGGTTGCCGTTTGTTACCAGGTAGGGAGTGGTTTGCTGCCGATAGTCGGTAAGATTCGCCAGTGAGGGAATGGCCGGCGTATAGCGCACCGAACCCTGAAGGCTCCATTGCTCATTGATGTTCCACGAAATCTGTGCGCTCGAGAGGTTGCGTATGAAGTGGCGGCGATTCACATCATTGTTTATCCAGAATAGTTTGGCACCCGTGGCCAGAGACAGATACACCGGGCCTATGTTCTGGCCCAGGCGCGCGTATATGTAGTTGTTGTTTTCGGTGAGCACAGGTTTGTAGTCCGACGTCAGGTAGGTGTTGGTGCTTCGCGATATAGTGTTCTGGAAGCCGGCCGAGAGCGTTGTGCGCTCGCTGAATGTGTGTATGTAGCTTGCCTCCGATATGAGTGAACGGCGGCGGCTGTCTACATTCATTATATACGAGTTGGCAGTGCCGTCGGCAAAAGTGTAGTGATTGTTGCGGCGATAGTCGTTTGAAGTCAACGTGCCCACCACTTGCACTTCGAGCGAATTGCGCTCATTGAAATCGTGACGCAGAAAGAGGTCGAGCGATGGGCTGAAAGTGCGTGATTTGCTCAGATTGCTATTGCTGTATTGGCCAAGCTGTGAGTCAGTCACATCGGCTATCGAACTATGTTTGTTGAACGAAGGGCTCGCAGTAAATGTAGCTGTAAAGAGAGTCTTGGCCGATGGACTCAGGTCGTATTTGAGACTGATGTTGTGGAAATGGTAGTTGAACGGAGCGCGGTCGTGCTCTTCGAGGTCAACCCTAAAATCATTACCTATGTAACTTTCCGTAACATTGTCGTACACATCCTGATAGTTGCGCCACGACGGGTGGTAGTAGAGAGTAAACTGCGATGGCCCCTGATGATAAGAGGCACGGATGTTGGCGTCCATAAAGGCAGTGTTCACCGCGCTTCGGCCCCACGCATATATCTGGCCTCCGTCGGAGCGCTGCTTCAGAGTAATGCTGATAAGGCCCGTTTTGCCCGAATCGGCGTAGCGGGCCGGCGTGAAACGCGAATACTCTATCTTCTCGATATCCTTAGGCTGCAGGGCATTCATATCGTCCATGGTCGAGGGAACCCCGTTGATAAGTATTACCGGCGAGCCCCCGTCAACCGCCAGAGTGCGATTGATCGGATTGGCCTCCACACCCGGGAAAGGCAGCTTTTGAAACAACCCGATAGCCGAAGATGATGCCCGCAGGTCGGCGGCCGAAGGGTAAACTATAGTGCGGCCCTGCGAGTGCACAACCTGATTGGCCGATACCGTCACCTCGCCCAGCTCCACACCCTCGTCGAGATAGATAGTGCCGAGCTCGATGTTTTTCGACCCCTCATCTATGATTATGTTGGTAGCCGAGTAGCCCGTCATTGATATTTCGAGAGTGAGCGTTGACTTAAGGTCGGTAGTAATGGAGAATTCACCGCTTTGCGAGGCCGTCGTTCCCGTTACATACGCCCCATTGGAGAGGAGTCGGCACGATGCGCCCACCAGAGCAGTAGAGTCGGCGCCCGACACAACAGTACCCTCAAGAGTGCGCGCGTAGATTTGTGACGTAAAGCAGACTAATGTGATGAGCAGCAATGATAACCGTGCCATATTTTTTCGGAGCAAGAAATAAAAATAGCGAGTGGCAGCGCGTCAACGCGCGCCCCACCCGCAAAATTAGCTAATTTTTTCAACACAGCAAACTGTGAGAATCAATTGCCGCCCCAGTCCTCAATCTCCGCGTGATAGAAATTGTAGCCGCGCTTCTCCCACTTAGTTCGTATTCGTTTCATCTTCGATTGAATATTGCGCCGGCGTGAATCATCGTAATTGTCGCCGTTTCGCATCTTTATGAGCTGAGTCTCGTAGTTGCAGTAAGTGCGGTTGTCGGCATTCATTGCCGAGGTCTCGCTCACCGACCCGTGACGGTCAGACTTCAGCGAGCGCGAAGCACGCGGATTACCAGTCCCATCGGTAAACGGCGTTTCGCTCACCTCGTCATCGAAAGTGGTAAACGACTGATTGGGATGTGTGACTTGCTGAATCTGCTTGGTGAGACCCACTATCGAATTAAAAATATCAGCAGCCATGGCCCAGCCGTCAGTCTCCACGCGTTCCTCAATGGGGAGCGCGTTGCCCGAGGCATAATCGAGAGCCCTCTGATAGTCGTTATAGTTCTGGTTAGAGATGAAGTCCATCTCATCGCGCTCCTGAGCCATCGCAAAAGCCATTTTGTAGTATTCTGCCGCGGCCGCATACGGCTGATACCCCTGTTCTATTTCCGCAAAATTAGAATTCATATAGTAGTCGGCTGCAAATAACCAAGTGTATGTACTGGTCGGATACACATCCAGAGCGGCATTAAAGCGGTCAACCATCTGCAGTTGTACCACGCTGGGGAAAGAAAGGTATTCTACCGGATAGGAAATATACCCTAACTCATTAACATACCCCTTTATATCGTTCACCTTCGCCAGTGCAACCCCGGCGTCATCAAACTGTGAAATCTCATCGAAAATCGGCGGTACAATCGTGTCGCCCTGCGCACTCAGCACCCCGTAAGCCGTACCTTGAAGAAAAACCCTTGCACCCATAGGCGTGCAACAGGCCATAGCGTACGCCCCGCCTTCGCGAGGCCCCGTCACCCACTTTTTGTATGCATCCACAATTCTTTGCACCCTGAGATCGGTCAGTCCGGCGTATGCTTTATCCTTATTGTTTTTCTTCTCTATCTTGCGCAACTGCTTTATAAGATCTTCACCGTAAAGAGCCTCCCCGCCGTCAAGCACCACATTGCCGTTTACATCAAGTACCTTGCGAATATTATTTGAGTCAATCAGTACAAAAAATATATTATTGTTGTCCTTCTGGTTGCACTCAAACTCGTCGAGACTTATGATATCCTCTATATCATAATATATTGGTGCAATCACAGTGTCGCCATTGAGGTCAATCACACCGTTACCTTCGGGAGTCCTTATAAGAGCCAGCGCAATCATCTGGTCACCTGACTTTTTGAAGTGGCGCAGAAAGCGGTAAGGCGTAACCTTAAGGTAGATAGGCTCCGTTATGTGGCGGCTCTGAGTCATCAGACCCCACTTGTCGCCAATAGCGTAGCCGCCGTAGGTTACACTATTGTGTAGGTCACCCACCGAAATCTCGTGCATCTGGCGGCGAATCTCCTTTATTGGAGCGCTCCTGTCCCAAGCCGTGCACAGGGGGCCCACCATAGCAATATCGTCATAAATAGGATATCGGCACAACTCACCATTGTAAAGCAGCCCCACCTTTCCGTTCACCTCCAGTTCCTCGTAGAAAGGCGATTCCACACGGGCCGTGGCGTTTACCGCGCATAAAACTAATACTAAAGACAGCAAAAAATTACGCATAATATTGAATATAGAAGTAAATAATCTTTTTATACAAGATCGTTCATCTCGCTTTGTATGTGACCGGCTTCGTTTTGCCATATTTGAGCGGATATGTACATTCCTTCGTCAATGCACATCTGGGCATTCTCTATCGCGTTCTGGTGCAAATCCGAAAGCGTGTCGTACCTGTGGGCATCTATTGCTGCATCCTCGGCTGAATACGAAGAAAATGAATCGGTCATCCAGCTTGTGTCGCAGAGCGACGGATAATTAAAGCTCATAGGATCGAAAGCCGGATTGAGCAGAGGGTTAAACAGCAGCGGGTCAAACAGCGGCATATTGTATGGACTAAGTGCCGTGTTGAAATCAGGCGTAGGATTGGTAGAGAAGGCTTGAAATGCAGTATTGAGATCTGGCAACTGCGCGGGGTCAATTGTGTGACTATAACTCTGTATGCTTTGGAATGTATCGTAATCCACGCCTGCTATCTCAGGTAAGTGCATATCGGTAAGGCCATTGGCTGTAAACGATTCCACAGCTGCAGGGGTAGGCACATCAGTCGATACCATAAAGTTTTGTGAATCGCCCCAGGCATCCATAAATTGGTCGAGAGGGTATGGCTGTGCCGGTTGACCGGTACCGGGGTCGGTTAGTATCACCATTGGATTGTTGGGATCGGTCATGTCAATTCCAGCCACAATAAGAGCATGGTCGGGAGTATCGCCCATAAATATGTCTTTAATCCAGTCCATAATGCCATTATTCCATAATTCCCCGCTATCCACAGCCACTATTACCTTATGGCCCTGTGCGAGTTCGTTTGCCAGGTCATATACGTTGGCATCAACTGTCTGGGTACATGGTATGCCTGCATCGGCAAGTATTTTGCCTACATCTTCCATTGCTGTACCCTCACCATTGTACCATCCTTGCTCAGATGAATACTGTACGAGTTGGTCTTCCGAAACGGCAACTCCGAATTCATTTAATATCAGCTGTTGCGATTTTATAGCACAAGTATCATCGTAAGCCTGTTGATAAGGATTGACGGGTGTTCCGATAACGCCCCTGTAATCATTGAGATTTAAGTCTGCCATCACTGATTGGTTTTTATGATTTAGTGAATTAATTTATGAGTTAGTGAATTAATATTATGTATGTTTGTAGATAAAGATTGTTTTGGGTATGAAATCTATCATTGGGGCGAATTTTTTTGATGTACCTGTTGCAGAAAATCCTCATATTTTGAACCTATGAGTTTTTTGGATATTACAGTATCGGAGCCCCCCACGGAGTCGTTAACTGTGGTTATCTCTTTAATAAATTGCGTAATACAGTTTTCGTCAATATAACCCTCGTGTAAATTTATAGGTACTTGTACCGTATTGTCGGGTCGCGGGATATCATAATGCGGTTTCGGCGACGTGTCACTATCGGGCCACATACATACAATCAGTGTGGAAATCAGTATGCCGGTTAACACTCCTACTCCAAGCCAAAGGTACGATACACCGCGACTTATAGGTCTTGGTCCCGGTTTCGGTTTTGGCAACCGCCCGACTGTGTGCCCACAGTTTGAACAGAATGTTGATGCTGCCGGGATAATGCTATGACAATATGCGCACTGACTCGTTTCAACAATCGGATCAGGTATTACGATTGGCTCGGGTAATGGATTCGCGACGGCCGGTTCATCTTGGGAAAGAGCAATAAGAATGAACGAAAAATTGTCTTTGGCATTCAGTTCGCATTCAGTTTGTATTGCCGAAGCAATCTCATCCACATCCTTATTTATGGTAAACGATTGCAGTACATCATCTTTAAGAGTGTCAGATACGCCGTCAGAACACAACATCAATATATCATTGTCAGATACGGTCAAGGTATCAACCTCTATTTTTACCGAACTGGTCTTGGATGTTATAGAGCGGGTGATAATATTTTTTTTCGGATGATTCCATGCCTCTTCTTCGGTTATTATTCCACCCTGCACCCCCTCTTGGACAAGAGAATGGTCAACCGAACGAAACTTTTTAATACCGTCGGTCGAAAACAGGTAGCAACGGCTATCTCCGATATGTCCAATCAGTATTTCCGTTTTATTGAATACAACAACAACGAGTGTGGTGCCCATTGCCTTCTGATCGTCGTACACATCGGCCTCGGCAAGTTGCTTCAGTGCAAAATTCACGGCATCCTGAAGGTCGGCAGGTGCATAGCAATCGAGATTAAGTTGCGTGAGATACTGGTATACAGCTTCGGCAACGGTACTGCTCGCCACCTCGCCGTGGCCGTGGCCACCCATACCGTCGCAAAGTACAAAAATACGGTTGTCAGATTCCGATGGAGCTATTATGAAATCTTCTTGATTTGGTCTTGGACCGCGACAAGAAACCGCCGAAAGAGATTTAATCGATATCATAGTTGTAAAAATTTTTTACCATTCCCATATTTCTTTAAGACACTTATAACACCCCCACACTAAAATCGGAGTAGCTATACCTATTGAGGCAACACCCAGACCGATAGCTATTCCTATTACTATAATCGTTAAGATAATTTGCACAATAATGGCACCATTCGAACTGGTAGTAGGAGTTGGCGTAGGTGTAGGTGTGGGACAAGGGGCAAGTGGCTTGCCGCAGTTACGGCAATACGAAGCCTTGTCATTATTATATATGTTACAATTATTACATTTTATTGCCGACATATCTTACTGCTGGTAAACTGGTTGTAAATAATCATTATTTGCGCCGCAGAAATTGCAGAAAAACACTTTCCCGTCAGAATAAGCCTTGGTAGTTTTACCACATTTGCTGCACTTATAGCCATTCAAGCGATTTGGAATTGGGGCGGGCTTTAAGTCGTGGCCGCACTTATCACAATACCTTGCCTGCGGTACGCACATATTACCGCATTTCGGGCACAAAACCTTAGTAGGTACCGGTTCCGGTTCTATCCTTGCGCCGCAGTTCGGGCAGAATTTCGTTCCATCTGGAACACTCTGTCTGCACTTAGGGCACGCTTTTCGGGGTGCCGGGTTTTCAAAGGCAGCGCGCAGTTCCGCACAGTTTTGATATCGCATCTGTGGTTTATTGACTGTGCATTTTTCCACTACGGCGTTAAGTACGGGGTCGGGAATATCTGCTCCCGGGTCGGTCGACCCGGTAGCGAGAAATTGTATGGTTCGGCCAAGGGAGAAGATATCCGATGTATAGTTGACGGTTGCACCGAGCCATTGTTCGGGCGAAGCGTATGCAAGAGTACCTTTAAATGTCGACTCTCCTGAAGTTGTGGTAACTGTCACATTCGAAGCGCCTTCCACTATCTCGGCGTTCTCTCCTACCACACGTGCTATGCCGAAATCTAAGATTTTTATATATCCGTCGGCGGTTCGGAAGAGATTGCTTGGCTTAATATCAAGATGTAATATGTGCTTGTTGTGCGCATATTCAAGACCGTCTATAACCTGCTTAGCTATACGTTTTACCGTATCGGCCGATAATCCTTTTGGAGCATATTTTTCAACATATCGTTGCAAATCCATACCGTTGAGCCACTCCATTTCGAGAACAGTAGAAGTGATACCGTGAGAATCGGTATACGGATATGCGTCAAGTATCTTTATAATGTGTGGATGGTCAAGATTGACATGCAATTTTATCTCTTTGAGAAATTGCTGACACAGACGGGGATTGTTTGATGCTTTGTCGGGGCGTACCATTTTGAATGCGCGAGCAAAGGCACCTTTTTGTCCTTTGTATACTACCGCCATGCCTCCCTGGTATGGCGGGTCTACTAATGTATATCCATTGATTTTTGTCATGGCAATATATACTTATATTTATAGAGAATGAAAATGAGGCGAAATCTATCAGTCGGTTTATTGTTTTTTGAAAATTAATTTTGTGCGACCCGCCGAAATTGAAAATCCATCAGCAAGTTCAGCCGATATTCTCGATATAGGAGCGAATTGCAGGTCAAGTGCTTCCATATTATTTATTATCGTTGACTTGGTATGGCTGTTGGTCGATATGGTATAGTTGTAATGGTTGTCGGCGCCCTTAGTCACCGTTATGGTGAAATGATGCCGGCTCATAGAGGTGTCGTTGAACCGGAAATCCATTGACGAATCGCGGCCGAATGTATTGTCGCCGGGTTTGAGTTGCATCCGGCGCCCCTCGGATATAATTACGCCTATTTTTTCGGGAGGCGGTGGCGGGGGGAGAATTTTACTTGATATTCCACCGAGACAGGTAGCGAATCGGTGATTGTATTCACCCCTGCTGCTTTTGGCATTTCTGATTATCTTTACAGCGGTAGCATTGTGCGAAATCGTGTGCTTCGAAAGCATCTCCGATATGAGCGGGATGGCTGTAGAACCGCCCACAAGCAATATCTGGCTCACATCGTTCCACTTACGGTTTGCAGTCGATAGCAATCTGTCGCAGGCTTGCAGTGTGAGATCTACATGTTGTCTGATAAGGCCGTTGAAAGTATCGCGTGATATGCTGTACTTTTCTCCATTTGAAAACAATTGGGTTGCCGTCTCTTTTACCGACAATGCCTCTTTCAGTCTGCGGCAAGCCGCGTAATCATCTAATTTCTTCCGGCGCTCAAGCGGTTTGTTATTCTGCTTGGCAACACCGGCAATATGATTGTATAGAGCGCGGTCGAAATAATGTCCCCCGCACTGCACTCCGGCCTCATGTCCGAGTATTTTAGGCACCTTGTTTGAGATTTCGAGTAGTGTGGGGTCGAATGTGCCGCCCCCCAGGTCATATATGAGCGAAAGGCCAACATTACTTTTTGACGTAACATGTGCGTAATGATACGCTGCCGCCTGAGGTTCGGAGAGAAATTCTATTGTAGTGAACCCGGCCTTACGTGCGCTTTCGGCCATTATAGCCTTGCGCTTGTCGGTCTCGGTATATATTGCGGGTATGGTGATAATCGCTTTTGTCACCGGTTTGCCGTTGTTTTCTATCTCGGCGCACCCTCTCACAAACGATAGTATCTCCGTTACAATATCGGTATAAGTAACAGACGAAATATCAATCTGATCGGCGATATGCAATTTAAACTCCTGCTTAAACGATTCCGGATTGGTGTGCCTCAGCGGCTCCGCATTCTGACATACCTCAATGCTGCCATCATCAAGCACACATGCTACAGTGGGAAAAAACTGCTGATTGCCGAACGAAACCACGTGTGGTGCGCCATCTATCTCAATGGCTGCGGCGGTATTGCAAGTTCCAAAATCAATACAAATCCAACTCATGCAGTAATAAGTTTCTTTAGTTTACTTTTTCGCCTGTAATACACTATTGTGGCCGGTATTCCATATGCCAAACCAACCAGCATCAACGCAATCCATTGATTAGCGTAATCCGTTTCGGCTTTACTTTCCGCGAGAGCATTATGCTCTCGCGGAGGAGTTCCTTCAGGAAAATATCCCGCATTAACATAAGCATAACTTTTAATTATTTTCAGGCCATCTGAATAAGATACCCATACTCCTTCAAACTCATCATTGTAATCAGAATAAATATGACCACCATCCCAACTACGAGATAAAACTGCAAAAAACGAGTACACAATCAATAATGAGCTGATACCCCAACATATCTTAATCCAAAGAGGTATGCGCGTTAATCCAAAGTCAAAACCGCAAATTCGGCAATACCTCGCTCCATGTTCATTCGCCGCATGGCATTTCGGACAATTCATGAGTTCTCTATTTTTAAGCGATTGTTGTGTATGTCAATATAAAGTGTGTTGACGCCTTGTGTCGCAGCCATATACTCCGGGTAGCTCTTCCATGCCAAGTACTGATAGCTGCATGGCACTGTTACTGCGCCGTTCTTCTTATCATATACCCCAAACTTACCATCTTTAAGTATCATGATGTACCGGCGTGTAGCCGATTGCTGGAAGCAATCACAGATTTTCGAAATGTCGTGCCGCTTTGCTTTCTTACGCATCTTCACAACTATATACGCCAAAAATATGCTTACAAATAAAATTAAACTGCCGAATAAGAATGGGTCTTTCTTACTTGAGCTCAATCCCAAAATAGTAAGCCCAAGGCCAAAATAAAGCCCGGCGATTAAAAAGAAACTCGCCAACCATAGATAAAACCTATAAGCGAAATAACTTTGAGGCTTGCGTACCGACGATGGCGCAAGATTGTATTCGGGATATCGGTCAAGAGTATTAACCGCTTCTGGTTCCAATTCTTTTCCGCAGCTTCTGCAAAACTTGGCTCCCTGCGAATTGTCTGAATTACAATATTTACAATGCATATTTTTGAAGGTTTAAAAAGGGTTGTTAATATAAGTCAGTTAAACAAAAAGTTCTTGGCCTGTTGATACTGATAGATCGACTGTGAAATTTTGTTCCGCAAATTGGTGTATGATTTAAGTATCACTGACATCCATTGACGCTCAACCGGGTCGGGTTCCAATGCTATTTCGCCGCGCCAGTATCGCTCCTTGCTGATAGCGTGATTCAACATATCGGTAGGCAATGTACCCGCAGGCAGCCCGAGTTTTTCGGGTGCCGAATTACCGTTTTCGCCACATAAGGCTTTAAATTCTTTTTCAACTTCGTCATCAAGCACAAGGGTGCCCTCGTAGAGTTGATTGAGAAGATGATATTCCCGATGTTCGTGCACAAGAGAGGAAAACACATCAGAAATTTTCTGCTCTATTGTTGACAGCAGGGAGCGTTCGGCTGCGTTTGAAGCCGCAGCACGTATACGGCTTATATTCTGATTGATATGCTGGTATACACTTTCTATTTTTATCAGTTTGGCTCTGCTTCCGAAATGATTGTAAAGCGATTTCTGAAAATCGCGTGCTCCGCTTTCAATAATAAACATTTTGCGTACCTCGTCAAGGCCTAAAGATTGGCCTTTCTCTATACGTTGTACAATAAGCCAAATACCATATAGCCCCATTTTCTGCACAAGCATGTCACGTGCCTGCTCTGAGAGAAGAGTCGTGGACATATCACAATAAGTCTTCATAGAGTTGAGCGCACGTTTCATGGCAGCCGAATCTGTCCGGTACGCCTGCTCTATCATGCAGACATCTTCAGAGGTAACTGTAGAGGAAGCGAGATATAATAATGCCGATACCGGATAGAGGTCAAACAGTGTTTTTGATATCATTGCATCTTTGCGCTTGCGGTTCGTTACCATGCGCCGACCTATTTCAAGCGCTGTCTTGCTGCGTGGTATGGTTTCTTGCCACAGTACATCTATTTTCGAAAGAATACCGATGGCATTCAGCGGATTGAACGATGAGCCTGCATTGAAGTGGCTTACCACATCGAGCACATTCTCCTCTACGGAATGGGTAAACAACATCACAACCGCGTCAGGTCGCACCTTGGAGATAAAGTCAAGAGTGTTTTGTGAATCTTTTTCACGCTTTGCATTCAGCCCTGGTGTGTCAATTATATTGATGTCGCGAAGTATCTCTGAATCATCGAATGTTTCGATATAACTGATATTGTCTATATCCGAGTGATTTACATCCACCGACAGTCGCTGAAATTCTTCGCGGCTCCTTTTCTGTGGTGGGCGCCCATCTTTGTAATTAATCACGATATCGCTGTCGGGGTTGCCGTACTTAAGCCAACCTACATTGTAGGTGATTTCTTTCTGGCCGGTCGACATAAGCTCATCCTTGCCCAGAATCGCATTTACCAGAGTTGACTTGCTTGAGCTGATTTTGCCTATTATGGCCAATTGCATGGGCTCGTCGAGTTTAGATATAGAAAGCCTTATGGCATTGGCCAAGTCGGTCATAGACGGAGCATTGGCAAGAGCCAAACACTCTTTCAGCCCAACTTTGATATCTTCAATGTTATATTGCGATTGCATATTCACTCTCTCACGAATTTTTCACCATCTCTATCGCAGCCACAAGTGGTTTTATGGCTTTCTGCAACTGAGTGCGCATATTCACCGCTTTGCCTACCTGATTTTTCACCAGGTTGATGTTGTCTATAGCCTGTGAAGCGCTTGCACTGTATGCTTTGCACCTCTCGGTGATTACGCCCAGCCACTCTTGCTGGAATTCGGCAAAACGAGTGTTTACGTATGTATTCAGACTATTTATAGACCCTGAAAGCTGGGGCTGATATACTTGTCGTAAATGCGACTCTGTGTATGCGTTTGCACTGTCGCGCTGATTGGAGTATGCTACATAAGCGCCTACACCTAAGCCTATGAGCATTCCAATACCCGGTATTATAAATGAGGCGGCAGTAAATATACCGACACCACTCATGAGAGGAGTAAGACGCTTGTTGATAGGAACCGACGTATCCACATTCCGGATTATTATGTTGCTGTTATAGTCCCTGATATCTACTTTCAGCATTCCTTCAAACTGAGGCATTTCGGCTATCTTCACAAAAGCGCTTTCCAACTGCAACGTTACATCCGAACCTATTTCAGCTATCGCATCGTTGAGCATTCGGCCAAGCCATTCACCTCCGTTTTTGGCTTTTGCCTGAGGTGATTTCAGCAAGCGGGGGAAGGTGTCAGACTGAAGTGTTACGTTGGCCTCATTGATATAATTTACTATAGCTTCTCTGCGTATGGTGATTTCGTCCGATACAGCCTTGCGAAACGGAGAGCCCTGATCTTTCAGTTCGGAGAGTTTTTGCTCATACTCCTTTTTTTGCCGGTCGAGTTGTGTTATCTGATTTACGTCAGGCTGCTCTATCTGTTTGAGTTGTGCCTGCAATGGAGTAATCGTTAGGTTTATCAACTCGATAAGATTGGCTTTTAATGCAGCTCGCAGGTCAGCCCTGTGAGAGTTTACCATACGTGATACGAGCCCCCGGAGTGCGGCGAAATTGCTCTCGCCCAAATCACTATCGGGATATGCGTCGGCGGCCGACGATACTGCTATCGCTTCAATACTGTTTTTGTCTACTTGCAATGTCGACGAAACTTTAGCTATAGCATCGAGACGAATATCCTCAACGCTTGCAGCATCTTTCAGGTCTGCCTTATTGACCACCAGAGCTGTCTGTCGCGCATATGGGTGCACACGATTTTTTAGGAAAGCCAGTTCGGTAGTGGTCATAGGTTCGTTTACATCAACCATAAACAAAGCTATGTCGGCTTTGGGTATGAAAAAATTAGTCAGAGACGCATGCCGAGGGTCGAGACCTCCTACACCCGGAGTATCTATTATCACAAGCCCTTTTTTAAGAATGTCTAATGGCAAACCTATCTCTACGAATAAGGTATTGTCAATCTCTTCGGCGCTACCTACCGTGTAGCGTTCTAATTCATCGAGACTTATTTGTTGCGACTTCGGATTGGAAAAATCACCGTAGAATCGCGTTACTGATTCGGTATCTGAATATTTGATAACAGATACAACCGATGTGCATATATCAGTGTCGGTGGCACAAAGGTTGCGTCCAATCAGCGCGTTTACGAAAGTTGATTTACCCCTTTTGAACTCCCCGCACACCAAAACACATACGGGATTACTTTTGAGCATTTCAAACTTTTCACTTATTTGTTTGAGTTGTTCACCCTTACCGACCTTTGTAATAATAGGGGCGATTATCTTAATTGCCTCTTCAATCGACGGTGCGATGTTCGTTGTCGAAACCTTCTCTATCATCATCTATTATTGAAAATTATTGTATAAATTTAAATCTGAAAAATCACTGTCATCGCTTCCTAAGTGCGCGTTAAACGTATCATCACTCATGTCAAGTGACGAAGTGGCAAGCAAGTCATCGTTGATGGAAGTAAGATACTCATCAAAATCTTGCCATTGTGAAATATCGCCAATTATACCGTTTTCACTGTCGGTGAAAAAATCAATATTGCTGCAATCTGTGTCAGGCAATGATTGTATATCATCGAGCATATCGGTCAATAACGGGCTTCCGTCGATAATACTCTCTAATTCATCCGCCACCGCATCCGGCAGCGTCCCTTCGAGGTAGGCGCCTAAGGTCTCCTCGCTCACAGGCAGAGGCTCAAAGCCGTCTATGCGGGCCATCAGTTCGTTAATGTCCTTCATATCAGTCGTTCTCTTCTTAATATCGCGCGCATCTGTTCCTTAGCACGCTTATGTGAATTGTAATACACCGTCATCGTCATCTGTAGCCGCCGAGCCGCCTCCTGATGGCTGCACCCATCTATATAGCGGTACTCTATGAGCCGCGCAAACCGTTGGTTAGGCATCAAGGCCAGCACCTTGCGCAGGTCACCGCCATCCATGCCCCGGCCGGCGTCTGTAAGCAGAGAGTCGCTCACAGCCCCACTTCTATCATTGGCCCAGTCAAAATTATAGTCCATATCCACACGCCGGCTGTAGGCCTGATAGCAGTAATTGGCTGCCACCACCTTAAGCCATCCCGTAAGCGAGCACCCGAAGGCAAACCCCTCCAGCTTGCTCCGCTTCTCCTTTCCAGCCGGATACAGCAGGTACACATAAATCTCATTGATAAACTCCACAACCGACACACAATTCGTATAATAGCGGTCGTAGAGCGATTTAAAAAGCGGAAAACACTTGCGATACAGATACTCGCGCGTCACCACCGTGTCGCGGCTAAGTATAGCATGCACTATGTCCAGGTCCGATAGATTGTCTATTTGCATTTGTGTGATGATTGGCTTTACGCTAAGCAGCTTTTGTCATTATCTCTATGTAAGAGATAATGACGCAGCACAACGCGCAGCACTACAGCCAATTACAATCAGCACAAAGACATCCTTGCTAAACAATGACACCCTTCGGTTGCAAAATCAGCAAAATAATTGTTTTTTAAAGTATCTGATTATAAATTAATTTCCCTATATTTGTAAGTAAATAATTATCTCTTACATAGAGATTTTGACCTCCCCCGCGCGCAGCTCATTTCCGGGCACGATAGCCACACCCCCTCACTTCGCGCCTTTTCACCAACCTCCGCCATCC
>JAGAUN010000006.1 GCA_017620715.1 Muribaculaceae bacterium | reverse complement strand
CCGCGGCGTGTGGGTCGACAATGTGAACCCCGACTGTTTCTTTGTAAACGATTTCCGCGACCCGCGGGGCTGCGACATTCGTCTCATAGGCATGCTGCACTCCATGACGGAGGCTGAGCTTGCACTGCGTTTCGGCGCCGATGCGGCAGCCATGCGCACTATCCGACGCATGATGATGCGCACCGACTCGCCCGGCTCGGGCCGCTTCGCACCGATGTCGGCAATGAGCATGGCGGGGGCAGCGGGTGCTGACGATGGCCGTGGTGATTCGCCGGTATCGTTTTTTGAGGCGCCTGCGGGGATGCACCGCGTGATAGAGCTGTGGACGCTGGAGCGGGTGGAGGCGCTGCGTTGCCACGATCCGCTCACCGCCGAGCTGTTCCTTGTGCCGACGGCCGAGTCGGGCAGCATACGTGTGCTCAACAACCGGCGCGTGGCCGCCGACCTGGAGCCGCTCGCATACAGGGCCGCCCACACCATGCGCTGGCGTTGCCGCTGGCTCACTCCGGCCGGCGACGAGATTGCGGCCTACTATTCGCCCTACCGTCACTGCACTCACCCGTTTGTAGTGAAATTCTATCCGCTTATCGACGGCGAGGTGCACTCGCTCGTGGAGGATATCATTGACCAGCAGCGGCATATCAACCGGCTCATGACGCTCATAGACCATATACTGAGCGTATCGGCCAAGGGGGCGCTGCTCTTCCCCACCGAGGCCAAACCGTCCGACCTGTCGTGGCGCGAGGTGGCCGAACGCTGGGCCAAGTGCGGAGCGGTGATACCCTACGACTCGCGCCGCTGCCAGGCGGCGCCTACACAGATAGTTACGGCAGGCGAAAACAGCACCGCCTTTCAGCTGCTCGACCTTAACATGCGGCTCTTTCAGCAGATTTCGGGTGTGAGCGAGGCGCTTCAGGGACAGATGCCGAGCGCGGCCACATCGGCCGCGCTGTATGAGTCGCAGATACAGACCTCGACCAACGCCCTGCGCGACCTGCTCGATGCCTTCGACTCCTTCCGCTCACTGCGCGAGCTCAAACGAAATCAATAAGCGTTAACACTATTTCACACAGGTGTGACGGGTTTCAGGCCCAACCCACTTGTATATTTGCCAACACAAACCGATTATTGTTCATCTTAAAAAAAATCTCTTTCCCTTAACAAACCCACACAACCTTTACCGATAATACTACCTAAAAAACCATTTCAACTATGAACGACAACACTATGAACCAACTGCGTTACCGCCACTTTCTCGCCACATGCGAGCGACTGGCCGTGACACCGGGTATGAAGATACGCGACGAGCGTCACCTCGTGAAATTGGCTATCAACCAAGAGGCACCTTTCTTCTATGTGACTCCGCGATACGCGCTGCAGCGCATATATCAGCTCAACGCCAACTACCGCGGCACCTTGGCCACCATGCGCCCGCTGGCACGCCAGATGTGGATGGAGATATACCGCCAGGTATATGCCGAGGCGTGCCGCAACGGTATGCGCTACGCAGAGGCGGTCAACAAGGTGCTGCGCGAATGCCGCGCTCCGCGTTTCTATTTCGATGTAGCCACCGGTCTGCTGATACGCCGCCGCGCCCGCCGACAGAAATCAGTTGCGCGATGAATGCTATAGTGATTTCGGCCTCGGCCGTGATTGAACAGACTATGGCGCTGAGCGCTATGCACGGATGCGTCAGCTCCGAGTCGACGCCTGTGTTGGGCGACGACATGGAGCGCGCACTCCGGGCGCTCATGCCGGGTGTGGCGGCTACGCTGGCCGTGGAACTGAGCGGACGTGTGAAGGGCTGGATGGCCTCGGCCAATGAGTTTACGCTGCTGCTTGATGAGTGTCCCGAGGGTATGGACGCGGCTCTCAAGGCTGTGGCTGAGCGCTGGGTGAGCCGCAGGCTCGTGGCGCAGGTATGGGCGCAGGCGGCGCCCCGCCTGGCGCAGATGGCGCAAGCTGAGGCCGCGACGCTGATTACCCAACTGATGAGTATGACGGAGGGTGGCTATGCCTCGGCCGTTCGCAGCCATGTTTTCTAATATTGGGGCGAGGGAATGTATGGGGCGCTTACCCTCGGGTGGTGACGTCGGACAAGTCGGACAAGTCGGACGGGTCGGACTTTGGTGGAGACTCGGGGGAAGGCGCTGCGCGCCGTATCCCCCGCCCCATACTTTGACATCCCCCGCCCCATAGGCTGACTATGTACGATTGGAGCAAAAAAAGGCACCGGAGATGCCGGTGCCTTTTTTATTGAGGGTGTGGTGTTTTTTACTTGACGAGGACTTTGACGGTGCGCAGCAGGGTGCCGTCTTTCACTACTTTGACGAAGTATACGCCTGCCTGCGAGAGGTTGATCTGGGCATTCTGGCCGGCGGTGAACTGCTGACGGCAGAGACCTACCTGCATGCCTGATGCGTTGTATACCTCTACGTTGTAGAGACCGTCGGATGCGAACTCAACGAATACGGTGTTGCTTTCAACGTATGTGTTGAAGCCGTCGGAATCTGCGCCTATCGAACCGATACCTGCGAGCCCATCGACTACGGAGATTACGGGATACTTGCGTGTATCGGTGCCGTGGGGGTTAGAAAGGGTGAGTTCTACCTCGTAGTCGCGGGGTTTGGCCCAGCTGATGGTATATGAGCCGGAGGTGCCTGTACCGCTACCGCTGATTGTGGCGCTGCGGCCTGTGTTCCATACGGGGGTGGTATTGATTGCATAGTTGCCCTTGATAGAGGGTGAGCCTGCGTTGAATACGGGGTTGAGGAAAACTTTGCCTCCCTGGCCTTCGTTTCCGGTGGCTGCCTCGCGCCAGAAGTAGCACTTGGGCGATTTATATGTGGCATTGGAGCCGGTGTGGCCGGTGAAGCCATAGTCGGATGCGGGAGCTGACTCAAAGTCCCAGAAGCCGAGGATGTCGGCGGGGAGGTTGTTGGAGTCGAGACCTTTCATCGATGTAAGTACGTCGGCATCGGTCATTGCTTTGCCCCATACCTGGAATTCGTCGATATAGCCGTCGAGCGAGGCTATTTTGCTGGCTGAACCGCCGAATGCAATCCAGTGTGAAGATTCAAGAGGATAAGTTGACGGACAGTAAGCAGGCTCTGTGGTATTGGTGCCGTATACGCCGTTTTCAGCTAAGCTTTGGCAACGTTCGAGTTGCGACCAGAGGCCGTCTTCGCTGCCGAGAATGCCTTCGGCGTTACCTTTGTGGACTCTTATGTAGCAGCCTACGGTCTGAAGCACGCCGTTGATATAGAGTTTCTCGCGCAGTGAGTTGCCGCTGTATTCGAATACTATTACTACGTGTGTCCAGGTATTTTCGGGTATACGGGCATCATCGTATCGGTAGAAGAGACGGCTGCCTTCGGTGCCGGAGCCTACACGTCCGCCCCATGCGGTATCGATCTGGTCGGCTATAAACTGACCCTGGTTGTTGAGACGCGACCAGAAGAAGTCCCAGTT
>JAGAUN010000034.1 GCA_017620715.1 Muribaculaceae bacterium | reverse complement strand
GTCAGATCAACCCCTGGCTTGAGCAGATAGGGGAGTCGCCGTTGCGTCAGGGTACCCGCCTTTATGACCTGTTGCTACGACCCAATATCACCATCGAATCGCTCTCTGCGGCTGTACCTGCCTTTGCTGAATTTATTGAAAATACAGTCGAGACCGAGCGACGCGACGAGATTATAGAGAGCGCCCAGATAGCTATAAAGTATAAAGGGTATATTGACCGCGAGCGCGCCATCGCCGACAAGCTGCGCCGCCTCGAGGATGTGCGTCTGCGCCCCGATATTGACTATACCTCCATGCAATCGCTCTCTACCGAGGCTCGACAAAAGCTCTCGCGTATACGTCCCGAAACCATCGGACAAGCCTCGCGCATACCGGGTGTTTCGCCGGCCGACGTCAACATATTGCTCTTGCTCATGGGAAGATAGCTTCGAATTGTTTCACGTGAAACAATACCTCGATTCAATTTAAGCAACAATATAAACACTCAAATATATATTATGGAATACATCAAATCGAAAGTGCGCGATGTGCTTGACTTCCCTCAGAAGGGGATAGTGTTTAAAGATCTCACCACGGTATTCAAAGACCCCCGTGCTCTCCACATCATAGGCTGGGATCTCTCGCAGCTGTACCGCGACAAGGGCGTGACCAAAGTTGTGGGTATCGAATCGCGCGGATTTATCGGCGGTTCAATTCTTGCCTTTGAGCTCGGCGCCGGATTTGTGCCCGCGCGCAAACCGGGCAAATTGCCGGCCGACACTGTGAGCTGCTCTTACGACAAAGAGTACGGCAAAGACACTATAGAGATACACCGCGATGCCATCACTGCCGACGATATAGTGGTGATACACGACGATGTGCTCGCCACCGGCGGCACTATGGGCGCTGTATACAATCTGGTGAAGAGCATGAATCCTAAGAAGATTTATGTGAACTTTATCATTGAGCTTACAGCCTTGGACGGTCGCGCCAATATCCCCGCCGAAGTCGAAGTCACTTCGTTGATCAAATACTAAAATAGCTTACTTGCGATACGCGGCACTCTTCTTGAGAAGGAGTGCCCGCAGCGGTATATACCCCCTTGGCTGATGGCCCGACACACTAAATCGCAGCAGCTGCAGGAGAAGATTTCGTTTCTTCCCTCCACCCCCGGCGTGTATATGTATTACGACTCCGAGGGGACGGTGATATATGTGGGAAAGGCGAAGAATCTGAAGCGGCGTGTATCGTCGTACTTCAACCGCACACACGACAGCGTGCGCACCAATCTGCTCGTACGGGCCATTGCCGATATGAAATATATTGTGGTGCCAACCGAGCAAGATGCCCTTAATCTCGAAAACTCGATGATAAAGGAGTATCAGCCGCGCTACAATGTATTGCTCAAGGATGACAAATCATACCCGTGGATTGTAGTGACCAAAGAGCCGTATCCGCGAGTGTTTATGACACGGAAGCGTATTGCCGACGGGTCGAAATTCTACGGCCCCTACACCGATACGGCCTCGGCGCGCATGGTGTTGCAGCTCATCAAGGAGCTCTATCCGTTGCGGTCGTGCCGCAGTATTATCACGCAGAAGTCGATTGACGACGGCAAGGGGCGTCTGTGTCTCGACTATCACCTCAAACGCTGCTCAGGCCCTTGTGTGGGATACATCACCCAGGAGGAATACGGGCGCCAGATAGAGCGCGTGAAACAGATTTTGCGCGGTGATATGAATGAGCTGCTCGACTATCTGCGCGGTGAGATGGAACGCCTCTCGGCCGAGTTGCGGTTTGAGGAAGCACATCTGCTAAAGGCCAAATATGATGCTGTGAAACGGTATACGGCCAAGAGTGTGATAGTGAGCCAGACTATAGGCGATATTGATGTGTTCGGAATTGACGATGATGGAGATAAGGAGGTGTATGTCAACTATATGCATGTGCGCCGAGGCGCCGTGGTACGGTCGATGACGCTGCAGTACAAGCGTTCGCTCGAAGAGTCGGCAGCCCAGATTCTGAGTTACGCAATGCAGGAGGTGAAAAATGAGTTAGATGTTGATTATGAGGAGGTTCTTGTGGCGCAAGAGCCCGATGTGACGATGGAAGGCGTGACATTTATCATACCTCAGCGCGGCGACAAGGCGAAACTTCTCGAGGTATCGGAGCGCAACGCCCGTCAGTACCGTATCGACACCCTCAAGCACATGGAGAAGCACAATCCCGAGATGCGCACCATGAAACTGCTCGAACGTATGAAGGCCGACTTCCGGCTTGGTGAACTGCCGCATCATATAGAGTGCTTCGATAACTCCAATATACAGGGTACCAACCCGGTAGCATCGTGTGTGGTGTTTCGTGACGGCAAACCGTCGAAGAAAGACTATCGCCATTTCAATATCAAAACCGTGGAGGGCCCCGATGATTTCGCCTCTATGAAGGAGGTTCTGACCCGCCGCTATACCCGACTGATGAACGAGGGTGAAGAATTGCCACAACTCATTGTGGTAGACGGCGGTAAGGGGCAGTTGAGCGCGGCTGTGGAGGCTCTCGAAGCTATTGGCCTTCGCGGCGTGATTGCCGTGGCGGGTATAGCCAAACGCCTTGAGGAAATTTATTTTCCGGGCGACAGCATCCCCCTCTACATCGACAAAAACAGTGAGACCCTGCGTGTGGTGCAGCACATGCGCGACGAGGCGCACCGCTTCGGTATCACCCATCACCGCAACCGCCGCAGCAAGACACAGACTGTGTCGGCGCTCGACGGTATACCGGGCATAGGGCCCAAGACGCGCGATGCCCTGTTGCAGCATTTCAAGAGTGTGAAGCGTGTGGGCACCGCTAATATCGACGACATAGCGGCCGTGATAGGGCCGGCGAAAGCCTCGGTAGTGTATCAGGCGCTTCATGTAGCCGATAATCCTGACCAATGACCGCCGAGAATCTGAAAGGAAGATTTGCCCCGTCGCCCACCGGCAGGATGCACCTTGGCAATATGGCCACGGCGCTGCTGTCGTGGCTCTCGGCCAAAAGTCGCGGTGGCCGGTGGCTGCTGCGCATCGAAGACCTCGACCCGCAGCGCAGCCGCCTCGAATATGCACAGCTCATAGAGGATGATCTGCAGTGGCTCGGCCTCGACTGGGATGAAGGGGGCATAGACGGGCGAGGCTCAGCAGGCCCGTATATGCAGAGCCAACGCGGCGATATTTATGCCGAGTATCTCGGGCGGCTGATAGAGTCGGGCGATGTGTATCCGTGCAGTTGCCGCCGCAAGGATCTGCTATCGACCCAGGCTCCTCACCTTGCCGACGGGCGCGTGGTGTATTCAGGACGCTGCCGACCGGCTCCGACGCCTCCATACAATGTGTCGCGCAATGATTTTGATGCGCGCGCAGCCCGACTTTATGTGGCGCCCGGTGTGATTGATTATACCGACGGCGTTTTCGGCCCTCAGAGCGTTGATCTGGCCCGCGAGTGTGGCGACTTCATACTGCGCCGAGCCGACGGTGCCTGGGCATATCAGCTGGCGGTGGTAGCCGATGATGCCCTGATGGGCGTTACCGAGGTGACACGCGGCTGCGATCTGCTGCTTTCGGCCGCACAGCAGATATATCTGATGCGCCGTTTCGGCTGGCAGCCGCCGCAGTATTATCATGTGCCGCTGGTGTGCAACGAGTCGGGCCAACGGCTTTGCAAGCGCGATCGCGCACTCGACATGGAACATCTGCGTCGGCGGTTTTCCGCAGCTCAGCTCTTAGGCGAGCTGGCCTGTATATGCGGATTGCAGCTTACGCCCGATGCCACTTCGCTCCCGGCGCTGCTGAGCAACTTCTCATGGAGCAGCGTGCCCGCCCGCTCATCGATAATTACAGCGCTATAGTGGCCGAAAGAGCCACCGTGTCGCTGTCGGGGCCGACCATGAAAAGAAACTCTCCGGGCTCGAACACCGTACGGTAACGGGCATCTACTATCGAGAGATCTTCGGGCGACACGCTGAAAGATATGCGTGTTGACTCGCCGGCGGGGATGTGTACGCGAGTAAAGCCCTTGAGCTGTTTGAGCGGCTGCACTACAGATGCCTGAAGGTCGCGCACATATAGCTGGGGTACCTCGCTACCGTCGATGTTGCCGATGTTGGTCACCGTGAAAGAGACCGTGGCACCGCCGTCGGCACTGCGGGCGAGCTGAAGGTCGGAGTAAGCAAACTCGGTGTAGCTCAGGCCGTAACCGAAACAATAGAGAGGCGAAGCATCACAATCGATGTAATTGTGGAACTTAGGCGCACGCTTATTGTAAAACATGGGTAACTGTCCTACCGAGCGGGCCACAGTCATGGGAAGTCGGCCTGCCGGATTGTATCGGCCTGTAATTACTTCGGCAATAGCGCGTCCGCCGGCCTGACCGGGATAGAATGCGGTAAGAAGAGCATCGGCATTGTCGGCCGCCCAGTTCTTATCCATAGGTCGCCCCTCGATATATACCACAATGAGCGGTTTTCCGGTAGCTTTGAGCGCCTCGAGGAGCTGAAGCTGGCATCCGAGCAGGGCAGTGGAAGAGCGGTCGCATCCCTCGCCGCAGTCCATGTCGGAGATAGAGGGCTTGTTGATTACCGCCGCTCCTGTGGCAATGTATTCAGTGTCGAAGTCACGTGCGCTCGAACCGCCTACCACAGCCACCACCGCGTCGGCGCTGAGTGCGGCGTCAACAGCCTGCTGAATATCAGCCGATGCAGTATCGCGCACGGCGCATCCTTTGGCATAAATCACTCGGTCGTCACCGAGTATCTGCCGGAACCCGTCGAGCACCGTGGTGACGTGATCTGCGGGCTGCGGAGCGGTGTAGTCGCCTAAAAGATTATACACATTGTGGGCACTCGGCCCTACTACAGCCACACGCTTTATGTCGGCGCCGAGCGGGAGCACCGATGCTGAGTTTTTGAGAAGCACCACAGCCTCGCGTGCGGCGCGCAGAGCTACAGACGAGGTGTCGGCGTCAGCCATTGTTTCAGCGGCTTTAGCCACATCCACATAAGGATTCTCAAAGAGACCCATCTCGAATTTGAGACGGAGCACATGCGCCACTGCCTTATCGATATAGCTTACGTCGATACGACCCTCTTGCACAGCCTTTATAAGATTTACATAGGCGTCGCCGCCAAGGTCGACATCGCATCCCGCTTCGATGGCGCGGCAGGCGGCCTGCGCCGAGTCAGCCGCTATGGCGTGGGTCTCATACAGCCCCTCGATGCTGTAAAGATCGCTCACGGTAAAGCCTCTGAACTTCCAGTCGTCGAGCAATACATCGCGGAGCAGAAAAGAGTTGGCCGTGCACGGGATACCGTCAATGGAGTTGTATGAGGTCATGATAGAGAGAGCTCCCGCCTCGACTGCGCGGCGAAAAGGCGGCAGAAAATATTGCAACAGGTCGCGCATACCGGCAGCCGTGTAGTTGCCGTTCTGGCCACTCTCCGAGGAGCCGTAGGCAAGGAAATGCTTGAGTGTGGCAATGGTGGCGTATGGCTCCGACAGCTTTCCGCCACCCAGGCCCGTAACCATCGAAGCGCCCATCTCGCCTGCTAAGAAAGGGTCTTCGCCAAAGGTCTCTTCCACACGTCCCCAACGGGCATCGCGTGCCAGGTCGAGCACCGGGCCGTAGCTTATATGGGCTCCTCGTGTGCGCACCTCACGGCCTATCATGGCGCCCATGTCGCGTATCAGGTCGGTATCCCATGTGGCAGCCATTGCTATGCCGGTAGGAAACACCGTAGCGCCGATAGCCATGTGTCCGTGGGGGGCCTCCTCGGCAAGAAATATCGGAATGCCCAGACGGGTATTTTCAATCACATATCGCTGCAAAGCATTGGCGCAGCGTGCCGAAAGTGTGGCGTCGAGGCCGTTGGCGAGAGTCTTGCGAGTCCACGGATCGGCACGAAAGGTAGCCCACAGCATACCTATATGGCGGGTAGCCACCGCATCGCGGAACTTCTGCGACGGGCCTACCGAAGAGCCGTCGCGCTGCCACATCTCCCAGCCCAGAGGACATAAGAGCTGGCCTACCTTCTCTTCGAGCGTCATGCGCCGGAGCAGGTCGGCCGTGCGTTGGTCGGGCGATAATGATGAATCGAGATAAGGGCCTGATACAGTGCGTGCCGCAGTAGGTATAAAGCACGCAAGGCCCAGAATGAACATGATGAAATGCGACTTTTTCATATTGGTTCCGGGTAAATGATGTAGGAGTGACAAAAGTAGCGATAAATCGAAGTATATTCAAAAAAAAATTTGTAGATTAAGAAAACATCACTATCTTTGCAACGCCGTTAGAGAGCGGCCACCGAAACAAATGGGGTATTAGCTCATCTGGCTAGAGCGCGACACTGGCAGTGTCGAGGTGAGCGGTTCGAGTCCGCTATACTCCACCCAAAAGCGAATCTTGATGCAGATCAGGGTTCGCTTTTTTTTCGTTAATGCATCGTGGGCAGCGCGGGGTTGTCGGAATTGTATTATTGTCTGTTTAATCGAACAATGAAAGATAAGATTTGCAAATGTATAATCTGTTTCGGCTCTGCCCGGTGACTTCCATCAATAGATTATCTTTTGTCATCATCTTGACAAGCGTGTTAGCTGAATTATATGTTATATTGCAAATTGCAGCAACATTATCAATAGTTATATATGGATTTTTCATGAGCCTGTGGAGTAATATGATGGCATTTCTGGAACGGCTACGATAAGTGGCCCGTATTAATTCTTCGGCCTCGCTCTTAAATCTCAATATTGAAGATAATGTTTCTACGGCTTTATTTGCAGTCTGTTCTATACCAACGAGAAAGTATTTTATCCATTGCGTCATGTCATTCTTTGTGCGAATAGCAGAAAGATTGTCATAATAGAGGTCTTTTGGATTTTCGAAAAATGTAGAAAGGTAGAGCAATGGCATATCTAAGACATTTTCTTTTACAAGAAACAATGTAATTAACAAGCGTCCGATACGTCCATTACCATCTAAAAATGGGTGTATAGTTTCAAATTGATAATGAGCAATAGCTATTTTCAGCAAAGAAGGGAGATGAATTTGAACATTATTTAGGAATTTCTCAAGATCCCCCATAAGTTCTCCAATAAGTTGATGAGAAGGGGGGATAAACTTGGCATCAGCAAGAGATTTACCCCCAATCCAATTCTGACTTGTTCGGAATTCTCCCGGAAGTTTGTGCTCACCTCTGACGCTGTCTAACAATAACCTATGAGTATTACGAATAAGTCTACTTGAAATGGGAAGGGTCTCTAAACTTTTAATCGCATCATTTATTGCCTTAATATAGTTTTGAACTTCTTTCCAATCGTCTCTTCTTTCGAACTTTATTTCAGTTTCAGGAAGCAGCGCTTCATCCATTCTTGTTTGAGTGCCCTCAATGCGGCTTGATACAACAGCTTCTTTAGTCACATGCAACTGGATGAACAAATCTATATTTGGAACAAGTTTGGAAAAAGAATTTAGTTCGCCTAACTTCAAAGCCGCTTTTTCCAATAAATGGTTGATTGTTGAATCGTTCCATACCCACTCTTTATTAATATGATTAGGTACAAAGTATTTATAACCGTAGCCATCTTCGTAGTGCCCGGCATTAAATGTTTCTAAATTTATCATATCGTGATTTTTTCGCAAAATTACAATAAGAATTTCGTTATCTCAAATTTTAACAAAAAAATGAGATAGCGGAATTCGCTATCTCATTTTTTAGAGCATTCAATGCCTAAATTGTATTGTTATCGGAAACTATGTAGAACCTGATTGCTACAGTGAAGTTCAAAGTGCAAGTATGATGAAACAATATAATGCAAGCAATATCAACGCTCCCCATATTGCAATTAAATACCATAGGGATGTGTCTTTGCCATTTTGTGAAAATGACTTATAAAAAAGATATAAGCCATATGTAATGCAGAATGGATATAGCAGTAGCGGTATGGCTGTGGCGGCTCTATTAAACCATACAGCAACAAGTATCACATAAGCGATGAAAGGAGTTGCGAGAAGCGGTAGAGCCGAAAAAATTGCGAAAGCAAAAAGCCCCGTAGGACAATTATATTCTTTTTTCAAACTCTTATAATACGGGTAGGCTATTATCGGAAATCCGATAACCCATAATATAGAAGTGCCAAAAAGAAATATAATAACGTCCATACGCAAAGTTAAGCAAAATCTGCGAGATACGAGGTATAAAGAGTACGCTTTTAGTACACGTTACAAAAGAAATAATGACTGAAAAATCAGGTGATTATCAGTCATTATCAGTACCCGGACCCGGGCTCGAACCGGGATGGATTGCTCCACTGGTGTTTGAGACCAGCGCGTCTACCGATTCCGCCATCCGGGCTTATTTGTGGCTACAAAGGTAGGATTTCTTTTCGATTCGTGCAACCGGATACCCTTTTTTACATTTTTTTTGTAACTTTGCGTTTTGAGTCTATGAATGTAATTTACAACATAGCCATTAACGCTTTCAATGCTTCACTGAAGCTCTACGCCCGCTTCCTGCCAAAGAATCCGCGCCGCAAGTTTCCACGGTTTGTGCGCGGTCGCCGCGGTTTGCTGAGCCGTATTGAAACGGAGATGAATGCTGCCCGCGCGGCTTCGTCAAGGCCGGTTGTATGGTTTCATAGCGCCTCGCTCGGGGAGTTCCAGATTGCGCGCCCGCTTATCAAGGCTCTCAAGCAGCGCGGCGACTGCACTGTGGTCATGACCTTCTTCTCGCCAAGCGGCTACGAAGGTGCCACGGCTCACAATCATGAGTTTATCGACCATATCTTTTATCTGCCGCTCGACACACGCCGCTATGCGCGTCGGTTTGTCGAGGCCCTGAGGCCGTCGGCCGCCGTGATGATGGTGTCGGAATACTGGCCCAACACGCTGCAGCAGCTTAAGTTTCACTCGGTGCCCACCACTCTGGTTTCGGCGGTGATAAGGGAGAATTCGCAGTTTTTCCGTTGGTACGGAAAGATTTACCGCAAGTCGCTTTCGTCGTTCCGCCGTATCTTCGTGCTCAACGAGCAGTCGGCTTTCAATCTGCAGATGCTCGGCTATACCGACGCCAAGGTGAGCGGTGATCCGCTTTTCGACAACGCCGCTCTGGTGGCGCGCACTCCCTGGCACAACGAGGCTATAGAGCGTTTCTGCGCCGGCCCCCAACCGGTATTTGTGGCCGGAAGTATAAGTGACGATACCGACGCGGGAATCATAGCCGAGGTGACGCGTCGCAATCAGGATGTGAAATTTATACTTGTGCCTCACGATATTTCATCGCGCTC
Organism: Muribaculaceae bacterium; assembly: GCA_017620715.1. Lineage (GTDB taxonomy): Bacteria > Bacteroidota > Bacteroidia > Bacteroidales > Muribaculaceae > Paramuribaculum. The sequence continues at coordinate 17,504 of JAGAUN010000034.1, read as the reverse complement.
AATCAAGGCTTGCAGCCGGCTGCTGCCCGAGGAACCGCTGGTGTTGAGCAAGTGCACCGGGCAGACCGACATGGCATCGAGCCGCATAATGATAGTGGATTGTGTGGGTATACTCGCATACCTCTATCGCAAAGCATCGTGGGCATACGTGGGCGGCGGCTTCACCAAGCTGCTGCACAGTGTGATAGAGCCGGTGGTGTATGGAGTGCCGGTGGCGTTCGGGCCTCGCATAGAGCGCAAAATCACCCCCCTGCAGCTCATCGACAGGGGTATAGGAGAGAAGATAGAATCGGCTGCCGACCTCAATATCTGGCTCTCGCGCCTCAAAGCTGACCCCGAGCTCAATGACAAGCTGCGTGCCGAGGCACTGCGGTATGTAGATAAAAACATCGGCGCCACACAAGAGATAGTAGAAGAGATAGCACAATCAGTATGGCCTCAGCATCAATGAAATACAAGATGTACATGGCGCTCTTCAAACCACTCTCGTGGTTGCCGCTCGGAGCGCTTTACGGACTGAGCAATGCTCTGAGTCTCTTTATGAGGCGTGTGCTCAAGTACCGCCGCAAGGTGATACGCGAAAACCTCAGCCAGTCTTATCCCGGGCTCGACAGTAAGGAGCTACTCGCCATAGAGAAGCGTTTTTACCGCCAGCTCACCGACAATATAGTGGAGACGGTGAAGCTGCTCAGCATTTCCGACCGTAGGTTGCGGCGCCGCATCGAAGTGCAGGGCGCACATCTTGTCGAGGAGGCCGCCGACCGCGGCAAGCCCATATTCCTCTATCTCGGCCATTACGCCAATTGGGAGTGGGTGCCTGCCATTACCATGTTCTACAGCCGTCCGGCCATCTCGGCCCAGATATACAAGGCCCTTCGCGACGAGGCTTTTGACCGTGTGATGCAACGCGTGCGCGGCCATTTCCCGTCGGTCAATATACCGCAAGACCGCGCCATGCGCACCATGTTGCGTCTCACTCGCGAGCACGGCTCGTTTATAGTGGGCATCATCGACGACCACTCGCCCAATCACGACCGCTCGCAGCATATCACCACATTCCTCAACCACCCTTACACCCTCATCAACGTGGGTGCCGAGGAGATAGGCCGGCGTCTCGACGCCACATTCCTCTATCTCGACGTAGAGAAACCGCGCCGCGGCCACTACCGCTTCACCGTCAAGGAGATAAAACCCGAAAATCCGGCCCCGGAATACCCCGTGACCTACGAATATATGCGCCTGCTCGAACACACCATCAACCGCGACCCCGGGCTGTGGCTCTGGAGTCACAAACGCTGGCGCTATAAACCGCATCAACAAGACATTAAATAAGATACCTAAAAAATACAACCTTATTATTCAGAGTCAATGAAAATAGTATGTGTAATACCGGCCCGCGCCGAGTCGACCCGATTTTTTGAAAAGCCCCTCGCACTGATCTCGGGCAAGCCCATGATACAATGGGTATGGCAACACTGTATGGAGGTCGACGAATTCGACCGGGTACTGGTAGCTACCGACAGCGACAAAATACGTCTCGCAGCCGAGAGTTTCGGAGCCGAAGTGATAATGACTTCGCCCAATCACGATACCGCCACCGAACGTCTCTACGAAGTGTCAACATCGGTCGAGGCCGATCTGTATGTGATGGTAAACGGCGACGAGCCCCTGCTCACCCGCGAAGCTATAGTGCAGTGCATACCCGCCACGCTTCCGGCCGACGGGTTCTATGTGTCGAATCTCATGACCGACTTCTCCAATCCCGTGGAGGTAGTCGACGCCACTAACCTTAAAATCGTCACCGCGGCCGACGACCGTTGCCTCTTCATCTCGCGCAGCCCCATACCCTATCCCAAAGGAGCCATGGACTATGTGTTCCACAAATTCGTGGGTGTGGGTGCTTTTACCCGCGGAGCGCTCGATTTCTATCACGCTACCCCCCGCGGCCCCATTGAGAAGATTGAAGAGAACGACTCGTTCCGTTTCCTCGAAAACCATAAGCCGATATTCTACTACAACTGCCATTGCAAATCGCTCTCGGTCGACAACCGTAAAGACATAGCCGGAGTGGAGGCATATCTCAAGCAACTCGGCGGCAAATGAGAATACGGCTCGACAGGCGGTCGCTCATAAAAGGATTCAGGCGCTGGCGCTTCTACGCCGGCAATTTCGTGCGCTACTACATCCCCTCGGGGGTGTTCAGGGCAATCTTCCGCTTTCGTCTCAGGCATCTGGGCCGCGAGGAGCGCAACTACTGTGTAGACCGCGTGAACTATTACGTGCGGCTGCCGCGCGACGCACGCCTCAATCAGCAGACCGCCGTATCGGTAGCCGACTTCAAATACCCCTTCGGGAAGAAAAAGAAATGGTCGGGCTACTTCTTCGACCTTTTCGAGATAGTGCGCACCTCGCCACCTGAAGCACGGTTCAATTACCTCTTCGGCGATATCGACTACACCACCCCCGAGCCGGCATTCGTGAAAAGCCGACCTATAGTCGAGGGGCCCACCCTCTCGGTGCTCACCAAGCTCGACAGTGTGCGTCACTTCGCCTTTCTGAGCGACAGCAGACCTTACCGCGCCAAGAAAGATATGCTGGTGTTTCGCAATGTGGTGCGCAACCAACCCTGGCGCACCGAGTTTCTGCGTCTTTACCACAATCATCCGATGGTTGATGCCGGCCAGGTGAACAATGATTATATCGTCGACCCCGCCTATGTGAAGCCGTTCATATCTATCGAGGGGCAACTCGATTATAAATTTATCTGTTGCATCGAGGGGCACGACGTGGCCACCAACCTCAAGTGGGTGATGAGTTCCAACTCAATAGCCGTGATGCCGCGCCCTCGTATCGAGTCGTGGTTTATGGAGGGAACACTCATACCCGATTTCCATTATATAGAGGTGAAAGCCGACTACTCCGACGTTGAGCAAAAACTCCGCTATTACATTGACCATCCCGACGAGGCCGAAGCCATCATACGCCACGCACACGAGTATTGCCATCAGTTCCGCAGCCGCCGGCGCGAGCTGCTCATAGGGCGCATGGTGGCGCAACGCTATTTTCAGCTTACCAACCATTGAACCGCCATGTCAGCCTCACGTCCGTTCGTTAAGAAACATTTGCGCCGTCTGCGCTACGCGTGGGCCTGCCTGCGCGGAGGCTACAAGCCCCGGGAGGGATGGAACGGCCCTGTAGATGTGGTGATAGCCGCCATAGAGAAAGACCTCGATGTGCTGCCCCGCTGCGTGGAAGGCGTGCGGGCGTGCGTTGACCATCCTATAGCAGCCATATATCTGGTGGCACCCGACACGGAGGCCATGCGTCAGGCCGCCCGGACATTAGAACTGGAGTTTGTCGACGAGCGCTCTCTGTTGGGCTTCACGGCCGCCGATCTCAAGGTGGTGACTGCCGACGGGCAAGACCGTTCGGGCTGGATATTCCAGCAATTGCTCAAGCTGGCCGGAAATGTAGGCAAATCGCCTCATTACCTTGTGATTGACGCCGACCATATATTGTTACAGCCCCATCAGTTCATCGATTCCGAGGGGCGCACCGTGATGTATCGCAGCAGTGAGTATCACAAGCCCTATTATATGGCCATGAACCGTCTGCTCGGCATTGACCGCGAGGAGGGCCTGTCGTATGTGGCGCACAAGATGCTGTTTGACCGCCGCTGGCTCGACCGCCTCAAGAACGACCTCGAGTACCGCAGCGGCAAAGCGTGGCACCGTGCCATAATCGACGACCTCGACCTTACCGGCCCCTCCCCGTTCTCCGAATACGAAACCTACGGCCACTATCTGCCGCCATATATGAAGGTATCACGGCCCTGGCGCCAGCACACACTGCGCAAAGGCACCTCAATACCCACTTATCAGCAACTCTTGCGCCGCTATCCGCGTAAGCTCAGTGTCACCTTTCCCGACTATCTCAAACTCTCCAGATGAATACCGACTCACATTCCCATCCTCCCCATATATTAGTGCTGCGATTCTCGGCACTGGGCGATGTAGCCATGACTCTACCCGTAATCTACAGCGTGGCTCGCGCATATCCCCGGTTGAAAATCACCGTGGCGACACGGCCGTTTTTCAGCCGTATTTTCATCAATCACCCTGCCAATGTGCACATCGAGGCTATAGAGCCGCGCGACTATCGTGGAGTGGGCGGACGCATACGCCTTCTGCGCCGGCTCTCCGAGCTGCGGCCCACGGCTGTGGCCGACCTTCACAACGTAGGCCGCACATGGTTGATAGATAGTTATATGCGCCTGCGGGGAGTGCCGGTGGTAAATGTCGATAAGATGCGCTCCGAGCGTCACAAAGTGCTTCGTGGCGGCTTGAGCCAGCCCCCGTTTATCGACCGCTACGCGCAGGTGTTCGATAAGTTGGGTTACCCGGCCGATATCAATTTCACCTCCCTCTTTGCCGACATACCGGCTCAGGCTCCCGAACCGGTTGAGCATCCGGCCGTAGGCATAGCTCCCTTTGCACGCTACGACAACAAGATGTATCCCACCGAACTGATGCGTCAGGTGGTAGATCAGCTCACACAGCGCGGAGTCAACGTGTACCTGTTCGGCGGCCGCGGCCATGAGGCCAAGGAGATGGAGTGGTGGGCACGCGAAATAGACCGCTGTCACTCTATGGCGGGCCGTTTCGACATCTCGGCCGAACTTGCCCTTATGTCGAAAATGGATCTTGTGGTAAGCATGGATTCGGCCAACCAACACCTTGCCTCATTAGTGGATACACCCGTACTGACACTGTGGGGAAGCACCACGCCTGCCTGCGGATTCACCGCCTACCGACAGCCGGCCGCGCTGCAGGTTGTGGCCGGAGTAGATTGCCAGCCCTGTTCGATAGCCGGGGCCGACAAATGCCCGCGCAACGATATGAGATGTATGCGCTCCATTGCGCCCGAAGATATTGTGAAACGCATAATAAGCCGTCTCGATGTGTGAGTTCATGCTATATGCCGCGGCCTACTGGATAATGTGTGTCCTGCTGTTCGGTCTGGTACAGAAACCGTTGTTTCTGTTGCTCAACCGCAAGGCTGCCGGCAACGGTCTGCGAATGGCCGATGTGGGGGCATCGTATCGACACGGATTCCGCACCGATGCCATCATCGCCTCCTATCTTACGGCGCTGCCCATGATTATAGGTGGTGTAATGGCCATGATGCCGGGAGTATCGCCACGGATTCCGCTTACCGTCTACAACGCACTCATAGCGTTGCCGGTAGCCCTCATATTCCTTTCCGATGCAGTGCTCTACGGCTTCTGGTTTGCCAAAATCGACGTATCGGTATTAGCCTATCTTCGTAATCCTAAAGCGGCGTTTGCCAGTGTATCGGCGCGATATGTGGTCACCGCCGCGGTGGTGGCACTTCTGCTGGCCCTTCTGATATTTGCATGCACACAGACCGTTACCGAGGTGTATGTGGCCCACCGTATGGCGTATAGCCTTCGGTGGTGGGGCTATCCGCTTATCTTGTTGATAATTGCAATTGGTGCCGGGGTATTGTTTGCTGTGATACGCGGTCTGGGTATACGGCCCAACACTCCGAGTGTGGCTTATTTCAGCCCGTTGCCATTTCTCAACCATCTGGCTCTTAACCCTGTATACAGCTTCATATACTCGCTCGGCACCCGCGATGAATTCAGCGGCCGTTTTCGCTCCATGACCGATGAGGAGTGCGCTGCCGAGCTTGCCGACGCATTTCCTACCTCAGGCGCCACCACTCGCCGACTGTTGCGCACCAAGCGCCCAAACATACTGCTCGTAGTGTGGGAGAGCCTCGGGGCAGAGATGACCGGTTGCGTCGGCAACCGTCCCGACATAACGCCCAATCTCGATGCCATGGCACGTGAAGGGGTGCTGTTCAGCCGTGTGTCGGCAGGCAGTTTCCGCACCGACCGTGGCGTGGCCTGCCTCTTCAGCGGATTACCCGGCCAGCCTACCACAAGCATCGTGCGATACACGCGCAAGCTGCCCGCTCTGCCGGCCTTGCCGCGACGATTGACCGAGCTCGGATACGATACTACGGCAATACACGGAGGCGATATGAGCATCATGCACAAAAGCGATTATTATCTTGCCTGCGGTTATCGCCAACTGTTGTCGCAGAGTAATTTACCCTCCGGATTGGATAAAAACAAGTGGGGTGTGCACGACGGCCCTGCGATGCAGTTCTGCGCCGACCGCATCGAGGAGATGGCGCAGAGCGGGCGCCCATGGATGACTACACTGCTCACCCTGTCGTCGCACGAACCATTCGAGGTACCATACCACCGTCTCACCGACCGTATAGCCAACTCCTTCGCCTATACCGACGCCTCGCTCGGCGCTCTTAAGGAGCGTCTGTGCAAAATGCCGGGATGGGATGACTTGCTCGTGATAGTGGTGGCCGACCACGGGCTCAATCTCACCAACAATCCCGACTCGCGCCGCGATTACTGCCACATACCCATAGTGATGTGGGGCGGAGCGGTTGAGGGGCCTCAGGTTATCGACACGCCTATGAGCCAGACTGACCTTGCCGCCACCATTCTCGGGCAGATGGGCCTCGACCACAGCGATTTCCCCTTCTCGCGCGATGTTACCGCCGACACATACACCCGTCCGTTCGGGTTCCATACCTACAACAACGGTTTCCTCGTTGACACCCCCGAGGGATATACCGATTACGATAATGTGGCCGATGCGGCCGTGAGCGGAGCCCACCCCGGCCGCGAGCGCCTGGGCAAAGCCATACTGCAGCGTCTATACGCTTATTTGTCAAAACTGTAAACTATGCTTACACGCAAGGAGATATACCGTAAACTTGAAAAAGCGATGCACTTCACTCCGGTGGCGCTTGCCTGCAATCTGCTCACCGTATATGTGCTCTACATGATATGCCGCGTGGTGTTTGTGTGTGTCAACTGGCGCCTCTACGCGGCCGACTTCAGCGCCTCGGCCGCCTGGAACTTCTTCTGCGGCGGCCTGCGCTTCGATACTTCGGCCATTTTCTATACCAATGCCCTGTTTATACTGCTGTTTCTGCTGCCGTTGCACTGGAAGGAGCGCAACTGGTGGTGGCTCACCACCAAGTGGATATATGTGGTGATAAATTCACTCTGTCTGCTGATGAATCTGGCCGACAGCGTATTCTTTGAATTCCGCGGCCAACGCACCACAGCGGCAATATTTAAGGAGTTTGGCGGCGACGGCAATATCGGTTCCATTGTAGGCCATGAGATGCTGAGCCATTGGTATCTGGTGATACTTTTCGGACTGATGGTATGGTGCCTTATTGCCCTTTACCGAAAGCCGGCCAAGGCACAGCGGCCGCTGTGGAAATATTACGTGAGCCGTACTGTGACGCTCGGTCTGGCAGGACTGATAGCGGTGTGCGGTATGCGTGGCAACATATTCTTCCTGTCGGCCACGCGCCCCATCTCCACCAACTTCTCATTCAATTATATCACCCATCCCAAGGAGAGCGGCATAGTGCTCAACACCCCCTTCTCGCTCATACGCACCTTCGGCGAGACGGCTATGCCTACACCCGACTTCTTCGAGTCGGAAGAGGAGCTGGCACTCGTATACAGCCCCCTGCATCAGCCGGTTGCCAATCCGGCCGGCAAGGGTAAAAATGTAGTGATACTCATTGTTGAGAGCTTTGCACAGGAGTTTATAGGCGCCTTCAACCGCGACCTCGACAACGGTACCTATCAAGGCTATACCCCCTATACCGATGCCATGCTTGATTCGTGCATGTATTTTACCGACATGCTCGCCAATACCGGTTTCAGCATCGATGCCCCGCCGGCCATTCTCGCCTCGATACCGCGTGTGAAGCGGCCTTTTGTGGTGAGTCCTCACGCCACCAACCATATCAATTCGCTCGCATCAGAACTCGATGCCATGGGTTATAAGACCCTCTTTTTCCACGGTGCCGACAATGAGAGCCTCGGCATACACTCCTTCACACGGCAGGCCGGAGTCAAGGAGTATTTCGGCAAGACGGAGTTTCTGGCCGACGGCCGTTTCGGCGGCATGGAGGAATTCGACGGCACCTGGGGCATATGGGATGAGCCCTTCCTTCAGTTCTTCTGCCAAAAACTCACCGAGACCACCGAGCCCTTCATGGCGGCCATCTTCACCGTCAGCTCGCATCACCCGTTCGCGGTGCCCGACAAGTATGCCGATCGTTTTGTAGACCACGGCAAGTTTGCCATACACAAGTGCATATCCTATACCGATTATGCCATACACCGCTTCTTCGAAGAGGCACGCCGGCAGCCCTGGTTCTCCAACACCGTATTCGTTATCACGGCCGACCATGCTTCGAGCAAGCGCACCCACGATGTGTACAAGACCGCCATGGGCGATTTCCGTGTGCCGATACTTATCTACGACCCCTCGGGAGAGCTTCCGCGCGGACGGCAGCCCGGTCTTGCACAGCATATCGACATAATGCCTACACTTCTCGGATATCTGGGTGCCCGACGCCCCTATATAGCTTTCGGCCAAGACCTTTTCAACACCTCACCCGAGCAGCGCATCGCGTTCAGCTGGGATCAGGTGCCTCAGTATGTGAAGGGCGACTATCTGCTGCTGTTCGACGAAATCAAGTCGTGCGGTTCGGCTCTCTACAACTTCCGCACCGACCCGTTGCTCACGCATAACCTCCTCGAAGAGGAACCTGCAGTGGCAGCCGACATGGAGAGGGGTATCAAAGCCATGCTCCAGAGCTACCTATCATTGATGAACAATGACAATGCCGTATGCCGATGAATACACCACGCCAACTGCTCAACCGCCTCGCACGGCGCATACACGACGAGATACATTATCTCTTCTATCGCAGCTATATGAGCCGCAGGGCCATCAGACGCCATCTGGCCTGCCGCTATACGCCCGAAGCTACTCCGACCGTAGCCGTCCGTCCTACCGTGGTTTTCATGGCCGACGGCTCACGCCGTCACGGCGGACTTGCCGACCGTCTGCGCGGCATTGTGGCCACCTACCAGTATTGCCTTGAGCACGGGCTGGAATTCCGTATCAATTTCACTTCGCCATTCAACATAGAGCGATATCTGCTGCCGGCCGACTATGACTGGCGCCTGCGTTCCGGCGAGCTGACATTCAACAGCGGGGAGTGCCGTCCGGTATACCTCATGACCACCTGCGACCATTATCCCGAGCGCGAGCGCCGCTTCCAGCGCCGACAGCTTGCCAAAGCACTCTCCAAGCCATTCATGCAGGCTCATGTATACACTGTGTATTACTGTGCCGATGCCGAGTTTGCCACTCTTTTCAATCGCCTTTTCCGCCCCGCGCCTAATGTAATGCAGGCTCTCGAGAGTTTGCGCGAGGGTATCAACGGGCAATACATCACCATATCGACCCGTTTTCTGGAGCTGCTCGGCGACTTCAAGGAACCCAAGACGGAGCGCAGGCCGCTACCGCCCGACCGCCGGCTCCGACTCATGGAGGCATGTGCCGACGAAATCGGCCGCATATACTCCCGGCACCGTCTGCCGGTGATACTTACATCCGACAGCATGAGCTTTCTGCAATATTCCGCCAGCAGGTTTGATTTCTGCCGTTTTCTGCCCGGCGATATCTCACACATCGACGGCACCGAAGGGCATCAGGGCGATTCCGACCTGAAAACATTTGTCGACTTCTTCGCCGTGAAGGAGGCCGCATGGTCATATCTCATTGTGGGCGAAGGAATGTATAACAGCAACTTCTCGCGGCGCGCCGCCCAGGCCGACGGCCACCCGTTTGAAGTGATAAGAATCGGTCGCTCATGAATATAACCCATATTTTCCCGGGAGCCGTGTGGGGCGGTGCCGAGCAATATGTGCTCGATCTCGGGCGTGCCCTCTCGGCCTGCGGCCACAACGTGACCTATCTGTGCCGCGATGCCGCAGCCGTGACCTCGCGACTCCACGGCGAGATACCCTATACCTTGCTCAGCTCCGCATCGCTGCGCCGAGCAGTGGCCCAAAGCGACGTGGTGCATATACACGACGCGCGTTTCCTTGCCCCTGTGATGCGTGCCAAAAAGAAAACCGGGAGCGCTGCCAAGGTGGTGCTCACACGTCACATAGCGCGTCCCTCGCGCACATGGCCGCTCCGACGCCGCCATTACCGCGCCCTTCACTGTATGATTTTTGTGTCGCAGCTGGCTCACAGCCTGTGGAGCGGTGCCAACGAGTGGATGCCCGCGCATCTGCTCAGGGTGGTGCACAACAGTATTGCCGACCATCCTGAAGGGGCTGCGGCTGCCGTTGATTTGCGCGACGAAGCCGGCATACCGGCCGATGTGCCCCTGATAATGTTTACCGGGCGCATACGCAAATCAAAAGGAGTGACGGTGCTTATAGAAGCCCTCGCGCAACTGCGCAATCTCCCGTGGCACTTAGTGCTCGTAGGTACCTGCAAGCCGCTCAAATACCGGCAGGAGATAATGCGGCTGGCCGCGCACCACGGTATTGAGGAGCGAATCACATTCACCGGCTTTACAGCCGATGTGTATCCTCTTATTGCACAGTGCGATGTGGGTGTAGCCCCCTCGATAGTGCGCGAGGCGTGTCCGCTCTCGCCGATGGAATTTATGAAGATGGGCAAGATGGTGATTACTACCGACAATGGCGCGCAGCCCGAGTATGTGAAGGGTTTGATGGTACCTCCGACCGACGAGCAACCCCTTGCCGATGCACTCTACCGCGCCATAACCGATGCCCCGCTGCGTGAGCGCCTGGGGTGTGAGGCCCGGGAGTATTTCGACAGGCAGATGAGCTACGCGGCTTTCGTAGATAAAATCCTCGCCTGCTACGTTTAATCGAGCAAGTCGGGGCGCAGGCGCCGTGTGCGCTCCATAGCCTGCTCATAGCGCCAGCGGTCTATGTTGGCCTGATGGCCCGACAGCAGAATGTCGGGCACGCGCCAGCCATTGTATTCGGCCGGACGCGAATAGACGGGGGGAGCCAGCAGATTGTCTTGAAACGAATCGGAGAGGGCACTCTGTTCGTCGCCTATTGCGCCGGGTATGAGCCTCACAATGGCGTCGGTAATGGCCAGTGCGGGCAGTTCGCCGCCGGTAAGCACATAGTCGCCCACCGATATCTCGCGGGTGATGAGGTGCTCGCGTATGCGGTAGTCGATGCCTTTGTAGTGGCCGCATAATATTATCAGATTCTCGGCAAGCGAGAGGCTGTTGGCCATGGGCTGGTCGAACCGCTCGCCGTCGGGCGAGGTGAATATCACCTCATCGTATTGACGCTCGGCCTTAAGTGCCGATATGGCGCGGTCTATAGGCTCTATCTGCATCACCATGCCGGCCTCGCCGCCAAAGGGATAGTCGTCGACCTTGCGGTGCTTGTTGGTTGAATAGTCGCGCAGGTTGTGCACATTTATTTCCACCAGACCCTTGTCTTGCGCCCGCTTCAAAATCGAGCAGCTGAGGGGTGAGGTGAGCATTTCGGGCAGTACGGTTATTATGTCGATTCTCATTTCTTATAGTTTTCAAGCGATTGGGTAAGGCTCTCCACCATCATGGCGCGCAATTCCAGAGGTGCGAGCACGGTTATCGACGGGCCGTGGCTGAGCAGCTCGCCTACAAAATCGGGGGTGAGACGCAGCCGGTATGTGAATATCGAATAGTCGTCATGTATCATCTCCGACTGGCTGTGGTGCAGCGGCAATGCACGGAGATATTTGGCCATGCGGGCATCGGTGCGTATGGTCACCTTGCGCGCCGGAGCCTTGGTGAATATCACCCCGAAGGAGTCGTTGAAATATGCTTCGGCGTTGAAATTGGCCGGTATAGTGAATGTGGTGTCGGAGATGGTGACGTCGGTCATGCGGTCGAGGGCGTAGGTCTTGATGGCTTTTTCGCGTACGTTGCGGCCTGTCACATACCAGCGCTGGCGGAATATCTTCAGAAAATAGGGCTCCACCTCAACCGGTTTGGGCGCTCCGGTTCGAGAGAAAGGGGAGTAATTGAACCGCAATGCCCTCTGCCCTTTCATGGCCGATATCACTGCCGAGAGATATAAGCGGGCCGAGGGTACATCTTCCAGAAACACACGGTCGGCTATCTGCGATGCCTCGGCCAGCACATTACTCATCGACGCAGTGCTCAGCATCCAGTCGGTCATGCGGTGGTGGTGTGTGCCGTTGAGGTCGCTTATGTAGTATTCGTAGGTTGACTGGTTGCACTCTATGTTGAGGCCGAATATCTCGGCTATGTCGTTGCGGTAGGCGTAGAAGGTGCGCCGCGGCAGGTCTTCCCCCTCGGAGTACGGTGATTCGCGCCACAGCTCGTTGAGTTGCTGACGTGTGAGCCTGCCATGACGGCGAAAGGTCTCTATAAACCACAGGTATCTGTTAAACGTATTTTTCGACATAACGGCGAGGTATCAGGAGTGTTGAGAGCCGCAGCCCCAGAGCGGTCACGGCGGCGTTGATCAGAAGCACTTCGAATCCGGTGGTATAGCCCCACAAAACCTTAAGCATGTAGGTTATGGCCCATGAAACGAAGGGGGAGGCCACGCATATCCATGGTACCAGACGGTCGGCCACACGGCGCCGACAACAGAGCCCGTAGGCAAACAGGCCGAGGATGGGGCCGTAGGTATAGGAGGCGAGGGTGTATACGGCCGAAATGGCATCGTCGGTTGAGAGGTAATAGAAGGCTATTATTATCAGCCCCATGGTTACCGACATGGCTATGTGCACGCGTCGGCGCACACGGTTGCGCGAGTCGCCCTCGGCCACACCGAGTATATCTATAGTAAAGGAGGTGGTGAGCGAGGTGAGGGCGGAGCCCGCGGCCGAGTAGGCGGCCGAGATGAGACCCACTACAAAAAGCACCCCAACTATTACGGGCATTGTGCTGTGGGTGGCAATCATGCCGAACAGCTCATCGCTCTTCTGCGGCATTTCCAGGCCCATGCGGTCGGCATATATTATGAGCATGGTGCCGAGGAGCAGAAAGAGGGCTATTACGAAAAATTGCATTATGCCGCTCAATATCATGTTTTTGCGTGACGATGCGGAGTCGCGGCACGCCAGGTTGCGCTGCATCATGTCCTGGTCGAGGCCGTTGGTGGCTATGGCCATGAAGATACCTGCCACAAACTGTTTCCAGAAATATAGGCCCGACATCGGGTCGTCGAAATACCATATCCGGGCAGTGGGGTGCGAGGCTATAGCCCGGGGTATATCGCGCGGCGATAGCCCTATATTGGAGGCTATGAAGCAGATGCACAGCACCACCGACACTACCAGACAGAGGCTCTTGAGCACATCGGTCCAGATTATCGATTTCACCCCGCCCCGGGCCGTATATAGCCAGATGGCGGCGATGGTAAGACCCACGTTTATCTCGAAGGGTATGCCGGCCGGAGAGAACACAAGCAGCTGAAGTACGGCGCACACCACAAAGAAGCGTACCGACGCACCCAGTATCTTCGATACAAAAAATATCCATGCGCCCGTACGGTAGGTAGTGCGCCCGAAGCGGTCGTCGAGGTATGAGTATATCGATATCACCTTTTTGCGGTAGAATACGGGCACGAGCACAAAAGCTATCACGGCATATCCGACTATGAAGCCAAGCACCATCTGCAGGTAGGCGTAACCCTTTGCCGCCACCATGCCGGGCACGGAGATGAACGTAACGCCCGATATGGCCGCTCCCACGGTGGCTATGGCTACCAAAGGCCACGCCGTGCGGCGTCCGCCGGTGAAAAATGTCGAGTCGGTGGCTCCGCGCGATGCTATGGCACCTATGCCTATCAGCAGCGCGAAATAGCCCAGTATCACAAGTATTACGGTAAGCGCACTCATAGAGGATATAAAAGATATGGTTTGCGGCGCTCGTTGAATTGCTCCACATCCTCGCGCCAGGTATCGTGTATCTCTTCGGCCGTGCAGCCGCTCTCTATCATGGCTCGTACGCGGCGGTTGCCGATGAGGAGGTTAAAAAACGGCTTGAAAAACTCTTTGCTATGGCGTCGCATTCCTTTGTTGCGATAAGCGTCGATTACATACTGCAGGTTGAGCCCGCGGGCTATAAGCACCTCGGAAGCTATGTTGGAGAGGTCGACACCTACGCACTTGCGTCCGCTGAACAGCGCTTTGCCGGCGGCTACAAACCGCGTGGGAGTGTAGGTCGAGTCGGCGGTGGTCATGTTGGGGTGGCCGAAGATGGTGAAGGGGCTGTCAGTGCCGCGCCCCACGCTCATCACCGTGCCCTCGAAAAGGCAAAGCGAGGGGTAGAGGTATATGGCCTGCATTGATCGCAGATTGGGCGATGGCCATACGGGCAACTTATATCGTGTGGAATGGGTGTATCCGGTGCACGTCACTATCTTAAGACGCAGACTGTCGGTGCCGGCTTTCCCTTCGAGCCAGCCCTCGCCTACAGCCATGCGGGCCAGCTCGCCTAAGGTCATGCCGTGTATCACCGGCACGGGCAGGCGTCCCACTCCCGAGCGAAGCTTCATGTCGAGAATCGGGCCGTCGACCTTCATGCCCCACGGATTGGGGCGGTCGAGCACCACATACTCGCGGTTGTGCGAGCGCGCCCACTCCATAGTCTCTATCATGTTGATATAGTAAGTGTAGAAGCGCATTCCCACATCCTGTATATCAAATACTATCACATCTATGTCGTCGGGAAGCTCGGCCAGCCGCGCGGCTCCCTTCTTTTTGCCGTAGAGCGAGAATATGGGTATCGAAGTGGCCGGGTCAACGCTGTCGTCAACCGTCTGTCCCTCGGCAGCGGTGCCCCTGAACCCGTGCTCGGGCGAGAGGATAAGTCGCACATCAATACCCGCGTTGAGCAACATATCGAGCGTGTGCACACTGTCGACAACCGAGGTGTGGTTGCACACCAGCGCCACGCGCTTGCCCCGCAGCATAGGCAGATATTCCGCGGTGCGGGCAGCTCCTACGGTGACCTCGGCGCGCGCCGCGCACATCAGGCAGCAGAGCACAAACACTGTTATGGCAATACGTTTCAACATAAATGCAAAGATACACCCTGACGGGCAAATACTTTGCAACATGCGGTTAAAAAAAGCAGTCTTAAAGCATGGTTCGGGAGTAGGAGCGAGGGTTTGGTTTTATTAATTTAACAATGATGTGCTTAATTTCCGCTCATATCCCGTCTATATTTGCGTGTCACAAAACCCTAAATAACCTCTACCGATATGATAACAACCGTAGCAACCATCGTAATATTCGGTCTCTCGCTCTGGCTCGGAGCCATTGTAAATCGCAAAGCCAACATCCACTAACCCACCATAATACCACCCCTATGTCACTCTGGACCTTTTTGGGTGAGCTGGCTCTCTTCCGCACCCTGCGCCGCCTCTTCGACAATAAGCCCTACCTTGCGCCCCGCAGCGCCATCCGTCACCCCGACCGCACCATAGCCCCCGACGCCTTCGGCCACCATTACGACCATGCCGCAGCAGCCGGTCATAACCACTACCGCCACATCGCTGACCCCGAAGCCATAGAGGAGCTCGACGATCTCGATGAACTTGATGACCTTAACGAACTTTACGAGCTTGACGACATGAATGAATTTGACGGCGACTCCGACTTCAGCGACTTCGATACCTACGACACATTTGATTCATTCGATACCTACGACGATTCCGACGACTGGTAAAACTATTTTTTGATACTCATAAATAAATCGCTCTGAGACCGGAGCGATTTTTAGTATGGGAGAATGGGGGAGCGGGCGGCAGAAAGACGGTTTTAGGCGCCGGCGAGGAGGCGTGTGATTTCTTCTTTGAGTCGAGGTATGTGGTTAATCACAATTGCCCACAAAATATCGGGTTTTAAAGAATCGTACGCATGGATTACGTAGTTTCTCGTATCAACTATCTTTCGGGATGATGCAATTTGAATTTTGGGGTCTATCTTAAGAATCCGATTCATAGCTTCCCCAATAATCTCTATGTTACGCTCAATGAATTTTCGAAATATTACATCATTTTCAAAAATATCATATTGACGTCCAAACCGATTTTCGGCCATTTCAATTTCTGAGATAGACTGAAGAATATCTTCAAGATATTTTGCTACCGATTTATCCATATATCAATAGTTTTGTGGCGTCAAGTTCGGCCCGGAAGACTTTGTTTTTTACGGCGTCATCGCACACAAGGTCTATCTTGCGGCCGAATAGTGTTTCAAGTTCATGCATAAAGTCAAAGAAAGTGTCAGCCCAGTCAAGTCCTTCGCGGTTTATACTCTCCGAATCGAAGTTCACTGAGAAGTCGACGTCGCTTTGGTCGTTGAAGCGCGGGGTGAGGATGGAGCCGAATACCCACAGCTTTGCTACCTTGTACTTTTTGCACAGGGCTGTTATTTTGTCGATATTCATCTCTATCAGTTTCATACCTTTGCAAAAATATGAATTGTTTACAATAATAACAATTTAGGAGCGGGTTTTTGGTTAGGGCCGGTGCTTTTTGGCGGGGCTGCTTGTGGCCTTGACTCAATAAAAAGCGGCGCAGGGGGTATAAAAAAACGGGCAAAAAGCAGTCGGGTAAATATTAATGCGTATATTTGCATAAATAAAAACCTGATTATATGCAAAATAGAAAGAGCACTAAAACTATTGCACTGATGGCCGGGGCGGTATAAAAACTAAACGAGGGGTCGTTGTCGCAACGTCTCCTCGCCTAGATAATAAACCAATCATTATCACATTTCTTGCAATGGAAAAAGTAATCTTGCTATGTACCTCTATAACACAGCTCCCTTATGGCGTGTTCGAATAAAACAGCAAGTTTTGCATTTATTAATTAAACTGTGCGCGATTTCTGCACACATAGGTGCTATCTTTGCACTACACGACAAAAGTAACTTACACAAATACAATTGATAACTATGGCAAAAAAAGAAACAACGAAGAAGGGCGCCACCAAGAAAGGTGCGCCTGCCGATCCGAAGGCGGCCAAGATTGCAGCTTTGGGTGCGGCTCTCGATATGATAGAGAAAAATTACGGCAAAGGTGCCGTGATGAAGCTCGGCGACGAGGCTATAGAGGATGTGGAGGTGATACCTACCGGCTCTATCGGTCTTAACTGGGCGCTTGGTGTAGGCGGCTTCCCCCGTGGCCGTATCACCGAGATATTCGGCCCCGAATCGTCGGGTAAGACCACTCTGGCCATTCACGCCATAGCGCAGGCGCAGAAGGCAGGCGGCATTGCGGCTATAATCGACGCCGAGCACGCTTTCGACCGCTTCTATGCCGAGAAGCTGGGCGTTGATGTCAACAATCTGCTCATTGCGCAGCCGGACAACGGCGAGCAGGCTCTCGAGATAGCCGAGCAGCTTATACGGTCAGCGGCCGTAGATATTCTGGTGGTCGACTCGGTGGCCGCGCTCACTCCCAAAAACGAGATTGAGGGAGATATGGGCGACCGCAACATGGGTCTGCATGGCCTGCGGCATCAGTCGGGCCTGCAG
>JAGAUN010000033.1 GCA_017620715.1 Muribaculaceae bacterium | reverse complement strand
TGGTGAGTTGTGACTGGAGTTCAGACGTGTGCTCTTCCGATCTGTATGATGCTTACGGAAATTATCCTCGAGACCTTTTATATCCTCGTATACAAATGAACCGTCGGGAAGAAGTACAATATTGTTGGCCGGAGTGCCGAGCAACTGCACGGGGCGCTTTTGCTCGAGACCGATTTTGTATACTTCCGACAGCACACCCGAGGGGAAGAGTGCGCTCGTGACCGGGTCTTGAATTGTGGCGGTATATATCACCTCTTTTCCATCGGCAGTAAACGACTGAGGTATTTCGCCGGCAGAATTGAAGGTAAGACGGGTAGCTACACCGCCGGTTGAAGGTATTACATAAATATCGTTCCCGCCGGCACGAGTGCTCGCAAAGGCTATTGTTTTACCGTCGGGGCTCCATATCGGATGACTTTCATAGCAGGGGGTCGCAGTAATGCGGGTTGCTTTGCCGCCTACAGTCGGAACTGTATATATGTCGCCTCCATAGGTAAAAGCTATGGCAGAACCATCGGGCGAGATTTTAACATCGCGCAGCCACAACGGCGTTACGGCTTCTGCGCCCAAGGCAGTCGCCGAAAGGGCGACTGCCATAAGCATATTCTTATATTTACTCATTGAGCGTGATTAAAATGAGAGATTGGTTTATATGTACTATGTGTAAAAGTGACCGACTACATTACTTCAAGGGGCAGCCGTTGCATTTCTCGGCTATCTGAGTGAAGAAGTCATTGCCCTTGTCGTCGACAAGGATAAATGCGGGGAAGTTTTCAACTTCAATTTTCCATATTGCTTCCATACCGAGTTCGGGATATTCGAGCAACTCTACTTTCTTGATGCTGTCTTTGGCCAGAATTGCAGCCGGACCGCCGATTGAACCGAGATAGAATCCGCCGTGCTTGTGACATGCATCGGTCACTTGCTTCGAGCGGTTGCCTTTAGCTATCATAATCATTGAACCGCCGGCTGCCTGGAACTGGTCGACATACGAGTCCATACGTCCTGCCGTTGTGGGGCCAAACGAGCCTGAGGCCATACCGGCTGGCGTTTTTGCCGGACCCGCATAATAAATGGGATGGTCTTTGAGATATTGGGGCATGGGCTCACCGCGGTCGAGACGCTCTTTAATCTTGGCATGCGCTATGTCGCGGCCCACTATGATGGTACCGTTGAGCGAGAGACGGGTAGCAACAGGATATTTTGAGAGTTCGGCAAGAACCTCGGGCATCGGACGGTTAAGGTCAATCGACACTGCGCCACCCTCTGTGGCGTTGCGCATATCCTCGGGAATGAGTTCGCCGGGGTTGGCATCGAGTTTCTCAATCCACAATCCCTGTGCATTAATCTTAGCTTTAACATTTCTGTCGGCCGAGCAGCTTACTCCCAGACCTACAGGGCATGATGCACCATGACGTGGCAGACGAATCACACGTATGTCGTGAGCAAAGTATTTGCCGCCAAATTGTGCTCCGAGACCAATTTTGCGGGTCTCTTCAAGAAGCTGTTTCTCAAGTTCTACATCGCGGAATGCATGTCCATATTCGTTACCTTCTGTGGGAAGATTGTCGTAATATTTAACCGACGCTTTCTTTACAGTAGCAAGATTCATCTCAGCTGAAGTACCGCCGATAACGAATGCTATATGATAAGGAGGACACGCTGCTGTGCCGAGCGATTTCATCTTCTCAACGAGAAACGGCACGAGTGTCTTGGGATTGATAAGTGCTTTTGTTTCCTGATAGAGGTATGTCTTGTTGGCCGAGCCTCCGCCTTTTGCGACGAAAAGGAAATTGTATTCGTTGCCGTCTACCGCGTAGAGGTCAATCTGAGCCGGCAGATTGCAGCCGGTGTTCACCTCGTCGTACATATTCAGAGGAGCGTTTTGCGAATAGCGCAGATTGTTTTGGGTGTATGTATCGTAAACACCGCGGCTCAGCTTCTCTTCGTCACCACCACCGGTGTATACATTCTGACCTTTCTTGCCAATCACAATAGCCGTACCCGTATCCTGACAGAACGGCAACTGACCCTTGGCGGCTATTTCGGCATTACGCAACATGGTGAGAGCAACAAATTTGTCGTTCTGACTGGCTTCAGGGTCGTGAAGTATCTTGGCTACCATCTTATTGTGCTCGCGGCGCAGCATGAAGGCATTGTCGTGAGTAGCCTGACGTGCGAGCACCGTAAGGGCCTCGGGATCTATTACAAGCATCTGTTTGTCGCCCCACATTTCTGTGCGCACATAGTCGGATGTAAGGTGATAATACTCTGTGGTGTCGGCTGACATCGGGAACATGGGCTGATAGTGGAATTCTTTGGTAGCCATACTTATAGTTATTGTAGTTGATTGATATATTGCAGTGATATTATACGCAAAGATACATTATTTGAAGAATAAGTGCAAAAAAGAACTTTTTGCGGCGTAAATGTGTTAATGCTGTATATTCTTCAATTCCCAAACATACAAATTATTATGAAACGATTGTTTACTCTGGCACTCTGCTTCTCGGCAGCCGTTGCGATGTTTTTCGGCTGCGATTCCAAGGCTAAACTTGCTGAGGATATCACCGGCACATGGAGTGCAGCTCCTGTGAAACTCACCAATAACGAGCAGGGTTACTCAAGCATTACAGAGACCTACATATTCGAGCGCGATTCCACTGCTGCATCGGGCACTGTGCTGATTAGTTCAATGATATCTTTGCAAAAATCAGCTCCGGCCAATGCAGCCCCCACTGCCCCGTTTATGATGAGCGCCGCAGCTCGTGCAACCATCCAGGGCTCGTGGATGGCAGTTGACGATGACGACATTGCTGTACAGCTCAATCCGCAGTCGCTGAATATCGAGGTCGATCCCACCATGGTACAATTGACCATGAATCCAATGACCGGGCAAACTTCACCTTCGGCCGACACCATTTCAGCCTCGATGCTCGACTATGTAAAAGCCACCATAGCCCAAGACCTCAATGTACACTATGCCCAGTTTACCAAAATCGACGACATTGATTTCAAACAGAAAGGTGCCGTAATGGAATTTGAGGTTGGCAAGACTGATTACTCGCTTATGCGCCAGAGCCCCGCAATCAAATAAGAGTGTTGTATTTCCAATATACTCCGTATTCCGGATGATAAAGCCCCCGAAAGTTGTCCAGGAACTTTCGGGGGTGTTTATTATTGATTTATTGTAGCTTGAACCAAAGTCAGCGTACTAAAATTTTTTGATTTTTCTTTACATAGATACCGGGAGCGAGGTTATCGGGGGTATGACGGCGCCCCTGCAAATCATACACGGGAGCATTTTCTTCATCGGCGCCCGAATCATCGCCAATGATATCCTCTACGCCCGACAGGTTATCGCCGTGAGCGCCATCGAATACGTAAACCGACGAAGCAGGCAGCGTTACTGTTATGGGGGTATCGAGGTCAATTAATTTCAATGTGGCAAGTCCGTTGAGGTCAGCCTGATTGTCGAATGCTTTTTCAAATTGCATTGACTCGGTGACATAAGCCGGAATCTCAAGAGCCTCGCGCAAGGTGAAAGTATATGATTTCTGCGATGCCGAGGGATTGCGCAGCGCAAGGGTTGCCTTCTCGCCATTCCATGATGCCCAGCCGTATACATTGGCATTAGAGCCATCCCAGGGATTGCCGCCAACCCAGTGAGCATCAGGTAGCACGTCGGCATTCTTCTCCTGCCATTTGATACAGGCGGCAATATCGCCCCAGAGCGCACCTCCGTTGATACTGTTGAGCAAATCGGCGTCGCAGTAAAGTTCGACCATACCGGAGCCGCATGCGAATGCACAACGTATTTCGCGAACTATTCCCGCATAGTCCATCGTTTTGGCAACATCGCCCTTAGAGGTAAGGATTACGCCGTGAGTCATAAGGGTGTTGATGGGGCAGAGGGGAGAATTAGTCACAAAGTTTTTGTAAACGAGGTAATCGCGATAGGTTATCCAACGTTCGCGGTCGTCGCCCTGATTGCCTATCGTACTGAAGTCGGCCTCCTGACGCCAAACAGCATCAGAGAAATGGAACCAGAACGGCGAGGCCCACGTTCCCACAGTGGTATTGAAGAACATATCAGGACGTAATTTGCGCACTTCGCTCAGGATATTTATGATACCCTCGGCATTCTCCTCGCCGGTATATCCGGCATCAGGCCCTACCGAATTGGATTGGGTACTGATACCGTCAAGTTTGAAGAAACGGAAATCGTAATTGTCAATCATGTGCTTGCAGGCATCGAGGAACACATTATAATATGCCGGATTGCTCAACTGCATGCCGCCCTTATCGGTCCAGTATGCACGGCGCATAATGCCCGATTCGCCGTAGCCGCCCACCGGGCCGAGCCAAGCACCGATGCCGGCGCCCGTCGAAAGCGCTGCCTCGTTCACCTCCTTGAATCCATTGGGGAAGTTGGGGTTGAAAGTCCATGTGCCGTAGCTATCCCAACCGTCATCCCAAACAAAAGCCTGAATATTAGCGTCGTGATTCACATATAAATTGTTGTACCACTGATTGATTACCGATACACATTCGTCGTTGGTCATGTGATTGGCATAAGTAGCCGAGTTGTTGCGATCAATGTTGAGCTCATACCATGAGTTGTAGAGAGGGAACGCACGCCAGGGTACTGCGCGCTCACGCTCGCTGTAGGCGAGGAATGAGCGGCGTGCCTGTCCGGGAGCTATGAGACCAACCACAGCGCTAACAGTCCATGTCTTGCCTGCTTCGAGAGTGGCATGACGGCTCCATAGGCCTTGTATTATTTTTACTTCGCCTGCCACGGACTCTGCCGGGAAGCCATCAGCCGCAGTAACGGCGGGGCTCCAAGTGATTGAGCCGTTTGAAGTGACGGTTTCAGTTTGTACCTCAATGAAGTAGCGTACATAATATACACCGCTCTTAGGCACATCAATAGTATATACATTGTTGTTCGACGCTCCACCTGTGAAACCGGTATGATAGTCGTGAGCCACAACGTTACCCTCTTTGTCGATAAGATCGAGGCCCACCACATTGAGGCCGTGCGAGCCGCTCTGATATTTAAAGGTAACGGTATGTGTACCGGCCGAACCAACCTTTATGAATCCGCGCTTACCGCGTATAAGGCTGTTGCTGAAACCCAGAGCAGTAATGTCGGCCGGGGTATCGGCGCCGGGTGCCCATGTCCAGTACAAGGGACTTGCAACGGGAGTGGCTGCATAATCGTCGGAGGTATCACGCGACCATGAATTGAACGAGAAACCGCTGTCGGCAACCATTTGGCCAGGTTTCACAGGCGCTGCGGCTGCTGTGACCGAAGGCGACCATGTGATTGTACCGTTGGCGGTAATTGTCTCGGTGGCAATCTCTACAAAGTACCGTACTAAATATAACCCGGCCGATGGTACATTGAGTGTATATACATTGTTGTTCGATACACCGCCGGTAAAGCCTATATGGTAATCGGAAGCCACGATCTCACCATCGGTATTCACCAGGTCAACACCTACTATGTTTAGACCATGTGTGCCGTTGCTGTATTTGAACGTAACGGAGTGTGTACCCGAAGAACCAATGTTGATAAAACCTCGTTTACCGCGAATATTGGAGGCGGAAAATCCGAGACTGATTATCCCTTTAGGTGTCTGACCTCCGGGAGTCCATGTCCAGTAGGCGGGATTGTCCGGCTGAGTATCGCCCGACGTGTCGGCATTCCATGAGCTGAACGAAAATCCGTTATCAACTTCAAGCAAATCAACCGTAGTCATTGACTCGACGCTATTGAGACCGGTAGGTGTTTCGAGTCCGGCAAAAATAGTGGACGAAGCGAGCACTGCGCCGCGAGTGTTGCCTACCACCACCGGAGCATCATTAGCATCTACCTGATAGAGCATCGGCACAATCGAATGCATCGCAACATCCTGATTGGCGGTAATGGCCAACTCCGTGCGCAAATAGTGTGAACCATCGCGCAATACAGCTTTCCATTCAAAATCAAGATTGCCATACGACAGTTGAGCCACAATGGCTTGGCCATTGAAGCGCTGTGAACCTACAGCGGCATTCGGGTCGGCCGAAAGAGCGGTCATAGTCCAGGATTTAAGATTCATATCGGATGCGGCTACCACTGTGGTTTCATCGCCTAATGTAATCTTGAAAATCTCTGTTCCGGCTTTAAGGCCCAATTCGGGGCAACCGCCGAATGAGAGGCGCCCGTTATCGTTGATAAAAGTAGCTGACAACAAATCGTTTGACAAAACTATCTCGTTATCGGTCTGCGTAGCATTGGCTATACCCGGCTGCACGGGCTGCGGAAAGATTACACTTTGCCCCGCAGCTTCAACGGGCAACATGGCGCCCAACAATATGGCAAGACTCCCAGCACCCCTTAACAATGATTTCTTCATGGATTGATAAAAAGTAATAGCAAAATATGATTAGTAAATAATTTACAAAGATATAGAAATAAGGGAGGGTTTTTACCCCTCCCTTATTGTTAAATAATATTAACACATCACTCATTTATATGCATCCCACGGCAATATTTCGAGACTGTCGGTACGGAGCGTAGTGAATGCATGGATAAATGCCGACGCGAGCCTTGCGTTGGTAAGGAGCGGAATATTGAGGTCGATTGCCGTGCGACGTATGCGATAACCATTGGTAAGCTCCCCTTCGGTAAGATTTTTGGGGAGATTAACCACAAGTTCTATTTCATTGGCATGGAGCAAATCGAGCGCCTGGGGTTTACTTTCGGGGTCTGAGGGCAGATAGACCGGAGTAGCCTCTATCCCTTCGTTGAGCAAAAAGCGGCACGTGCCTTCGGTAGCGTATAGCTTAAAATTGGCTTTGGCCAGAACGCGGGCAGCCTCGAGCATCTCGGCTTTCTGCTTGGCAGTACCTGTAGAGAGCAATATCCCGCTGCCGGGCGACGGCACACGGACACCTACGGCGAGCATGGCTTTGAGTAGCGCTTCCGCGGGATCGGAAGCTATACAGGCAACTTCGCCGGTCGACGACATATCGACACCGAGCACGGGGTCGGCTCCCTGCAGACGGGAGAAACTGAATTGTGATGCCTTAACCCCGACATAGTCCAAATCGAAAGCACTACGCTCCGGACGCTCAACTTCAAGACCGAGCATTGCACGGGTCGCCAAGTCGATAAAATTTATTTTGAGCACTTTGCTCACAAACGGGAATGAACGCGAAGCCCTCAGATTGCATTCTATCACCTTGATATCGTTGTTTTTTGCAAGAAACTGAATATTAAACGGCCCGGTAATGTTCAGTTTTTCGGCTATGCGCTGGCTTATCTTTTTAATACGGCGTATCGTCTCAACATACAGTTTTTGAGGAGGGAACTGTATGGTTGCGTCGCCGGAGTGCACACCCGCATACTCGATATGCTCCGATATCGCATATAGTTTTATCTCACCGCCTGAGGCCACGGCATCCATCTCAATCTCTTTGGCTCCCTGCACAAACTCCGTGACAACAACCGGATGGTCGGGGCTCACGCTTGCCGCGGCTGAAAGAAAATGAGATAACTCACGTTCATTCGAGCAAACACCCATCGCCGCTCCGGAGAGCACATAGCTCGGGCGCACAAGTACCGGGAAGCCGACACTTGCTATAAATTCGTCAATGTCGCGCTGCGACGTGAGTTCAGCCCACCGGGGCTGGTCAACACCGATACTGTCGAGCATGGCGGAAAATTTATGACGGTCTTCGGCACGGTCAATCGAAGAGGCCGAAGTGCCGAGTATGGGAACACCGGCTTTATCGAGACGTACAGCTAAATTATTAGGTATCTGGCCGCCTACCGACAGGATAAGTCCATGGGGGTGTTCAAGCTCGATGATATCAAGAACCCGTTCATACGACAGTTCGTCGAAGTAAAGACGGTCGCACATGTCGTAATCGGTCGACACTGTTTCGGGATTGTAATTAATCATAACCCTGCGATAACCCTGACGGTGCGCTGCTTGCAGAGCCTGCACAGAACACCAGTCGAATTCCACGCTCGAGCCTATGCGGTATGCTCCCGAACCGAGCACAATCACCGACTTGCCGTCGCCGGTATACTGCAAATCGTTGGCCGAGCCATTGTATGTGAGATAGAGATAGTTAGTCATAGCCGGATACTCGGCTGCCAACGTATCTATTTGCTTTACAACAGGGGTGATACCCATTTGCTTGCGCTTGTTGCGCACTTCTATGGCGGCATCGTGCATCTTATTGCCGGGCAAATCGCGATGCAAAGCCCGTGCTATCTGGAAATCACTGAACCCCTGCTGCTTGGAAAGACGCAACAGATATTCCGGCAAAGCATCTACCGAATTGTATTTCTCCAATTGAGATGCTGTATTGACTATCCTTGCAAGTTTAAACAGAAACCACCGGTCAATCTTGGTCAAAGAGTGTATTTCGTCAACGGAATATCCGTCAAGCATGGCTTGCGCGATAGCGAAGATACGAGTGTCGGTTGGCTGGACGAGGGCTTTTAGCAGGTCGCCGAAATCCATTTTGCGATTTTCGACGAAGCCGTGCATTCCCTGTCCTATCATACGTAGTCCTTTCTGTATTGCCTCTTCAAAAGTGCGGCCTATGGCCATAACCTCGCCTACCGACTTCATCGATGAGCCTATCTCTCGCTTCACGCCCTGAAATTTACCTAAGTCCCAGCGCGGTATCTTCACCACTACATAGTCGAGCGCGGGCTCGAAGAATGCCGACGTGACTTGTGTTACCGAGTTGCGAAGCTCGAAAAGGCCGTAACCGAGGGCGAGTTTGGCCGCAACAAGCGCCAGCGGATAGCCCGTGGCCTTTGAGGCCAGAGCCGACGAACGGCTCAGACGCGCATTAACCTCGATTACACGATAATCCATGGAATTGGGGTCGAAGGCATACTGCACATTGCACTCTCCCACAATTCCCAAATGCCGCACTATCTTTATGGCCTGCTTACGCAGAAAGTGGTAATCTTCGTTTGAGAGAGTCTGCGACGGGGCTACTACTATCGATTCACCGGTATGAATGCCAAGCGGGTCGAAGTTCTCCATATTGCACACTGTGATGCAATTATCGTATCGGTCGCGCACCACCTCATACTCAATCTCTTTCCAGCCTTTCAGAGATTTTTCAATGAGCACCTGGGGCGAAAAGGCGAGAGCTTTTTCCACAAGGGAGTCAAGCTGAGCCTCATCGTCACAGAATCCCGAGCCAAGACCACCCAGAGCATACGCGGCTCTAACTATCACGGGATAGCCAAGCTGCATAGCTGCCTTGCGCGCTTCGGGTACTGATGAAACCGCTTCGCTGCGTATTGTCTTAACATCTATTTCATCGAGGCGCCGTACAAACAGCTCGC
>JAGAUN010000032.1 GCA_017620715.1 Muribaculaceae bacterium | reverse complement strand
TTGGTACGAATATAAAGTAGATGGGAAGATTGGGGAATATCATGGCAAAGGCAAGCAGCACACCATATATGGCACCCGAAGCGCCTACTGTGACAAACTGGTCGTAAAATCCGTCGAGCAATCCGGGCGTTATGGCCAGCTGTTGCTCAACGACTTCGACAGGGAGCATGGAACGGCTGCTCAAGGCATCGACAATGGTATCGTAGAGCGTGATGCTCCACACCGCCTCCTGTATGATTGCCGCTCCAACGCCGCACACCATATAGTAGAGCAGAAACCGCTTGGAGCCGAGCGTGTTCTCAATGGCTATACCGAAAAAGAATAGCGAGAACATGTTGAAAAACAGGTGGAAGAAACCGCCGTGCACAAACATGTAGGTAAACGGTTGCACCATGTTGAACGAAGCGGATTCGTAGAAGTGCAGGCCGAGAAATTTGGTGACAGTAGCATCAAGAGGGGGGTATACCGTCATTGCGAGCCACACCACAAAGTTGATTATGATGAGGTTTTTGGTGACCGGCGGCATTGATTTTAACAGACGTAGCATATCAATATAATTTTAGCCAAAGGTACGAAATAATCAGAAAATATGCCAAGCCGAGGAGTGCGGTCTCAACTCTAAGTAACCAAATGAGGCTTTTGAGGCTAAATTTTTTACATTTTTAATGTTTTTGTTGTGAAATTAAAGAATTTAGATTTATATTTGCGAAGTTAACAAGCATATATACCAATACTTTTATCAATATTTTTTTAAACCAACACATCATGAACAAAACAGAGCTTATCAACGCTATCGCCGAGAAAGCCGGCCTTACCAAAGTACAGGCCAAAGCCGCTTTAGAAGCTACCGTAAACACAGTTAGCGAACAACTTGCCAAGGGCGACAAAGTAGCCCTGATTGGTTTCGGCACATTTGCCGTTGCTGAGAAAACCGCCCGCAAAGGCATCAACCCCCGCACAAAAGAAGTTATTGAAATACCCGCTCGCAAGGCCGTGAAATTTAAAGCCGGTGCCGAGCTCAACGACGTTGTGAAATAATATTCCCGTCGATACCCCTTAATTAAAATACAGTTTCAAAAACACCATAGCCGGCCGCTTTCCACCATTGGAGAGCGGCCGTGCTATGTAAATAGTGACGACTATAATTAGGGGGGGAATGTTAAAGTCGGTGCACTTCATCTACGCCGTCAATGGCCGAGATGTGATTGATAATGGTTTTGAGTTCGGTGTATGAATGTACTCCGAACCTAATCTTGCATATCACGATGTTGCGTTCGGTGGCGGTGTTGAACGACTCCATCGACAGCCGGAATGTGTTGGTGATGCAGTCTACAAGGTCAACAAATAGATGGCTGCGGTCAACGGCCCTCACTCTGAGTGTCACGGGGTAGAGCGTGGAGTCGGCAGCGAAATCAACCGATACCACGTCGTCGCCATACGACGATGCCATGGTGATGGCGTCGCTGCAGTCGCGTTTGTGTATGGTTATGGTGTCGGGGTCGGCGTGATTGCGTATGCCTATCACCTCCTCGCCGGGAATGGGGTTGCAACGGGTGCAGCGATGATAGGGGAGTGCAGGCACCGATTCGAGGTAGCGGCGTATGGCCTTGCGGGCTTTGAAGGTGTGGGCGTAGTTTTCCCAGTCTGCCTCGGGGTGCGAATTTTCGTCGGTCACAATCTCAATCACGTCGCCGCGGCGAAGCGGGGTTGTGACTGGCTCGAGACGGCTGTTGATGCGTGCGTATCGGGCGTGGTCGCCCAGATAGGTATGCACTTCGTAGGCAAAGTCGATTACGGTGGCGTTCTGCGGAAGTATAATCTTCTTGCCGCGCGGGGTAAACACCTGGATATCGTCGTTGTAGAAAGCGGTGATGATATCCTCCATATATCGTTCGTTGTGCTTCGAATTGCTTATGGTATGGTGGAGTACGGAGCGGAATTTCTCAATCCACATCTGTATATTGTTTTCGTTGCGCTCGGCCACGCACCCAAGCTGCGAGCGGCGTATCATAGCCTCGCTGCTTATGTGCACCTCCTGCCAGCGGCCGAAATCGGGGAGTAGTTTCACATGCAGACTCTGGTAGCCGTTTTCTTTGGGCGAGTCGATATAGTTGCTCATGCTGCAGTGCTTCTCCTTGAAGCGGTCGGTGAGAATGCAGTATATCTTCATGGCCATCTGCTTCTCGCTCAGTGGGGTGCGCGTCTGATCAAACACCACTTCTACAAAATGCCGGTATTTGAGATGGTTGAAGTCGTCGCCGTATTTCTTCATCTTGCGCCAGAGGCTGAAGGGACGTCGGTAATCGACATACACGCGGGCCGTGATGCCGGCTGCGGCGAGAGTCTCTTGAATCTGACGGCGGAATACCTCGAGATTCTCCTTGTTGGTTGCCACGTGGCGCTCAATGAGATTCGAGAGCTCAACATATTCGTCGGGGCAGCGGAAACGGAACGAGAGGTTTTCCAGTTCGGTTTTGATATTATAAAGGCCGAGACGGTTGGCTAACGGGGCGTAGAAATAGTCTGTCTCACCGGCTATTTTCATCTGCTTCTCAGGTTTCATCGATGCAAGGGTGCGCATGTTGTGCAGACGGTCGGCGAGCTTTACGAGTATGGCGCGTATGTCGTATTGCATCGACTGGAGCAACTGGCGGTAATTGTCGAGTTGCTTCGACAGCTCATAATCGTGAGTGGGCTTTTTGGTTACCACCCTGACGAGAAATGCCACATCGTCGCCGAAACGCTGCCTGATGTCGTCGAAGGTATAGGGTGTGTCTTCAACCACATCGTGCAAGAAGCACGCTATCACCGGATTGGCACCGAGCATGAGCTCCTCGGCCGCTATGTTGGCTACAGCTATGGGGTGCAGTATGTAAGGCTCGCCGGTTTTGCGTTTTTGCGGAGCGTGGGCTTCGCGTGCCAGATTGAATGCGGCACGTATGCGCGTCATGTCGTCGGCGCTCACTCGCTTTTCCATGACTTCAAACACATGGTCGGCCCGCTCCAGTATGATTCGGTCGTAGTCGGTGTGCATCATCGTTTATTCAGTATTGGAAAGCCAAAGTTAAGAATTTATGTCGATAATTTCGTACCGGGTGTCAATCACTCCCGGCTGATTGCAGGTGCTCGAGGGAGTGAACCATCGGTCGAGTTGGGCATCGGCCTTACGTATCATTTCGGGCGTGACGTGTTTCGACATCTTCTGCACCATGATAGCGAGCGAAGCCACTTCGTCGAGCCATCCTATTACGGGTATTCTTTTGGCATCGAGAATATCAATCGGGAGCAAAAGATAAGCAAGTGAGCCGAATATAGCCCATTTGTCTTTGCGCGGGGTGTTTTTGTCGCGCATCACATACCACATCAGAAGTGCAGGGCGCGTTGCGGCTCTTCCCGCTTTCTGTGCCCATCGTGACAGGCTCTGCCAAAGAGCCTCGTAATCAAAATTCAATATTGCCATAATTGTAATTTGGGTTTTGTAGTTGGTTGTAGGTATATAGAGTCCGCTCCCGGGTATTTCTGTCATTAAAGGATGAAAAATGCGGCCGGAGCCTGATTGTTGTTAATGAATTTTAATATTTGTGGCCGTGAACCGCGTTTCTTTGCCGATTGTTTCACTTTATATAAGTATAATGCCAAATCACATTTATCTATGATTACCATCGTTTATTGTCATCCTTACACTAAGAGTTTCAATCACAGTATTCTCCAGGCCGTTACCGACTTGCTTACCGAGCGCGGCGACGAATACGATGTAATTAATCTTTATGGCGAGGGCTTCAACCCCGTGCTCGACAGCGCCGGATTAGCTCTTTACTCCAAAGGTGAGACGGAGGAT
>JAGAUN010000031.1 GCA_017620715.1 Muribaculaceae bacterium | reverse complement strand
GTTGTCGAACCAGGACTTTACTCTAAACAGCCCGTTTTCCCCGGGATTGTTATGGCAAAAAAATGCTATTAACTTGGTGCTGCGTGAAATATCGAGCTGAGTCAGTTGGTTGGAGGAACAATGAAGGTGTGTAAGTTGAGAGTTATTTGACACATTGAGCTGAGTCAGATGGTTGAAGTAGCAGTCAAGACCTGCAAGTTGAGAGTTGTTTGACAGATCGAGTTGGGTCAGTTGGTTGTTGTAGCAGTAAAGGTCTGTAAGTTGAGAGTTGTTTGACACATCGAGCTGAGTCAGTTGGTTGGAGGCGCAGTAAAGGTGTGCAAGATGAGAGTTGTTTGACACATCGAGCCGGGTCAGTTGGTTGGAGGCGCAGAAAAGGTATATCAGTTGAGAGTTTTTTGACACATCGAGCTGAGTCAGTTGGTTGTTGGAGCAGGAAAGGTATGTAAGTTGAGAGTTTTTTGACACATCGAGCTGAGTCAGTTGGTTGTCGGAGCAATAGAGAACCTCTAATTTGGAGAAATATTCAATGCCTTTTAGTGATGAAAGAGAATTATCCTCAATGTCAAGCCGTACAATATCAGCTACATCAGAGGGGGTTACATTTTCAGAAGATGTGATATATCCCTTTGTCTCCAATACATGTGCGAAATCGGGATCTATCCATTCTTCTTCGGATGGTTGGGATGGATTTTGCGGCTCATCATCGGCGGAACACGATGAGAATGTTGCTATAGAGATAAATAAAAGTGCTGATAGTAAGAAGTGGTGTCTCATTATTAAATGTAGTATAATGTGAATAATTAGCGGTTTATTGTATTATGATTTTTGTTTTAAGTTGAATGTCGTTATTAAAAGCTACTGCTACATATAGTCCGACAGGAAGCGAAGGGAGGTAAGCCTTGTAGCCGGGTAAAGTTTTTAAATTAGCCACAACAGCGCCACCCGTATTCGTAACATATATAGTAAAAGGCTCGTAAATATCGTTAGCAACTACCTCAAGAGCCTTTTCTCTTGAATAGTATACTAAGGAGGCGTCTGAAACTATAATTTCGTCTAATGACGAGAGCGGTTTGTCCGTAAAATCAATATGTTTGAATGTAGAATAGGATAACTCTGCACTCATGATTTCCGGATTTAGAGATGATGATAGATGCATGGAGTTATTGCCGAATACTATTCGGTTATATTTAAATAACTCGAAAGATTGACTTTCACCTGTTTGCCCGGAAATAACGATATGGGTAATTTCATTTTGGGCGCACAATGGAAGTCCTGTTAGAGCCATGCATGTAACAATCAATACGGTAGATGTTTTTCCCATTGGCTATAATGATGATTTAGCCCTACCGACTCCCCTATGTAGGATTTTATTAAAAGAAAACGTGAGAGTCCGTACTTTTTGCTCTTCCCGCTTTCCGAGACTCTCGCATTGCCCGTTTGAGTAGAAAGAGCAATGCCGAAGTCTCACGTTGTATGATATGTCAACTTAAAGTTCGCTGTGTGCAGCAAACTTAAAAAAGGGTATATCATACCATTTGACATTCACCATTGCCGCTTCCTTGACTCAAACTATTGAATTTGCGAGATTCCGAAAAGCCAAGAAATGCGTTAAGTAAACGCTTTCCAATATTTATGCTCCCGCCCACAAGCCCCAATCGGACTTCGGCAGACGATATGCTTCGCAAAGTTAATGCTTAAATCGTATATCAGCAATACAAATAGGCTTATTAGTCAATTTTGTGTTAAATAGATGCTTATAGAAAGCGAATCAGCCCATAAGTGTCAAATTTGACACTTATGGACTGATAATAATCCATCTTCTGTTTTTCGTCGAATCTATGGTTCGACGGAGAGGAGGGAGCCGGCGGAGTGGGCGGTGAGCTGGGGCGCGTATTGACTTTGCACTATGGCTATGCCCGTGGTGTATGTGCCGGCGTTGTTGGCCCAAACGTCGTAGGTGAGGAGGTATGTGCCTTGGGGGAGTCGGTTGATGAAGAGGCGAGTTGAGCTGTCGAGCGACTCACGGTAGAAGCAGAGTCCTTCCGCCCAGACGGTGCCGGGAAGCTGGTCGACCGGTTCGAGTGCGGCGGAGCGGTCGTCGATAATGGCCACATACTCCATGTCGCGATGTACTTGCAGGGTGAGTTGCACGGTGAGACGGTCGCCTACGCGGATGGTGTCGGCCGAAACCAGTTTATCGCCCTTGCGCACGTAAATGTCTTTTGCTATCGATATGGCTTCGCAGTCGGCGGCTTTGACCTGTAGCATAGGCTGTATGGCTTGCGCATAGACGGCGCCCCATGAGGGGTGATTGCCGCAGCCGCTTATCGAAAGGATTGCTCCCGGAGTGGCTGACGAGGATATGTCGGTGCGATATTCGCCCAGCATTGTCTCGGCGGGTGTGAACGCTATATCCCGGCCACCAAGGGTGATAACGGGCGATGCGGCGGTGGTAAGCCAGCCTGAGGTAACCTGGAGGATACGGGCAATAATATCGGTGGCTGTGATTGAGGTGCCCCAGTTGCGTGTCTCTTTCTGTAGGAGCAGCCATTGGGCTATGGCATTGACATCGGATGCCGCGGTGCTACCGTTGATAGCCTGCAGGGCGCTCATTGCGCGGGCTGTAAAGAGGAGCTGGGCCATGGTATCGCCCTGCCGCTCGTTGACCGACGGCCAGCACATACCACCCTGGCGGGTGGTGACGGCAAATTCCATTACGGAGGCCATGACCTGCTTTGCTACCCGCGGATAGCCGTATTGTTGCAGAAGAGTTGCGGCCTGAACTTTTTGTGACAGCGAGAGCTTTTTCCAACCGCCCACAAGACGCTGCACATATTTAGCGGTGAGCGATTTGCCGGTTGCCGACTGTTTGAACGAGGGCCATAGGGAGCACAGCTCCACATAGTCGGCATACCAGCCATTGGGGTAGCGGCGATAGTCGCGCTCGGTGCATTGCTCGTACCAACGGAGCGACTCTTTGACCATCCGGTCAAGGCTTTTGTCGGAGGGCATAAAGCCGAGTGCGCGCAGTCTGCCGAGTGTGGTGAGCGTGGAGTATGTGGCCCACTGCGATGGCTCGGGATATTGTGCTATCCATGCCCAGCCCTCACCATTGGAGTGCAGACGTGTGAGCAGTGTTATGGCCTGCTCGCGTGCGGCTTTTATCCGGTCGGGATGGAGGAGCAGAAGGAGTCGCTGCATACGTTGGGTATCGTTTGAAGCGTCTTGCATCCAGGGAGTGGCTTCGAGCAGTAGAGCTTTTAGGTCGCTGTTGCGCGAAAGCATCGAAACCAGTGTGGAGTCGGAACCGTCGCTTTTAGCCCAAAGCTCGAGAGCCTCGGCTATGCGGGGATATTTTTTCAGGAGACCGTCGGCTACGGATGCGCTGAACAGGGCTGCGGCCGCTTCGGGAGCAGTCTTGTAGCCGCCCTCAGATAAGCCGGGAAGGGCGGTGATGACATACCAGACGGGATTGTCGCAATATTGGAG
The DNA here is from genome assembly GCA_017620715.1 of Muribaculaceae bacterium. Classification (GTDB taxonomy): domain Bacteria; phylum Bacteroidota; class Bacteroidia; order Bacteroidales; family Muribaculaceae; genus Paramuribaculum. The sequence continues at coordinate 18,749 of JAGAUN010000031.1, read as the reverse complement.
CGTTACGCGTGAGCTGTCGGGCAACTCAGGCAGAGACATGCTGAATTGGGTGCTGTCGGCGTGGATGTAGAACGGGTAGGTGTCGATGGTAGGAGTGACGGATGGCAGTATGGGCAGATATGACTGCTCGCCATCGGTGTGTTGGCCGTCGGTGGCCTTTATGCGGAATCCGAGCAGAGTGGCATCTGTGGGGGCAGATACATCTACAGGTATGACTATCTGCGTGTTGGCTGCAACAGAGAGGGTGGTGTCGGACGAGAAAAGAACGCGGTTAGTGGAGGGGTTGAAGAGCTCGGTAGTGACAGCGATTGTCGAGATATGGTCAGTGTTGTTGATAATCAATGACTTCACTACAGCCTTATCGCCGTGGCGCAGGAAGCGCGGCAGGTTGGGTTGTACCATCACCGGCTTGTTGGCTATAAACTGAGCCATTTTATAGGCCGACCGCATAGATTTGTCGTAGGCCATAGCCTGGAAATACCACCGGGCATTGGCATTGGGAACGCGGAATGAGAAGGAGAGCCGGCCATTGCTGTCGGACGTGAGCGCCGGGGCAAAGAAGGCCAGAGGTGTGAAGGCGTCGCGGTACTGGAATGATGCCTGAGCAGACGCTTCGGGTTGCGCTTCGGGTTGCGGAGCCTCTCCGGCATCGGCCATGTCGTATGCCTCGTCGACAGCCTCAAACTCGGCCATAGTCGGCACGGATTGTGCTGCGTTTGCTTTGCTTTCAACTATACCGGCCGTGGCCCCGAGAAGACGTGTAGTGAAATAGATTGTTTGCTCGAAAAGCGAATGACCGTATGTATTGAATACGGGGGGATAGATGGTGCAATCGTTATTGCCGCGCACAAATCCTTCTGCCCGTGAGCTCAGCAGGTAGTAGCGACTGCTGTTGAAACGGATAGAGGCGTAATTGATAAGTGGCCGCGGTGTGAAACGGAGGTCGAGGGGAGAGATGAGTGAATTGATGGCATCGTTGTACATCGAGAGGATGAAGGCGCTCTCTACACCTTTGCCTCCACGGAGAGTGCTGAACGTGAAGGTTTCGGGTGAACCGGGTATCAGGTTGTCGCGGAAGCTCTCGGTGATTAGCTCCAAATTGTCGTCAGGATCAACTACTGCAAGTGATATCTGGTAATCAACGTAGTTGTAATTCTTTACGGTAGAAAGGTGTGCGGTAGCCGCGTCGATACCGTCAGGCAACTCTACATCGAGGGTGTGCATGCCGCTGTTTGCGGTAAGCCAGCGATAGTCGATAATAGAGTCGGAGGAGGAGAGGTAATATAATATATGAGTGTCGGGTTGGGCAGCGGCGTAATTGATTGTGAATCGGCGACGGGGCGATTCGATAGAGAGATTGTCGGACGGAATCCAAAGCAGTTGGTCGACGGGCGATTGTCGGTCGTCGTTGCGGTATACCACCAGTTGCGATACAAGCGAATCGGCATCAATGTCGATGCCTGCGAAAGTAATTTCGTAGGCCCCTGAGTGAATTCTGCGCCAGGGTATCGCTATTTCGTCGGAGGGATATACGCCCGAAAATTTCTCGATACCTTTCTGCTTGATAATGACTTTGAGGTCTTTGACTACCGGCGTGCCTTCGGGCGATAACACTTTGAGCGAAAGCTGTGAGGGGGAGCCGGCATTGATGTTGTATGATGGATTGCCGGCAATGGTGTAGGCTGTGCCCGGCCGGAAATAGGCCGATGCCGTCTGTGACTCGCCGGTGATGGAGGTGGCTGTGAGCTGTGCGCTGTACGACAGTGGCTCTATACCGTAAGCCTTGGCTACGGAATCGGGCAATACGAAAGAGAAGCGACCGTCGGGGCCTGCCACGATAGTGTCGGCGAAGAGAGAGATGTCGTAGCGCGAGTTATACGGGTTGAGATAGCCTTCTATTTCAGCAGTGATTGCGGTGCCCTCGAGATTGATGCCCGAGTATGAGCGCACTGTGCCGCTGATAGTATAGGAGCCACGCGAGGGAGTGTTGCGCGCCACCGGATTGAGTGTGATGGCGAAGGTAGGCAACTTGTAGTCAGATACGGTGAAGTATACTGCAATTGTCTCCGAGCGGGGAGTTGAGGCCGACGTCTTGGCTGTAATCGGGGTGATGTTTATACTGTATTGACCGGTGAGCTGTCCCTTGGGTAATATGAACGTTCCTGAGGCGCGCCCCCAGTCGTCGGTCATGGTTTCAAGCGTGTCGATAGCCTGGGAATTGGCGTTATAGAGTATGGCGCGGGTACGCTGGCCCGAAAACAGGTGAGTGCCTGTCTTGGAGGCTACGTAGAGTATTGCGGTGAAGTGTACGCTGTCGGCCTGATGATACAGAGGGAGGTCGGTGTAGAGAGTGCCGCGTAACATGTCGGCCGGACTCCATGGCGTGTAGTCGGAGCGTAGGTTGGTGTATATGGCTGGAGAATACTTGTCGGAGCCGAGTTGAGGTGCCAGGAGTGAGTAGTTGTATCTATCGGGTTGCGTTTGGACTTTCAGAAACCCGTTGTGGTCAGTGTGGCCAAGCAGTTTCTTTTGGAATACCGAGTTTTTACGGGTAAAGAGGTTGACATCGGCGCCGTTGACAGGCGCTCCGGTTATGCCGTTGCAAACAATGGCATGTGTGGCGTGTCCGGTCAGGGTGGAAATCATCAGTTCGGATACTCTCACAATGGAATATTGGGGTCCGGTAGCGGTGAAAGGCTCCGGAATGTCGGCGGTGACGCCAATGGCATACACACCATAATCGGGCAGAGTGTATGTAATGGCGGTATCGGTAACAAACGGAGTGGCAAGCGGAGTGGATACTGCGAGTGTCTGGATAAGTTCCTTTTTGAGATTGTCAGACGCGATGGTGCCCGACAGATTGACGGTTTCCTGATTCAATGCCTTGTAAATGGATACTTTATAGCGTGATGCGTTGCGATTGGTGACTTTTATTTCGAAAGGTACACCGCGACTCACTATGTTGGGCGCCGAAGCCTCGACAGATGGAGCTGTGAGGTTGTTGAGCATCGTGCGTATGCAGTCGATGCCGTGATATGAGGGGTTGCGTGAAATGTATTCGCGCAGCAGTTTTGCCATCTCAGTGTCAGATAGAACCGTATCGGCATCGGGCACGCGTTTGCGCATGTCGCTGAGGAGCGTTAGAAGGGGAGCAGAGTATTGCGATTGGCTGTTGGCGCGATATATGGAGAGGATGTTGTCGATACACCCCGGCACCGTGGCGGATGTGAGCAGCGGCAGGGAGGTTGAGTAAATATAGTCGAGCCGTTTGGCCAACGCCATCAGGCGCGGGGCTTCCGAATCGCTGTGCAGATTGATGAGTGAAGTGTAGATGTTGAGTATCCGGGCGTTGGTCTCCGAGATGCTTTTGCCTGCAATTACGGCTGACGGACGGGATACGGCCAGTCGTAGGGGCATAGGCTGAACATCTGCGTAGAAATCTTTATAAAGCAGGAGAATACGGTATGCGGCAAAGTCGTATAGCGTTGGGAAGTAAATGCGTTGCAGCTTGTCGACGGTAATCACATCACTATAGTCGGTGACGGGCACAGCCTGAAGGCGTGTTGCCTGCATAAGGACGCTGTCGGCAAGGCTGATAATACGGTTGCGAAATTGTTCGGCGCTCCAAAGATTATAGTCGGCCGGTAGAGTGTCGGATACCACTTCGGTGCGGCTACTGTAGGTATATCGGTCGGCCATAAATATGTCGGAATACAGCTCTGCACGTATCAGGTCGACGAGTGCGCCCTGAACTGTACCGCGATATTTGGCTGAGATGCCGGCGGCAGTGTTGAGCACTGCAGGGAGGCTGTCGGCCGATATCATGCCTTTGGCAATAGTAAGGTCGAGCAGCGAGCGGAGCATAAGTTGAGGATTGTTGTCGGCCAATGCTGTGCGCAGATTCTGCGAGGCGTTTTTTGCCACCGTCTTGGGGTAGGCGAAATCGGGTGCCTTGGGCGTGGATGTGCCGGAGGCAGAGGCTGTCAAAGAGAATGCTGAAATAAAAAGCACCATAATAAGTGTTATGGTGCGGTGTAGTGACGTGCGTGTCATAACTTACGTAAATTACATGAGAAAGAAGATGTGGAGGGGAGATGGGGGAGAGACGTGGGAGAGACGTGGGGTGCGGAGCGGCGGCTATTTCTTTTTGCGCGACTGCATTACTTTTTTCATCCAGCGGTGCTCTACGCGCTGATATTCAAAAAGTTGTTTCTTGGTCAGGAAGGTTTTGTATTTGGCAAAGTATTTCAGCTGTATTGCGCCCTCGCGTTGGGAGAGTTCAAACTGCGCTTCGGCTGCCTTCTCGTAGTCGAGGTCGGTAGGATTGGCCTTGTCGCGTATGGTGCGGCGAAGCGAGGCTACATTATCGCGCAGGGTGATAAGCTCATTTTCCATATCGTTGAAGGTGCGGGTAAACTGCGCTTTTTGATCGGCCGTGATGGCGAGTTCCCTGATGAAAAATTCGAGCTTGGCCTGTTGCATCTCTTTGAGCCACTGGCGGTGACGTGCGTCGTTGGGCCCGGCTGTGGCAGCAGAGAGTGTGAAAATGAGTGAGAGAAAGAGCAGAGCGAATCGTGTCATAGGCTTGGGGTTGATGAGTGGTCGGAGGTAAGAGAGGCGGGATCGAATCCTTCTTCGTAAAGTTCGTCGTAGAGGTCTGTTTCGTCAGTCGACGAGGTGCAATAGTCGAAGTAGAAAGCGTCGTTATGTATGGCGCTCATGAGCGACTGGTTGGACGACAGCTCGTAGGAGGCGGGTGTGCGCATGAGGTCGAACATCTGCATCATGCACCAGATGCCCAGAAACATTGCGGCCAGATATACGTACGGACGAACAGCCTGCCAGCGTGTGCGGCGTGCCGGGGCAGCAGGTGCCTGCTCCCACGGCTGGGGCGGTAACGAAGCGGCTATGCGCCGGCTCAGGTCGTCGAAGTAATTCTCCGGTACCGTCATTCCGCTACGGCGTGCCGCTTTGCTTAATATGTCGTTGTTGGTCATTGAGGTAGATGTGTTACGGTATTGAGTGGTAGTATAGAGTTTCGGGTTATATCCTTTAGACGAATCAGAGGGGCGAAGGTTTAATCGTCGGCAAAATACTGTTGAATTTTTTTCTGAGCCAGATGATAAGAGGCCTTTAGAGCTCCGACAGAAGTGCCCAAAATATTGGAAATCTGTTCGTAGGGCATCTCGTCGTAGTAGCGCATGTTGAAAACCAGCTGTTGCTTTTGCGGCAACGTGGCAACGGCTTTGCGCAACTTCAGGGCAAGTTCGTCGCCATCGATATGCGTGTCGGCTTCGATGAGGCGCGTTACAAAGTTGGCCTCATCATCCTTGTCGAGCGATGTTGCGGCACGGCGTTTGAGCTGGTCGAGATGGGTGAGGCTCTCGTTGATGGCTATTTTGTGAAGCCATGTGGTGAGCTTTGCATCGCCGCGGAACTGCTCAAGCGAAGTCCATGCTTTGAGGAATGTGTTCTGAAGAATATCGTCGGCGTCTTCGTGGCTGTGCACCATGCGACGTATCTGCCAATACAGCTGCTCGCCATAACGGGTTATGACATCTTCGAAGGCACGGCGGCGCGTAGCCGGGTCGTGAAGCCTCGCGGTGAGTTCGGATTCGTTGTCGTAGGGCGATTTGCTCATAATAGAGTTGCTGCGGAGTGGCTAAGATAAGATATCAGGAGCTCTTGCGCTGATAGAGGTAGCGTTTGATAGAACGTTTCGGGGTCTTTTCAAATTCCTCGTTCATAAGTTCATAGCCCGATATCTTGGAGTACGCGGGTACTTCGTGGTTGAGTTGCTCGATATTCTCGTTCATGGCCTGTCTGATGCCGTCGGCAGTGAGCGACTGGGAGTTGGCCAGTTCGTAGTCGGGGTATATGAGCGCTATGAGTTTGTTGCCCTCCTGTATCACTATAGATTCACCTACATAGGGCATGTTGTTGAGCTTCTGCTCTATCTCTTCGGGGTAGATGTTCTGCCCCGACGGGCCGAGTATCATATTCTTGTTGCGTCCGCGCAGATATATGAAATTGTCGGCGTCGATGATGCCTATGTCGCCGGTGCAAAGCCAGCCGTCGTCAGACAGAGCTTCGGCTGTGGCTTCTTCGTTCTTGTAGTAGCCCTGCATCACATTGTCGCCGCGCACCCATATCACGCCGGGCACGTTTTCGGCGTCGGGGGAGTCGACCTTGGCTTTCATGCGGTCAACCAGCCGTCCGCACGAGCCTTTACGGGCCTCCTGATGTGGGGCATAAGAAATGAGGGGGGCGCACTCGGTCATGCCGTAACCTACGGTGAAGGGGAAGTGGATGCGGCGGAGGAATTCCTCAACCTCTTTGTTGAGAGCGGCGCCGCCTATAATCATCTCGCGCAGATTTCCGCCGAAGGTGGTATTGAGCTGGGTTTTGATTTTCTGGAGAAGGCGGTCATCGACAAAGGGCACATGCATGAGAATTTTCATCAGAGGCTTGTCGAGCAGCGGGAACACCTTGGTTTTGATAATCTTCTCGATGATGAGAGGCACGGTGATAATAATCTTGGGATTGACCTTTGCAAAAGCCTCCATGATAACTCGCGGCGAGGGCGTGCGGGTGAGGAAGTGGATGTGGCAGCCTTTGGAGAAGGGGTGCAGAAGCTCGATGGCAAGGCCGTACATGTGGGCGAGCGGGAGCATGCACACAATGCCGTCGGCGGGTTCGAGCTGTGTGAGATGGTCAACGGTGTACTGCACATTCGACCAAAGAGCCCGGTAGCTCAACATCACACCTTTGGAGAAGCCGGTAGAGCCCGAGGTGTAGTTGATAAGAGCAAGCTGGTCGGGGTCTTCGGCGTAAAGTACGAGGTCGGAAGCGCCGAAGCGTTCGGGGAAGAGGGCGCCGAAGTATTCGTTGAGCCGGGCGCGAGCATCGCTCAGAGGCTCGCTGCGCGATATCAATAGCGCGAAATCGCTCATGCGGAAAATACCGCTCAGACCGGCCATATAGTCGGCATCGAGGTTCTCGTATATCATCTCGTCGACGAAAAGCAGCTTGGCCTCGCAGTGATTCACCAGATGATGTATGGTGTCGGGCTTGAACTCGTTGAGTATGGGTACGGCAACAGCGCCATAGGTGAGACAGCTGATCATTGCCACCGACCATTGGGCGGAATTGCGGCCGCACAATGCCACACGGTCGCCGGGCACGATGCCTGCCCGCCTGAACATGATATGCAGTTTAGTGATTTTGCGGGCTACATCCTTATAATTATATGAAGTACCGTTAAAATCGGTAAGCGCCGGGAGCTCCCAATTCTCTTTTATTGATTCTATCAGGTATTGATTGAGCGTAGATTGAGATTTCATGGGTTGGATTACGAATGGGTAATTAATGTGGCAAAAATAGGAATTTTTGTTCAGAATGTAAGTTTTGAAAGTGAAAAATGGCGTATTTTGAAATAACTATAGTAAATTTGCAATCTAAATTACACAACAATCGATATATGAAAATCAAGTTATTAATAGCCGGCGCCATAGTGGCACTCTCGGCCTCCTGTGCCGGTGCGCAGCCTAAGTATGAATATACTGTAAAAGTGAACCTTTCGACCGATAACGACGGTGAACTGGTGTATCTTACCGACCTCGATACGGGTGAGAAAATTGACAGCGTGCTTGTGGAAGGCGGTATAGCTGTATTCCATGGCACCACCGACGCGCCCAAGGCTGCCCGCCTCCTTTCGAACGGGAACCGCCTCGGTTCGTTATACCTCGAGGAAGCCACTATCGACGTGTGGCCTGCTGAGCGTCGCCTCGAATCGACCGGCCATATAGCCGCTATTGAAGATGCTTTCCATGCCGAAGAGAACAAACTCGGCGAGCAGCTCATGGCTTTGCCTGAAGAACCTGCATCGCAGGCTAAAGCCGATTCAATCTATGCCGCCTACAACGACCTCGTGGCACGTTATGTGGCCGAGAACGCCGATAATCCTTTCGGTCAGCAGCTGTTTATGAGCATGGCTTACGATATGGAACTGCCACAGTACGACGAGTATCTGGCCAAGTATCCCGCTTTGGCCCAGTCGGCCCGCGTGCAGAATCTTAGAACTATGCTCGCAAACCGCGCCGAGACCTCGGAGGGTAAGAAATACAAAGATTTTGCAGTGACCTACAACGGCACTACCAAGCGCCTGAGCGACTATGTAGGCCCCGATCACTATACTATAGTCGATTTCTGGGCAAGCTGGTGCGGGCCGTGTATCCGCCAGGTGAAAGTACTCAAAGAACTTTACGATGAGTATGCCGATAAGGGTCTCCGATTCCTGAGCGTTGCCGTGTGGGATGAGCCCGAAAACACACTCAAGGCCATAGAATCGCATCAGATAAACTGGGATCAGATTATCGACGCGCAGTCGATACCCACCGAGCTCTACGGTATAAGCGGTATACCTTGTATTATACTCATTGCGCCCGACGGCACCATAGTGAGCCGCGGCAAGCAGAGCGATGAGCTCAAAGCCGATGTGGCAAAGGCTATGCAGGGTTTCGCTCCCGAGTCAGAAAATGAATAATCACCACTCACAGAGTCTATGATAGAGAAGATAAATCAGCTAAAGGAAGAGGTGTCGGCACTGTCGGCCTCGACACTTGAAGAAGTAGAACAGCTTCGCATAAAATATTTGAGCAAAAAAGGCTTGATAAGCCTGGCATTTAACGATTTCCGTAATGTGCCTGCCGAGAGCAAGCGCGAGATGGGCCAGCGGCTCAACGAACTTAAAAATCTTGCTACGGAGAAAATCAACTCCCTCAAAGAGGCGTTGCAGAACGCCGGCGAGAGTTATACCGATGTTGACTTGTACCGTACCCCGGCTCCGGTTGCCTTAGGTACGCGGCATCCGCTTTCGGTTGTGAAAAATGAGATAATATCGATATTCTCGCGCCTGGGCTTCACAGTGGCCGAGGGCCCCGAGATAGAGGACGACTGGCATGTGTTCTCCTCTCTCAACTTCGCCGCCGACCACCCGGCCCGCGATATGCAGGATACCTTCTTCATATTCCGTAATCCCGATGTGCTTCTGCGCACCCATACCTCGTCGGTACAGTCGCGTGTGATGGAGCACACTCAGCCGCCCATCCGCATTATCTGCCCCGGGCGCGTATACCGCAACGAGGCAATATCAGCCCGCGCACACTGCTTCTTCCATCAGGTAGAGGCGCTGTATGTGGATAAGAATGTATCGTTTGCCGATCTTAAACAGACACTCCTGTATTTCGCACGCGAGATGTTCGGCCCCGATACCCAGATACGTCTGCGTCCGTCGTATTTCCCCTTTACCGAACCTTCGGCCGAGATGGATATCTCTTGCAACCTTTGTGGCGGCAAAGGATGTTCGTTCTGCAAGCATACCGGCTGGGTAGAGATATTAGGGTGCGGTATGGTTGACCCCAATGTGCTCGACGCCTGCGGTATAGACTCGAAGGTATACTCGGGCTTCGCTTTGGGTATGGGCATAGAGCGCATCACCAACCTGAAATATCAGGTGAAAGACCTGCGCATGTTCTCTGAAAACGACCGCCGCTTCCTGGAGCAGTTCGAAAGCGCTCATTGAGAAGCTGCCATCATCTGACTGAACAATGGTAATAGGAGAAGCATTGGCAGTAGCCTCGGGAGGAGCATTGGGTTGCCTCTTCCGCTATGGCATGGAATTCATGCCGGGCCTGTCGGCCAAGCCTCTCCCGGTGATTACGTCCAATATAGTGGGGTGCCTGCTCATAGGTGTGTTGTCGGCAATATTCGAACGGTATGAAGTGTCGGCCGTTGTCAGCAGATTCTTTATCACTGGATTGTTGGGCGGCTTTACCACATTTTCGGCATTCAGTCTTCATCCCGTAACGCTTATGCGTGGGGGCGAATGGCTTGAGGCAGTCGGCTATGTGTCGATATCCGTAATAGGCGGTTTGGCTGCCTGTGCTTTGGCTATGTTTGCTACCGAACGCATTATCAATTGATTTCCGCAATCAGATGACTACGAAAGAACGATACCGATTGCTGGTAGAGTGGTTCGACGCCAATATGCCCGATGCCACTACCGAACTGCATTTCGACAATCCCTACCAACTGCTTGTGGCAGTGATACTGTCGGCCCAGTGCACCGACAAACGAATAAATCAGGTTACACCGGCGCTTTTCGAGGCATATCCCACTGCGGAGGCTATGGCTGCGGCAACTACCGATGATATCTATGAGTATATAAAATCGGTATCGTATCCCAACAACAAGAGCCGCTCGCTGCTCGGCATGGCCCGTACGCTGGTCGAGGACTTTGGAGGCGAAGTGCCGTCGGACATCGACTCTTTGATGCGGCTGCCGGGCGTGGGCCGCAAGACGGCAAATGTGATACTCTCTGTGGTGTTTGGCAAAGCTGCAATGGCTGTTGATACACATGTGTTCAGGGTCAGCGAGCGTATCGGCCTCACCACCGGTTCCAAAAATCCGCTCCAGACAGAGCGTACCCTAATGCAATATCTTCCCGAAGATAAGGTGGCACGTGCGCACCACTGGCTCATATTGCATGGGCGATATGTGTGCAAGGCGCGCAGGCCTGATTGTCTTGACTGCGCCATAAAAGCGATATGCCGCTATTATCAGAAGAATGGATAAGACTGTAGAGCGCGTAGCCGCATATATTAAGGAGCATAATCTGATTCCCGAGGGCTGCAAACGTGTGATTGTGGCGCTGAGCGGAGGAGCCGACTCGGTAGCGTTGCTTCTGGTACTTCGCGATTTGGGTTTTAGCCTGTTGGCAGCGCATTGCAATTACCATCTGCGCGGAGATGAGAGCAACCGTGATGCCGAATCGGTAAAAGCGCTATGCAACAGGCTCGGAGTAGATCTGGAGGTACGTGATTTTACGGTAGAACCAAAAGGCGGTGAGTCGGTTGAGATGGCATGCCGCCGGTTGCGTTACGATTGGTTTGAGCAATTGCGCCAAAACCGTCAGGGCAGTGTTATTGCAGTCGCTCATAATATGAACGACAATGTGGAGACGCTGCTACTTAACTTGCTGCGTGGCACCGGTATTGCGGGCATGCGAGCTATGTTGCCGCGCAATGCCTCCGGCATAATACGGCCTATGCTCGAAGTGTCGAGGGCCGAGATAGAGGAGTATCTTGCGAGCAAAGGCCAATCGTATGTAGTCGATTCGACCAATCTCACGAATCTATATCGAAGGAATTGTCTCAGGAATGATGTGTTGCCGCACATTGCCGCGCACTTCCCTGACTATCTGCAACGTATTACCGGCTCTATTGACAATCTGCGGGCCGACTGGTGCTTGCTTGAGCAATTGTGTGCCGATGTGATTGGTAAATATATACTCGATAGCGGCGATTTCAATTTGCAGAGGCTGGCAACCGAGCAACCTCAGGCAGCAGAAATACTCTACAGGGCTATTAGCGGCTACGGTTTCAGCCGCGCGCAGGCGCATGATATGATGAGCGCCTCGCAGTCAAGCGGCAAGCGCTTTGTGTCGTCTGAAGGCATACAGGCATCAATTGACCGCGGAGTACTTTCCATTGCGCACGAGTATAGCGTTGAGATTGTCAAGACGTTTGTGACACCCTCAGATGTGAATAAGAATCACTCCCCATATGTTGCTTACTTCGATGCCGATGTGTTGGGTGATGACTATTGTTTCAGACCCTGGCAGCCAGGCGACAGGATGCAGCCACTGGGTATGTGCGGGCGCAGTAAAAAAGTGTCGGATATTTTTAACGATGCCAAAATTTCATGTGGCGTTAAAAGCGCTATTCGCGTCATGGTCAGTGTAGATAAGGTTTTATGGGTGCCCGGCGCGCGCAGATCGATACACTGTCTCGTAACCCCCGAAACACGCAGAGTGCTCAGGGTTGAACAGATTTTAACACTTGCCCGGTGACGGCATTGGATATTTCTTATTACTTTTGTTGAAGTACAATCTCAACACCCTACTCACCATAGTACCCCAATGAATCGCAAAGGCAAACTGTATTTTCGCTACGGCACCATGGGCTCGGCCAAGACCGCGCTCCTTCTCACTCAGGCATACAACTTTGAAGAGCGCGGCATGCGCTATGTGTGTCTGAAGCCTATAATTGATACCCGCGAAGGGCGTAGCGTGATACACTCGCGCATAGGCATAGAGCGCGAATGCCGGTGGATACACCAAGATACCAATCTTTACGAACTGGCGCAGAGCCTGTTTGAGGAGAATATGGTGATAATAGACTGGTTTCTTGTTGACGAAGCTCAGTTTCTCACTGCCGAGCAGGTTGACCAGCTTGCACGTGTTGTCGACGATTTCGGCAGCAACGTGGTGTGCTACGGTCTCCGCACCGACTTTCAAAGCCACCTTTTCGAGGGATCGCGACGGCTGTTTGAGGTGGCCGATACCATTGATGAGATAAAGTCAACCTGCAACTGCGGACGCAAGACCATAATAAATGCCCGTATCGATGCCAATGGCGATTTTGTGGAGGAGGGTGCGCAGGTAGAGATAGGCGGCGACGACCGTTACATAGCCGTGTGCCGCAAGTGCTGGCGCAACAAACGCATTGAGCAATCGTCGCGCGACGCATTGCCATTCCTTGAACTTAACAGAAAATAAATGCACAAATTTTTCCTCTCTCTCATACTAATGGCCGCTTCGCTGCTGACGGCGGCCGCCCAAAACCTCAGTCCCGAAACTCTCAATTACAAAGTAATCTACAAATGGGGATTGATACACAAGCAAGCCGGTACGGCGCGGTTTGTGCTCACTCGTGCCTCTGGTACGACCTTCGATGCCAAGCTATATGCCCGCACTCAGCCCTGGGCCGATTCATTTTATAAGGTACGCGATACGCTCACTACCAGCTTCTCGGCGCAAACATATATGCCGAGTTTGTATCACCGCATAGCGCACGAAGATGGCAGTTATGCTCACGATATACTGCGCTTTACTCATTCAGGCAATACCGTCTCAGCCATTTGTCGCCGAATACGCCGCGGCAAGAAGGATAAGGTGAATAAGGAGACGACCATTGAATTGTCGGCCAACGGTGTTACGGTCGACCTTCTCTCGTCGTTTTACTATATCCGTACTCTGCCGTATGCTTCGCTTAAATCGGGGTACAAAAAGACAATCAATATTTTTTCGGGCAAACGCATAGAGCTGCTCGCTATTACCTATTTAGGAGTTGAGGAGCTGAAGGTTGACAAGAAAAAGGAGAATGTGTACCATATACGGTTTACTTTTACGAGCGAGGGGAAACGGGAGACATCGCGTCCCATTGACGCCTGGCTTTCAACAGCTCCCGGGCATGTGCCGCTGAAGTTGGTGGGCGAGCTGAAAATTGGCAAAGTGCAATGTATACTCACCAGATAATGTAATGACAAGTCGGTTTATCACTATTTTATTGACAGTGTTTTCACTTATGGGCGTAAAAGCATCAACTCCCGATTCGCTGACGGTAATATATACTACTGATGTGCACGGATGCTTTTTCCCGTACGATTTCATAAAGGGTGAGCCTGCGTCAGGCAGTCTGGCGCGTGTGGCCGAGTTGGTAGGTCGGGAACGTGCCCACAAGGGGGCTGACAGGGTTATGGTGCTCGATGCCGGAGATTTTCTGCAGGGCCAGCCCTCGGCTTACTATTATAATTTCGTTGACACCACGCGGCAGCATCTGGCCTCTCGGATATTCAATTTCATAGGCTACGATGCTGTGACCATAGGCAATCACGATATCGAGACGGGACACGCGGTTTACGACCGTGTGGCACGCGAACTGAATATGCCCGTGCTCGGTGCCAATGTGTTGCTCGTTTCCAATGGCTCCGAGTATTTCGCGCCCTATTTAATCAAAATTGTAGGCACCAGGAAAGTTGCTGTGATAGGATTGATTACCCCCGCTATACCTGCATGGCTGCCTGAGCGGCTGTGGGGCGGCCTTAAGTTTGCCGACATGATACCCGTAGCGCGTTACTGGGTCGAAAAGGTGATACGGGAAGAGAAGCCGGATGCGGTAATCGGTCTTTTTCATTCGGGGCATGATTCCGCGCAGACTACAGCGGGATATCTCGAAAACATGTCGTTGGAGATAGCTCGCCAGGTGCCGGGATTTGATGCTGTGCTGATGGGGCACGACCACCGTGAGTATTCCGATACCGTCACCGGCCCCGATGGACGCGTGGTGTGTGTGCTTAATCCGGCCAATAATGCCAAGGCTGTAGGCATGCTCAACCTGATGTGGGAAGAGGGTAGTCAGAGCCCGACCATATCGGGAAAGATTGAAAGCCTTGATGGTGTTGACCCTTCGCCCGAATTTATGGCTGCTTTTGCCGACGATATGGGTCGGATTGAAGATTTCGTGAATCAGCCTATCACAAAGATTGCCGACGATATGCGGTCGGCCGAGTCGCTCTCCGGGCCCTCGGCTATGATGACTCTTATACATGAGCTGCAGATAGATGTTACGGGAGCGCAGATTTCGCTTGCCGCACCTCTAAGTCTTAACGCAGATATATCGAAAGGACAGCTTACCGTAGCCGATATGTTTAAGCTCTATAAGTACGAAAACAACCTCTGCACAATGCGTCTGACCGGGCGCGAGGTTTTGAAGCACCTTGAGGAATCGTACCGTCAGTGGCTCGACCCCGACGGCCGTTATCCGATATATAATTTCGATTCGGCTTACGGAATAGACTATATCGTCAATCCGCAGGCAGCGGTCGGAGAACGAGTGAAGATACTCTCTTTGTCTGACGGCTCACCGTTTGAACCCGAGGCGGTTTATACTGTTGCCGTAAACAGCTACCGGGCAGGAGGAGGCGGCAATCACCTGACGCTTGGAGCAGGCATAGAGCCTTCGGAACTCAAAGGCAGAATTGTGGCAACAACGCCTAAGGATATAAGGTATTATCTGATTGAATACCTCAAAGGGAGTGAAGTTTATATCCCTCATGTAGTAACCAATTGGCATTTTACAACAGAAGTAGCGACAGCGCCATGATGCCCATACCGGCAATTACTCCTATAATCGAGAGGTGATGGTGCCCGTATCGTTCGGCCGAGGGGAGCAGTTCGTCGAATGATATATACACCATTATGCCGGCTACCACAGCGAGCAACAGCGCGTTGAGCTCTGCCGACCACCATGGCATGATTAGGAAGAGAGCCGCCAGAGCGCCTATCGGTTCCGCCAGGCCCGAGAGCATGGCCATAAGCAGCGCCTTGCGTCGGTTGCCGGTGGCGTAATATACAGGTACCGATACAGCTATACCCTCCGGAATATTATGTATCGCTATTGCAAAAGCAATGGGGAGGGCTATTTCCATACCATCGGTCGCCGATATGAAGGTGGCGATTCCCTCGGGGAAGTTATGTATGGCTATAACCAAAGCCACGACGATGCCTGTGTGGGCAGCCCGGGAGCGACCCGGCAACAGCTCCATATCTTCGACAGAAGCGGCCTCGTGAGGATTTTCGGCATTCGGAATGAGCCAGTCGATAAGTGCAATGATACCTATTCCGGCGAAGAAGGCCAAAGTGACGCCGATTTTAGGCTGAAGGCCGTAAAACGAAGAACCGGCGTTGATGATGGCTTCGGGAAGCAGCTCCATGAATGATATGTATACCATGACACCCGCCGACAGGCCCATGGCAAACGAAAGCAACCGGGTATTGGTGTGGCGACAGAAGAATGCTATGAGCGCGCCTATGCCGGTTGCCATACCGGCGGCGAGAGTAAGCCAGAGGGCCGTGATGATAGTCTGTAATGTCATTGGCTTAAGGTATCTTAAAATTTTAAACTCCCGAAATGCGTAAAAAGTTTGCCTCGATAGTTCAACATGTGAGCCGATTATTTTCGTAACTTTGCACGTAATAGCCAGAATAGAGATTCGGCTACTTGTTTTTTTAGCGAAGCGTTTTTATTGCTTTATCCTTTTACGGGAAATCGCCAATTATTCCATTCAAAGAAGGAGAGAGCAGATATAAGCGCTCATGTTTTGTCGTATACGCTCAATGGTATACCCATGTCGTGGTTATGCCCGCAAGAGATATTCGATACAAGCGTGGGAGCAGTCTGTATTATCTCTTTGAAGGGCGTTTGGCGATGCCTCCGTAAAGATAATCGGATTTCGTTCCCACGTTTCGCGTTTAATCCAGTTTATTAATGTCCGCATGGTGAACGGTGGACGTGAACGAACTTCTTAAAATGCGTGATTTATCGGTATCGGTACAAGACAATAGACTAAAGTCAGAGAGATCAAAAGCGTTAGATCTTCTAAGATTTCCTCTTGCATGTTTGATAGTGTGGTTTCATACTTTTGTCGGCTCTGGGATTACACTTCAGGGCAATGAGTATGAATATACGTTTCACGGGTTGTTGAGCCATGTCAGGGCCTTGTCGGAGGCTTTTCTGAGCTATAGTATTGTGCCTATCTATTTCGTTATATCCGGATTTTTGTTCTTCCTCGGTATAAATCTGACTATGAACAAATACCGCGATAAGATTAAAAACCGATTCAGGTCGTTGTTCATTCCATATATAGCGTGGAATACACTTGCAGTGCTGTTGATGCTGGTAACATATTTGCCGTTTTTTTCGCATCTGTTTGTTACACATGGCGATGCTCATCTGTCGTTCGGAATCAGTAACATTCTGAATGAGTTCTGGAACACTAATTACGGTATAGAGGAGTATGTAGGCGACGCGACAGGCAGGGGAACGATTTTTCCGGCCGATTTCCCGATGTGGTATGTGCGCGATTTGATGATAGTAGCGATTACTACACCGCTTCTCAATATCCTCTTTAAATCTACCCGCTACCTGTTTGTCTTAGCCATGGGAGTGGTGTGGTTTGTGTTTTCGAGTCGGGAACTCGGTTATCTCTATCAACTCATCACCGCTTATTTCTTTTTCTCACTTGGTGCATATATGAGTTTCAAGGGAAAGGATATGATGCTTGTATTTAAGAAATTCCGAATAGTGAGCTTTGTGTTGTTTCCGGTTATTTCGTTGTTCTTATATTGGTATGCCATGAGCGACATAGAGATATGGAATGGTGTGATGGACAGAGGATATACAGGTTGGAGCTACTATGTGAAAAACATGAGTGTACTTGCAGCTTTACCGTTTGCATATAATCTGGCTATGTGGCTTATTGAAAAGTTCAAGCTCAAGTGTTCGAAGTTTTTGGCCGGAGCGTCATTTTTTATATATGCGGCACACGGTTTGTTTATATATTATACGGTACGATTGTTATACTTCTGTGGTTTTCGGCCTGACACACAATTGGGATTGTTTCTGCTCCAGTTGTCGGCCGACATACTACTGATAGCCGGATTGCTCATAATATATAAATTCCTGCAACATCACTGGCGATGGGCTCGTATCGCCTTTGCGGGCGGCAGAGCGTGATATGACAAAATCCCGTACCTGAGCCAGAAGGAACATGGTACGGGATTTTGCTATACAATAACTGTGGTACGACTAATAATCCATTGCAAAAATAGTACTATGCGGCACAGCCTACAATACCTCAAACGAGTGATTTTGCATTTGCCATCACCATCCGTCGCCTCCGACCGATTACCCTCGATAGAGTATCAGAAACGATAACCGATGGAGATGGTGAACCAGCCGCCGGTATATTTCTTTACCAGCTGGCATTTCGACTCGAACGAAAGGCGTAAGGTGGGGGTGGCAAAGTATTCTACGCCGGCTCCGAGATTGAGTCCGAAGTGGCTCTCGCGCACCGAAGCATCGTCTGATTCATCGCTGTCGGCCACTGATGTGTGTGTGGAATATGTAGAATAGTTGAGACCGGCAATGGGATAGAAGTTGACTGTGTTGACGGTGTTAAGGGCAATGGGGTACTCGGTATCGAAGTTAAAAGAGAAGGCATCGGTCTTGTTGTGGCGGAAAGCGTAGTCGATTTTGGGCGCAATGCGGAAGTGCTCGGTAAACCGATAAGAAAAATAGAGGCCGGCCGATGCCGTGTTGTTGCGTGTGGTGTAGCCGGCGCGGAGACCTACGCTCTTTTCGCCATGCTGTGCGTTGGCTGCGGGTGCAGCAATTGCAATAAGGGAGAGAATGCTGACTATGAGGGTGATAAACTGTTTCATGATAGGTGGGGTGATGAATGGAATCTGTCTGCTTGATTGTTAACGATGCGGTATTTGCTTTTCCAACACAAAAATAGGAGTTTCTGTTTGATTATTGCTATTGAAGTAGTAATTAATCACTATTTTTGCATTAAATCTAATTTAATAGTTATTCCAATGACTAACGGATATCTGCGGGTGGCTGCCGTCTCGCCGCTTCATAAAATATGTGATGTACCAAGAAATGTAGCCCGAATTATCTCTCTTACGGAGGAATTAGATAAAAAGGGGGTGGAGCTCGCGGTGTTTCCCGAACTGTCAATTACGGGATACGCGTGCGGCGATTTGTTGCACAATTTCAAACTGCTCGACGATGCCCGTCAGGGGCTTGACCGGATAGCCGATGCTACGCGCGACTTTGACATTGATATAGTAGTAGGCCTCCCGGTGGCCGAGGGTAATGCAGTATACAATTGCGCGGCATTGATACAGAAAGGAGATGTGAATGTGGTAAAGAAAACATATCTGCCCGGCTATAATGAGTTTTACGAAAAGCGTTGGTTTCAGCCCGCTTCGGCTGATGATCAACCGCAGATATTTGAGAGCCACGGCGCACGCATAGGCATAGAAATATGTGAGGATTTGT
>JAGAUN010000005.1 GCA_017620715.1 Muribaculaceae bacterium | reverse complement strand
TCATCGCCGCAATCCTCCGGCAACGGCACCGAATTAGATGATGCCACCCCTCTTACCGGCTCACAGTACATAGAGCACCTTGAGCGTGTGCACAACGACGCCACCCATATCGACAACCTCCTCAGAGAAATTTCATCGCGCCGCTCCATCACCGAAGACGAGGCTATGCAACTGCAAAACTTCATTGGCAACGCTCAACGCATCGACGCCATTCCCGCCGATGTGCAGCCTACTGTTGACCAAGCCAATATGATAAACAACGTAGACATAGTATGCGAGAAAGCACGCGAATGCCTTGCAGCATTCAACCGTTCTCAGCCGTCGGCACCCGCGCCCCGTCAGCGTCAGCAAGTGAACCCGGCCCGGCAGAACAACGCACGCCCTTCCGAGCCTGCTTCGGGTGAAGAGGGTGGCGACAAATCAAAGCCCCAAGGCAGCTCGCTCTCAAATCCGGGCAAACATGAAGGAGAAGGTGATGGTAATTCATCTAACCCAAGTAATAATTCCGCCAATCCCGGCCAACAGCCAACCCAACCCAACCAACCAAATCCGAACAACGGAGGAAAACCCAATCCGCTTACTCCGACATTCGAACTTTAATTCCCTTTTCAACCTAAATACAAGTTACTAATTTTCTAACCAATCACACATTATATGCCAGCAATTCATAAATTTAAAGGAGGCGATACTTTCCATGATCGCTATACCCTCGAAAAGCTAATCGGCGTGGGCGGTTTTGCCGACGTCTGGAAAGCCGTCGACAACATGACCGGCGCCATCGTAGCCCTTAAAATCTATACCAACCTCGACGAGGACGGCATGAAAGACCTCGCACGTGAGTATACCGGTATGCAGTCGCTCAACCACACCAACATTCTGCGTGCGGAGCACTTCGACAACTGGGGCAATGTGCCCTACTTGGTGATGAAATACTGCGGAGGCGGTAGTCTCGACAAGAAGATTGGCAAACTCTCCGACGATGAAATCAAGGAAGCCATGAAGCAGGTGGCTACCGGATTGCAGTATCTGCACGAAAACGGCATTGTGCATCAGGATATCAAGCCTGCCAATATTCTCATTGACAATTCACACAGCCGCATCACATATGTGCTGAGCGACTTCGGTATCTCAAGCAAGACCAAAACACGGCTGAGCCACAGTGTCAACATAAAGCAGCAAGGTTTCAGCATGACAGAGGCCTACGCTCCGCCGGAAAAATTCAGTTCCAAGAAAGAGGACCGCAGGGCTGACCGCAAAGGCGATATCTTCTCGTTCGGTATCTCTGTTTACGAGCTCGTAGTAGGTAATCTGCCTTTCGACGATCTCTCAACCGGCCGCCAGCTCCAGTACGGCGATGCCGAAATAGATTTCGACGATATAAAAGAGCCTTCCGTACGCCGCGTCATAGAGCAGTGTATGGAGCCGTCAAAAGAGGACCGACCGGATGCCGGTGAAATAATAGACATGCTCAATGGCGGCGGCAATCTCCCCCCCATTGACACCGGCCGCCGTGACACCGACCAATCTTACGATGACAGACGCGATGTACATAATTCCAATGCGGGCACTGAGAAGAAGACAATAAAAGTACAGGATAAGAAATCAAAAGGAATGCCCAAATGGCCCCTTATCCTGATTATCGCGCTGGTAGTAGGTGTTGGTTGCTTCTTCCTCTTCCGCCATCTTACCGGCAATACGAGCGGATACACTGCCTATGCCGACCCGTCTGAAGAGACAGCGACAACTACAGTAATCGACACTGTAAACGTAAACGGTGTAACGGTTGAGATGGTGCGCATACAGGGCGGAGAGTTCCGTCTCGGCAACGATGAGGATTCCATAGCCGATGCTTGCGAGCGACCGGTGGTTGACCGCACCGTGCGCGACTTCTATCTCGGCAAGTATGAAGTGACACAGGAACTTTGGGAAGCCGTGATGGGCAAGAACCCCTCAACCAAGAAGGGCAAAAACCTACCTGTCAACAACGTGAGCATACGCGAGTGTCAGGAGTTTATTACCAAGCTTAACGCCCTCACCGGCCGCAACTTCCGTCTGCCCACCGAGGTAGAATGGGAATATGCGGCAAAGGTGATACCCAACCCCGACGGAACCGTATCGAGCATATACAAGACCTATGCAGGCGGCAACCGTCCCGACGACTATGCTTTCTACTCGGCCAACAGCGGCGGCACTATCAACGAGGTCGGTCAGAAGAAACCCAACCCCATGGGCCTCTATGACATGAACGGCAACGTGATTGAATGGTGCTCGAGCATATTTACCGACTACGGTACCGGCGAGCCTATAGGCCAGCCAAATGAGTTCGCTCTTCGCGGCGGCTACTACGACAGCGACGCCGCAGCCGTGCGCAATACCTCGCGCGGCAGCTCTATCAACCAGAACTATCCGGCATTCGGCATGCGTCTCGCTTTATGATAGCAGCATTTTTCATCCCCGACGCAATAGTGATGGCTACCGCAGCTTGCGACAGCTATACCGTTGCCACGGCGCCCGACGAGGGGTCACCGGTCACCACCATCCACATCCCATCGAGCGGACATATGATGACTTTCTGGAACCGCTATGCCTTAGTATTCCGTCCGGCCGATGAAAATATGCTCTGCTCCGAGATAACCGCCCGCTTACGGGAAGTATGCCGCCGATGGCCCGACGGCGAAGTGCCTGCAATAGATGCGCTGATGCCATACATCAAAAAGCAGATTATGGATACCGGCATCCAGATGCTCGGTGTGATGGCCGGATACGGCAACGGCAGCGACGGCGCCCCGGAGCAGTTTGTCTACCAGATACTCGGCTCCAACATTCGCCGCGTAAACGTTGACAACGACCTTCGCCCACTGTTTGACTATGTGTGTGTTGAAAAAAATCCGATGGTAAACCGGCTGCTGCAGGAAGTTGCAGTGCGCAACGGCGACCAATGGGAAACGCAACCGTCGGTGCTTCTGCACCCCCGGTACTATTCCACCGAGATGGCCCTGTCGATGGCCAGAAGGCTCGTCGACATATCTTCAATGACAGCACGTATAGAGGATGTGGCCACTCCCCTTCCCGAAATAGAAAGCATCGTAATCACTCCTACAGGAATTATCCCCAACAATCCCCAAAATGGCTAATATACTTTTGACGCAGAAATGTATACGGTCGTGCCCCTACTGCTTTGCACGCAAGCACATGCACGACGCTCCGCCTGAAGACATACTCAAGTGGGAAGACCTTATATATATAGTGGACTTCTTTCAGGCCGGCGGCGACAACTCCATATCGCTGCTCGGAGGCGAGCCCTTTCTGCACCCCGAAATAGTAGACTATATACTCTACATAATAAGCCGCGGCATGCACGTCACGGTATTCACATCGGGCGTAGTAAGCGAAAAGATTTTCGCACAGGCGGTTGACCGTCTCGCCGACGTCGACCCGGGGATGCTCTCGTTTGTGGTCAATCTCAACAACCCCAAAGATACCCCCTTCTCCGAGAATGAGACAATAGGTCGGTTCATGGCTACATTCGCACGGTTCACATGCCTGAGCATCAATGTATACAAGCTCAAATTCGACTATTCGTTCGCCGTTGCCGCCATCAACAAATACGGACTGCAGCGTCATATCCGTCTGGGCCTTGCACATCCCATACCGGGCAAGAAAAACATGTGCATAAAGCCCGACCAGATGAGCCTCATGGCAACCGAGCTAATCGACTACCTGCCTACGCTCGAAGCTTTCAACATACGCGTAGGCTTTGACTGCGGTGTGCCTATGTGCGCTTTTACCGACGACCAGCTCGGCAAACTATTCCGCCACACAGGCGGCATGATGAGCTTCCGCTGCGGCTCAGCCATAGATATAGGGCCGGATATGGAGGTGTGGTCGTGCTTCCCGATGTCGGGCTACAACAAGAAGTCGCTCTTCGAGTTCAAGAACCGTCAGGAGCTGTGCGAATATTTCGACTCATTCATCGATACCGTGCGCACCGAAACCGGGGGCATGTATCAGAAATGCGATTACTGCGACAACCGTCTGCGCCATCTTTGCTCGGGGGGCTGCCTGTCGCACGCGCTCAATAACTTTGTCAACGAAGCCCATATACGCAACGAAAATGTCTACCCCTCAAAATAATACACCTCGCAACACCATCTCTTACGTATGCGACTATCAGTGGCCCATTGAGGTGGAACTCAAAGGCAAATCACTAATAGTAAACGTGAATCACGTTGGCGATATACGACGTCTCAACGATGCTCTCGGCACCGAGACCCCTGTACAGGCATACATATACCGCGATGCATACGGCTCGCTCGAGACACTCGACGTTGACCCCGACTGGGGCGACATACCCATTGTGTTGTATCTCAACCGCCTCGGCCAGTTCCGCACGGTTGCCCACAAGGTAGAGATGCTCAAGGGGCTAAACGTCACTGTAATATTTACCGGCGAGGAATCGCGCGCGTGCGTCGACGCGCAGATACTTGCCTCGCTCGGCATACACTCAGGCATTAAGCTGACACCCGACAGTCCTCTGTCAGACAGCGTACTTGATCTCATCACATACAACTTCTACTCGCAGATGCCCCACGCCGACATAGAGCCGTTTTCCACTATGTCGCGCCACTACAAAGGCGAGAACTATGTGAGCCCTTCGCTGCTCGACCTCGAGAATCCGGCCCGATACCTGCATGTAGATGCAAAGCACCGGCTGGCCTTTACACGCGACGATCTGCTTGCCGGGAATGTACTCGATTTCACTTCCGACGATGCCACCGACACTCTTATCGACGATGCCGCCCAGATCTTCTCACGCCGCTGGCAGCAATGGTTTGTAGAATCACACCCCTGCACCTTCTGCCCCGCGTTCAGAGTGTGCAAAGGTTTTTTCCATGCCCCGGAAAAGAGCACGGAGCGCTGTACCGAAGTGATGAGCGAACTGCTCGAAGCCATAGAGTTTGAGCGCAAGAAATGTGAAAACCACTCCAAGAAGCCATGCCAACTATAATATTTAAAGCCACCGAAGCCTGCAACGCCAACTGCGTATACTGCGATGTGGTGCACCGCAAAAAGCCCCGCACTATTTCGCCGGAGTTGCTGCGCACCGCCTTTGAGCGCTTCAACGAATACCTGCTCGAGCATCCCGAGGAGGAGATGCAGATAATATGGCACGGCGGCGAACCGTGTATGGCCGGACTAAAGCTGTATCAGACGGCCCTGGAGTACCTCAATACCATTTGCGCGGCCACCCGCGACCGATTCAAATTTGCGGTACAATCGAATCTCACGATGATTAATCAGGATTTCATCGACACCTTCAAGGCTATGGGAATCGACTCTATAGGCACAAGCTACGAGCCTATACACGGTGTGCGCGGCATTGGCAAAAAGCGTGACAGCGTGCTCTATAACAAAAAGTTTTTCGACGGCATAAACCTGCTCGAGGCCAACAACATGGGCTGGGGATTCATCTACGTGGTGACGCGTCAGGTACTTGACCGCCCGCTGGAGATATTCCACCATCTGACCAACCTGAAACTCTCCGGCGGATTCGATCTGCACCCGGTATTGGTATACGACGACGCTGCCGACGAATCGATGGAGTCAGGCATCACTCAGGAGGAGTTTGCCGACTGGCTCGGCGCTGTATTCAAAGAGTGGTGGCCCAACCGCGAGCGCTACCCCCACGTTGACCCCTTTGCCACCTATCTGAAATTTTACACCGGCAAAGGTGACGGTCTCGGATGCTGCGACGCTCCTACCTGCGGATTACATCTCTATCTGGGCCCCGACGGCGAGACAGCCCAATGTGGCCGTGCAGCCGACTGGGATATACTTATGTACGGCAACATCGCCTCAAAGCCCCTCTCCGAGATATTTGCCGACGAGCAGCGCGCTCTTATCGACAACCGCAAGAATGTGCTGCCCGACACCGACTGCAAGGGCTGCGAATACTGGTCGATATGCCACGGAGGCTGCCCGCTCGATGCCTACAACGGGCACAAAGATTTCAACCGGCGCTCCGACCAGTGCCTCTCAAAGAAACTATTCCTGAAGAAATATTTTGAGCCGATTACGGGACTCAAACTTCCCAAACCTCAAGCACAAAGCCATGAATAGCAACCACATAAAATACCTTACGCCGGAGATAATCAACGAAGGCACACCTATATGGGTGAATCCCGTAGGTGGTCTGGGCGACATATTGATGCTCAGCACTGCGCTCAAACGCGCCCACGACGCCCATGGCCGCAAATTTCGTCTGGCGCGTCGCACCCGCTACACCCGCTTCTTCATACATCATCCGGCCATAGAGGAAATAGGCAATCCGCCCGAAGATGCCCGCATAGTGGTCAACGACTATTGGAGCCGAGAGGAGTATGCCGACCCCAACACCCCTTCGCTGCACATTCTATACAAGATATTCGGCGTGCCCGAATGCACCGATTCGGAATTGTATCTCCCCCTCGACGACATGGACAGCGACGAGGCTACACGCATACTTCTTGAAAATATACCGTTCGGAGAGCGGAATGTGTTTATAGCCACATCGTCGGAGAGCCCGCGCAAGATGATGCACCCCTTCAAGTGGCACATTATTGTGGAAAAACTGCTCGCACAACGCTGCTCTGTGTTCCAGCTTGGCCACTCCGGCGATATACCCATTGTGGGTGCATACTCACTGCTCGGTGTCACCACCCCCATGCAGGTATGCCGGTTGCTCGAGAAAGCTCAGCTTGTAATCACGCCCGACAATTTCGTAATGCATGCGGCGCAGCTTGCCCGCGTGCCCGCCATTGCCCTGTTCGGCCCCACCGAAGCATCTCATTACGCCTATCCCCGTCACATTGCCCTACAGGCCGACAAGCGCCAATGCCCTCATAGCGACAACTGCCTCGGCCCTCATGTAGCCGACAATTACCCCACGCCATGCCCGCTCAACGAGAAGCACTGCATGAACACCATCGATGAATCGAAAATAGTTGACATAGCAATGTCGATACTCAATAAATAATCTCCTCTCCAAATCTCTGAATATCAACAATGGCAAACAATCAGAAAATATCACGCCGCACAGCTCTTAAGCGCATAGCCACGCTTGCAGCCACTGCAGCCGCAGCCACGATACCCACGGTGGCCGCACCCAACCCACTGATTGCATACAGCAGTTTCGGCAAGTCCAACAAACGCAAGCCCAAACGCTACAACAGCTATTCGAGCTATCGCTACTACAACTATTACAATTATTACAACTACTATAATTACTACAATTATTACAGCTACTCAAGTTACTACAGCTACTACAGCTACTACAGCTACTATAGCTATTACAGTAATTATTACAATTATTCAAACTACTACAATTACTACAACTACTACAATTATTCGAACTATTATAACTACTATAATTACTCAAATTATTATAATTATTATAATTACTATAACTACTATAACTATTACAACTACTATTATTATTAACCCTCTCCATATCCCCACCAATTTACCGCTATGACACTTTCATTCATTCCCGCCGGAGTGACCGGCATGATAGGAACAACCGAAATAGTACTCATACTCGCTGTTATACTGCTGCTCTTTGGCGGCAAGAAGTTACCCGAACTGATGCGCGGACTCGGACAGGGCGTGCGTTCATTTAAGCAAGGCATGGCCGAAGACCCCGAAAAGGGAAACGCAGCCGCAGCCGATACCGAAGTGAAACTTCCCGACGAGCCCAAATCGGGAGAACAGGCATAAAAGCATCCCTACCTCATCATGAGCAAAGACAAAGATTCAAACCTCTCGCGCCGACAGGCTATCAAGCGTATCGGTCTGCTCACGCTCTCGGCTGTTTCAACCGCCGTGTTGCCCTCGCATGCCGCCAGGATGATTATGGCTCCCCCCTACAGCAGCTTCGGAGCCAAGCCGCCGAAAAAACGCAACAACAGCTACCAGTCGCTCAAATATTCAAGCTACTATAGCTCTTATTATTCAAGCTATTACTATTCAAGCTACAACTACTCAAGTTATAACTATTCGAGCTACAATTACTCGAGCTATTATTATTCGAGCTATTATTATTCGAGTTATCGCCACAGCAGCTATATGAGCTACAACAGCTATTTCAATTACTACAGTTACCGCTAAAATAATCCTCTCACCAACATTACCATACACAAATGAACACCGACAAACCCCAAAAACCCATATCACGCCGCGAAGCGCTCAAGCGTATAGGTCAGGCAGCGGCTGCAATAGGCGTGGCAGCCATTCTGCCCGGTGAAATCGCAGCGGCCAATCCGCGCAAATTCGGTATAGGATACAACAGTTTCGGAGTGATAAGCAAACCCTCTTCCCGACCCACCCCTACGCCCTATTCATCATACCGGAGTTACGTCAATTACCGCAGCTACTATAGCTACGTCAATTACCGCGACCGCTATACAAGCTATTACAGCTACGTCAGCTATACCAGCTATCGAAACAGCAATTACTACTCCGATTACATCAGCTACTCAAGCTACTCTCGATAGAGCAACCGGCACAACACGCATACCTCTCCGTAATGAATTCCCGCACTACAGCAACAACCAATCTCACTTTCGGTCAGCACCTCGACGAGCTGCGCCGACGCATTGTGCGTATAGTGGCGGTGGTGGTTGTGCTCGCCGTATGCGTGTTCTATTTCAAGCAACAGGTGTTTGATATACTCCTGGCTCCATGCTCGCCCGATTTTGTCAGCTTCCGTATGCTGCGCGACATGCTCTCGGCTCTCGGACTCGATGCCGACATATTTTCAGGCAACCTTCCGCTTATAGCCACCGATATATCGAGCCAGTTTATGGCGCATCTGAGCGTATCGGTTTACTTAGGCATACTCCTTGCGTCGCCCTTCATACTGCATCAGATTCTGGGATTCGTGTTGCCTGCCCTCTACGATAACGAGAAGCGCTACGCCATAACGCTGCTGCGCAGTGTGTATCTGCTCTTCTTTGCAGGACTTGCCGTAGCCTATCTCATCCTCTTCCCCATATCCTGCCGTTTTCTGGCCGGATACAGCGTATCATCATCAGTCACCTCTCTCATCACTCTCGACTCTTACCTCTCTCTGTTCATTTCGCTGAGTCTGCTCATGGGACTCGTATTCCAGCTCCCGATAGTGTCACTCACACTTGCCCGAATGGGGCTCATTGATGCCGAATTCATGAGTAAATATCGCCGCCATGCCCTAATAGCCATAATGGTAGTGGCAGCCATCATCACCCCCCCCGACATTCTCACTCTGCTCATTGTGACTCTGCCGCTCTATTGCCTTTACGAGCTGAGCATACTCGGTGTGAGAATGCGTGGATTAAAAAAACAACACACAACCTCTGCATAATCTATGGACGCGAAGATCACAGTCGAAGTAATCTGCATACATTGCAACGGGACAATCCGAATAGCCAAAGCCGCCTCCCAACAGAGCTGTCGGCTCAAATGTCCGGGCTGCCAAAGAGTGCTGCAATTGATGTTTAACGTATCGACAATGCCCCAGCGCTACGCATTCCTCAATCCGCCT
Source organism: Muribaculaceae bacterium (assembly GCA_017620715.1). Lineage (GTDB taxonomy): Bacteria > Bacteroidota > Bacteroidia > Bacteroidales > Muribaculaceae > Paramuribaculum. Next base: position 4,896 of record JAGAUN010000005.1, on the reverse strand, counting down.
GCCGAAGCCAACAAGAAAGCCGCACCCGCGTCGGCACAGAAAGACCTGCGCAAAACAATGCCCTCACCCCGCAACGAAAGTGTCATAACCTCGCCCGGTGAGAACCCTCTGGCTAAAGAGCCACCCACTCCGTGTGCGGAAGCTCCACGTCGGCCGGTCGACCCCAAAAAGACCGTTTACCGCCGCAAGCCGGGAAGCAGTTACGATGCACGCCAGGTATATTCGGGCAATCGCATTCCCGGCGAAGACTGCACGCGCCCCGAATATTCCGACCGGTCGGAGCGTAATCACAAGCCTACATGCTATGTGCTCACCCAGAAAAAGATGTTCGGACTCAAATCGGCATGCCATCACCTCTACACCGGCACCAACATTGTAGGCCGCAAAGACTACGCACAGCCAAGCGACATATCGATAGAGGGCGACGATACAGTATCGCGCCGCTCGGTTGAAATAACCATACTGCGCGACCGACACGACTGCTACTCCTGCTCGCTGCGGCTGCTCTCGGCCTCCAATCCCGTACGTGTAAACTCACGTGCGCTACGCACCGGCGAATCGGTTGAACTCGCACCCGGCGACACCATCTACATGGGCCACACCACATTCAAGTTTGAGAAACAATAATCACAGCACACCATGGCCGTATCCCCCGAATATCTGATACTGAACTCGCGCGATGAGTTGCTGCGCATCGACATCAACTCGATTGTGTACTTCGAAGCCGACGGCAACTACACACGCATCATCACCGCCAACAATCTCAAAGCCGTGGTGTGCATGAACCTTGCGCGAATGCTCGCCCTGCTCAACGCACGCCTGTGCACCACGGTGCCCACATTTGCCCGCGTAGGCAAGAAGCACATCATCAATCTGAACCATATATACTCCATACACACGCTCAAGCAGCAGCTTGTGCTAAGCGACGGACGCTCGTTCGCCTACACAATCCCCATTTCGAAAGAAGCCCTCAAAGAGCTAAAACACATAATAATCTTATCAAACACACCAGCTTAATATGGAACTACTCATAGGGCGTGACCCCGAACAAAACCAGCTCGCCGTAATTGCCGACGGCAAACCGTATCGCCTTGATGTGGGGGGCAAAGTGCCCAACACCGTGAGCCGATACAAACCGGCCGAACACACAGCCCACTGCCGCATACTGCTTGATGGCGAAAAAGGTATGCGCTTCGAGAATCTCAATCCTCAGAACGAGTCGTACGTCAACGGCCAGATGGTAGAGCGCTGCCGCGTGCTCCCCGAGAGCCGCATAGAGCTCGGCCCTGACCTGTATGCCATCAACCTTCAGCAGATTATCAAATTTGTGGGATACCGTCCGGAATATTCCATAAAACACCTGAGCGCAGTGTGGCGCGAATACGACGAGGCTTTGCTCAATCTCCAACTCGAGCAGCAGAAGAAACAAAACCAGCAGCGCCTGCAGGGCATCATATCGCAGCTATCAATGCTCTGTGTGATAATACCTTCCGTACTTCCAATCATACAGATTCCCTCATGGCTGCGTGCCGTACTCGTCATCGCCGCCATCTCCATGGCCGGATATTTCTACTGGAAGGGTACGCGCCCCGACGAGACCTTCGTGATGAAAAAGCGCAATCTCGACAAGGAGTTCAAGAAAAAATATATATGCCCCAATCCCAAGTGCAAGCACTTCCTCGGATTCATAGCCTACGACACCCTACAGTATAAAAAAGGATGCTCCGACTGTTCATGCAATTACAAATGCTGATAACGCACATCACCTTCGTCAACCAATCATAACACCCCATTGCCATGTTACACCGCGTAATCACACTGCTGCTTCTGGCTCTGACCTGCACATTGGGCCACGCCAAGGTATATCTGGTATCGGCCGGTATAAGTCAATATCCCAAAGAGCGACTTTGCCTCACCCTCCCTGCCGCCGACGCTACTACAATATACAATATATACAACGCCAACAGCAACTGCACCTCTACCCTGCTCACCGACAGCAAAGCCACCAGGAGCGCCATTCTCTCGGCCCTGCGCGAGACCTTCGCCCAGGCAGGGCCCGACGACATAGTGGTATTTTTCTTCTCGGGACACGGCTATAAGGGAGGCTTTGTGGCCTACGACGGGCGAATGGCCTACGAAGATATACGCGCGGCAATGGCTACCTCGCGTAGCAAAAACAAGATGATATTTGCCGACGCCTGTTATGCCGGCAAAATGCGTCAGGGCAAACGCAAAGTACAACGCGAGCACAAAAACTCCAACGTGATGCTATTCCTGTCGTCGCGCGACAATGAGACCTCAATCGAGCGCCGCGACATGACCAACGGTTTCTTCACCACCTGTCTGCGCGATGCTCTCACCGGCAAAGCCGACGCCGACCGCAACCGCATCATCACGGCCCGCGAGCTCTTTACCTACGTGAGCACACATGTGAAACGACTCAGCAACAACGCTCAGCACCCGGTAATGTGGGGCAACTTCTCGCACGACATGCCGGTAATAAAATGGTAATCAAACATTTCAGCCAATAACAACATACGTCACACTCCGATGAAAAAAATAATAGCTTTTGTATTCGCTGCAATTATCGCCTGCCAGAGTGCTTATCCTCAGGCATGCGCCATAATCATGAACGACAACACACCATATACCCGTCAGGCATGGTGGTCTTTAGGCTCCAACAACGCTTTCAATGACGATAACATCTGCAAATACTGGAAAGATGACTATTACGTGACCTCGGCGGCCTACACCTACTACGGGTGGTTTTTCGTTGCGAGTCTGGGCACCGGCTGGACCGACCAGGGGTATCGCTACTCCTCCGACTGGCCTACCGACTGGCTCCGCGAGAAGTGGGACAACGGCTACTACATTACATCAATGGCTGCAAGCGACACCCATTACTTCCTGATGGCATCGCAGGGCACCGACATATTGTCGCAAAAAGTCTGCGCCAACCCTGACTGGAGCGTGATACGCGATTTCCTTCATAAGTGGTGGAACGAAAACTATGTAGTAGCAGGTATGTGCTGCAAAGCGGGTATGTGGACATTTTTGATGAACTACACCGGCACCTACTATCAACAGTCGGTGTTCTGGGGCAATACGGCAGATGAGATAGCAACCAAAATCAAGGAAAAATGGGACGAGGATTACCTCATTACCGCTATCGAATACGGCAACGGCGAGTTTTGCTGCGTGATGTCGAAGACTCCGGGCAGTTCGGGCGTAGGCCAATCGTACTTCATACGTACCGACAAAAAACCAAACGACCACATAAAAGAGAAGTGGGACGAAAATTACGAGATTGTCACCATAGGCGGCTGACAGAGAATCCATAACCTCATCTCTCGGCAGTTCTCTCATGGAAGATAACGTCACACCTTGCAGCGCCTACACGCCGGACACTCAGATAGGGTGGACTGAAATCACCATAAGCGGAGTGTGCGGCATAGTACTCGGCGACGCATCGGCCTATGCCGCCAACCACACCGACGGCAGCGATGTGGACTATATTGATGTATCTGCGTTCGACTCGCACACACACCAAGTAGCCGTTGGCAATTACGATTCGCTCCCTTTCGACGAGGCTTTTACACGCGTGCGCGCCCTGAATGGGCCCGGCAGCTCCTTTGAATGGCACGGCCGCATCTACGGCACTTACTATGCCTCGGAGTGGAAAACTCTGACTCGCGAACAGCGGCATGCATTCACCCGTCAATCCTTTTCACGGCATAATATTTATACCCCTTTGAGCCATCATCAGGCATCCGACCTCGGCTCTGATCATACCGTTCCCGCGCCTCAGAATGCGGTAATCTCCACCGAGTCGGGCAACCATCCGAACAAGCCTGACGACACCATTGTGGAGAAAGACAATACCACAATTGTAGGATTCGAACATGAGATCCACCCCGACGGCTCGGTTTCAAACTATTGTCACATGTCAGTCAAGGGACACGATGTGGTGCTCATCGACGCTGACGGCACCGACGGCATTTTCGATATAGCAGGGGTAGACCTCAACGGCGACGGACATATCGACGAGGATGAGCAGTTCGACATTTCGCACCGTGAAATATCTGTGGCCGACTATTATATCGACGCCAACACATCGGGAGCAGAGGTATATGTGACTGTCAACGACAACACCGAATCATCAATCGCCGACGATATCGCCGACCCTCGAGAGCACTTTGCAATGGATGCCGACCTGTTAGACAACGTGCTGGACGAAATTGACCCTGCCGCAACGGAATAATCAGGCTAAGGCTCTATTTCGTGTAGGAAACAGGGGATTTGATACAAAACGAAGCAAATAATTTGCAATCCGCACATACCTCCCCTTATCTTTGGCACATAAACAATTACTTCATACTCTAATCCCCCCCACTCAAACATCACGACTATGGAAAAGAAGACTACAACAATCGGCGACACCAAATCAGGTAAATCAACTATAGGCTGGAAAGAAGTGACTATAGGCGGCATAACGGGCATAGTGCTCGGAGGCGCTACCGCTTACGCTGCTGCCAATGTAGGCCACAACGACGAAGTTCCCGAGGGGAATCCCGACGAGCCCACCGACGGCAACACCACTGCCGACGATACCACCGTTGAAGTGCTCAATCTCGACGACCTCTCATTCGATCAGGCATTTGCCCAGGCCCGCGAACAGCAGGGCGCCGGCGGCTCATTCGAATGGCACGGCCAGGTGTACGGCACATACTATGCTACCGAATGGAATGCAATGACACCCGCTCAGCAGCAGGCATTCTCTCAGGAAGTTCTTCCGCAGCACAACATAGCATATACTCCCTCGACACCTGCCGAGGACCCAGTGCAGCCAGCCCCCGCAACACCCACTGAGGACCCCGTGCAGCCGGCCCCGGCAAC
>JAGAUN010000030.1 GCA_017620715.1 Muribaculaceae bacterium | reverse complement strand
GGCCGGCAGTTCGGTCTGCGCCTCATCGGCAGAGTCCTCAACGGGAGCTTCTACAGCAGCATCCTCTGTTTCAGTGGTTTCTGTAGTTTCAACTGTCGCAACTGTCTCAACAACTTCGGCTGCAACTACTTCAGCGGCGTCGGTTGCGGGTTGTGAATTCTCTTGCGGAGTGGTGCCGTCAGATGCGGCGGGAGCGTAATCCTGATTCTTCAGATCAGTGTCATTGTCAAGCATTTCCATTATAAGAAATTTAGGTATTAGCATGCATCGGGCAGATTTTGATACTGCCGGATATTGGGTTAAGCCCTCAAAAATATACATTTTTTTTCAAACATCCATAAATTGTGTTTAAAAATCAATCCAACAACCTAATGCAAAGGGGATACGGCGTAATCGGCGTAATGTTAACAAATCAAAACGAGGCGAATAAGCCATAGATACAGCAAAGCATATACTTACTCACGAAAATATAGCAAAAAGAAAGCAAAACAGACAAAACGCGCGCAATTTCCCCGTAAAAAAGAGCATACAGCGACACTTTATTGAAAAATAATGTTAATTAGCTGCAAATTTTTACACAAATATTTGGTGAAACCAGCAAAGCCCCTTAAATTTGCAATGTGTTTTTCATGGTATTAGATTTAAGGTTAACTAAGGTTGATTGTCGCGAGACAATCAATTTTTTTTGTGCCTGTTTGTAAGTGACTCCAGTATGGAGCGGAGGATAGGGCCGAAGGCCGGAAAATGGCGCGGCCCGCATAATATGGATGCGGGCCGCTGTTGGGTTGATGATATGTGTTGAGGCGCTATTCCTCGGTTTGGGTATGTTTCTTGGCTTTTTCTTTGTTTTTGGTTGCTGACGAAGCGACATCTTTTTCCTCTTTGATGTCGATTTCGTTGCGCTTGCTGTCGAGCACTTTATACTGCAGATAGGCGAGCGACTGATCGGGCACAATCTTGAATTTGCGGCCGAACTGCATGCGCCATTTGCGGTAAAGCGATGTGAGCAGGCCTTTTTTGATGTAGGCGTCGACGTAGGGGTGCACATACATGGTGAATCCCGATTGCTTAAGGTCGTGTATCAGGTAATGGAGTTTTTCCTGAAGGGTATCGGTAAACAGTAACGATGGCTGCACATGCCCCTTGCCGAAGCATGAGGGACACTCCTCTTCGGTAGGGATATCCATGGCCGGACGTACTCGCTGGCGGGTAATCTGCATGAGGCCGAATTTGCTCAGCGGCAGTATATTGTGCCGCGCGCGGTCGCCCTGCATCACTTCGCGCATGTGGTCGTAGAGACGCTGGCGGTGTTCGGCAAGTGCCATATCGATAAAGTCGACCACTATGATACCGCCCATGTCACGCAGGCGCAACTGGCGCGCTATTTCGTTGGCGGCAAGTATATTTACTTCGAGGGCGTTGCTTTCCTGATCGGCAGCCGCCTTTGATCGGTTGCCCGAATTTACGTCGATTACGTGAAGAGCTTCGGTATGCTCTATGATAATGTATGCTCCGCTCTTAAACGACACTGTTTTGCCGAATGCCAGCTTTATCTGGCGTGTGATGTTATATTGGTCGAATATGGGTGTGTCGGCTGTGTGGAGCTTTACTATCTCTTTGCGTTCGGGGGCTATGAGGGTGACGTAGTCGAGTATCTGCTGATGTGTCTCGGGGTCATTGACGAGAATAGACTCGAACGAGGGGTTGAAGATGTCGCGCAACACGCTCACTATGCGACTCTCTTCCTGAAAAACCATGGCGGGAGCCGTGACCTGACGGGCACGCTGGAGCATGTCGTCCCACTGGCGCAGCAGTGTCTTGAGTTCGTTGTTGAGTTCGGCTACGCGTTTACCTTCGGCCGAGGTGCGTATTATTATGCCGAAGTTTTTGGGGCGGATGCTTTCGACGAGTTGACGCAGACGGGTTTTCTCTTCGGAGAGTTTGATTTTCTGCGAGATACTTACCTTGTCGGAAAACGGCATGAGCACCATGTAGCGCCCGGTGAGCGATATTTCGGTGGTGAGGCGGGGGCCCTTTGACGAGATAGGTTCTTTTACAATCTGCACCAGAAGTTCCTGTCCGGGAGTGAGCACGTCGGCTATTGTGCCGTGCTTGTCGATATCGGGCAGTAGTTTTGTTTTCGACAGCGAGGGTATGGTGCGTTGCTGCTTGTCGAGTACCTTTTTAATAAAGGCGGAGTATGAGGAAAATTGAGAGCCAAGATCGAGATAATGGAGGAAAGCGTCTTTTTCGTAGCCTACGTTGATGAATGCGGCATTGAGACCGGGCATGAGTTTCTTGACTTTTGCCAGGTAGATGTCGCCCACGGCGTAGGATTGGTCGCGCGACTCTTTTTGAAGCGATACCAATCGCCCCTCTTCGAGCAGGGCTATCGATGCTTCTTTTGACTGCACGTCGACCACAAGATCGCTTCGCATTGGCTGTGGTGTTTTTAGTGGGTGGTTGAACGAATAGTTAACTTTATTACAACAAATTACAAAGAACAAACGCCGATGCAGTGGCTGCTTTGTCTGGGCCGCTTTGGTCGGTGTCTGTTCTTTTGTATTGTATTTCCCGGGGGCTTTGTTGCGGCCTTTGGGATTTACGTCGAAGATTGTTTGCGAGGGAGATATCAGCGGGCAGCTACGCACGTAGCTCAGCGATATCTCTATAGGCCATCGGCGGCTTATTTCTTCTTATGACGATTTTTCTTCAGGCGTTTTTTACGCTTGTGTGTGGCCATCTTGTGGCCTTTTCTTTTCTTTCCGCTTGGCATGGGTTTGAAAAAATTTTATACGGTTAATGAAATAGGTTAATAAGAGTAGTGCGGCTTAAGCGCTCTTATTTCACTTCTTCCATGAACACTTTGGCGGGCTTGAAAGCGGGGATTTTGTGTTCGGGGATGATGATAGTGGTGTTTTTTGAGATGTTGCGAGCTGTCTTTTCGGAGCGAACCTTCACGATGAAGCTACCGAAGCCGCGGAGATATACATTTTCGCCGTTAGCGAGGGAGTCTTTTACAACTTCCATGAATTTTTCGAGAGTTGCGAGTACGTTGGCTTTTTCAATACCTGTGGTCTTTGCAATTTCGTTTACGATGTCAGCTTTAGTCATTTTACTTAGCTTTTATTGGTGATTAAATACGATGAATTACAATTGGTTAGTGCTCAGCCACCCGATAGGGGCGGCTTTTCGCAGTGCAAATATCGTACTTTTTTTCCAAATCTCACTCTATGGGAACAAAAAAATACGAATAAATATCACTTTTTAAGGAGATTGAGCAATGGGAGTATCTCTGAAAGGGCTGTTACGCGGGCGGCTCCGGCGGGCGCCTGAGAGTGCAGACGGCCGGTGTCGTACCATATCGCGGGCCAGCCGGCGGCTATGGCTCCGGCTATGTCGGTATCGGGATTGTCGCCTATCATGAGGTGACGGCATGGGTCGGTATCGCCCACGCGCTGCATGGCGTAGGCATACAGACGCGGGTCGGGCTTGTTGATGTCGATATCGTCGCTGAGCACTACAATATCTATATAGGGCTCGAGTCCGGCTGTGCGTATCTTGCGGAACTGTACCTCTTTGAATCCGTTGCTCAGTATTCCTATTGTAAAATGGTGGCGGCGCAGGCAGCGCAGCAGCTCCATGGCCCCCGGCATGAGTGTTTTGCCACGGGCGAGGAGGTCGAGATATATGGTATCGAAGCGTCGCGACAACTCCGCAGCCTCTTCAGAAGAGACGCCACCCTCAATGAGCGGGCGGCTGAAGCGCTCGGCGCGCAGGTATTGACGCGTTATTTCGCCACGACTATACTGGGCCCACAGCTGCATGTTGTGCTTTTCGTATATCTCGGCCCAGACCTCAGGTGTGGGGAAATGACTGCGGAGCACCTGCTCGGTGTGCCACATAGTGCCGAGAGCATCAGCGGCAATGGCTGTGAAGTCAATGAGGGTATCGTCAAGGTCGAGCCAGACGGTGTGTACGCTGTCAAAGTTCATTTATCTTCCACCATTTATACGATATGCCGGTATCGTTGGCCTCAGCGCCCTCTATGGCACGCAGTTTGTGCACGACTCGGAGGGTTACGGGCAGTATTATGATTTCGTAGAGAGTTTTCACGAGGGTCTGGGTGAGTATCAGAGCCCCGATGGTATGCCACGGGAGTGTGCCGGCAAATGCCAGGGGGAAGAAGATACAGGAGTCCGTACCTTCGCCCCAGAGGGTTGATATGATGGCGCGGGCCGAGAAACCGCTTGTGCCGCGGCGGCCGACTTTCATTCGGCTCATCACATAGGCGTTGACCATGGAGCCGCACACAAATGCGGTGAAACTGGCTACGAGTATGCGCGGCACGGCGCCGAACACCAGCTGCATGGCTTCCTGTCCCTGCCAATAGGCATCGCCGGGGAGCCAAAGGCCCAGTTGCAGCAGCAGACACACCAGTAGATTCATTGCAAAGCCGAGCCATATCACGAAACGCGCCCTGCGGAAGCCGTAGATTTCTACTATGCAATCAGATATAATATAAGATACGGGAAATACCACCACTCCCGCGGTGAGTGCAAGCGGCCCTACCGACACTGTTTTGATTTCCATGAGGTTGGCCACCACAAGGCAAATGCAGAACACCACCGTGAGTATAAGAAAGGTGGGCGAGAATCGGGTCTTACCGGCAGAGGTGCTTTGTGATGTAGACATTACTATAATATGCTGTTGTAAAGTTGCACCGTGGCCTGTGTCACATTATCCCAGTTGTACCGGCCGAGCGGATAACTTTGTCGTTCGGGGCCTTCGGCCAGAGCTTTCTCTATCACGCGGGCCAAATCGTCGCTGTCGCCCCGTTTTGCATATCGGTCGGCCGGGAGGGGAATGATATGAGTGGCGGGGATGTCGGTGCACACCACAGGCAATTGGTGCGACATGGCCTCAAGCAATACCATAGGGAAGCCTTCAGCGTACGATGACAATACGTATAGGCGTGCATGAGTATAGAGCTGCGCCAACGGAGCGCCCGTGGTGAAGCCGGTAAATACGGTGCGGCGACGCACATCAAGTTCGCGCAGTTGCTTTTCGAAATCGTTGCCGTGATCGCTGGCGCCGGCTATTACGAGTGTAATCGGACGGTCAAGAGCGTTTACGGCACGCACAAGCACGTCGAAACCTTTTTCGGGTGTAAGGCGCCCGACTGCCAAAATATACTCTCCGGGGCGCAGATTGTGCTTTTCAAGAAAATCAGTGCCGTGGTCGGTGCCTGTTGGGTTGATGCCGTTGGGTATGGCCACTGACTTGCGCTTCACTGCCTGAGAGTATTTATCGCGTTGCGGTTGGGAAACGAAAATCACGCGGTTGCTGCACGAGAGCGAAACCTTTTCACACAGCCGCAGCATAAGTTTGGCCGGAAGACTCCATTTGTCGTGCTCGTAATTAGGGCTGTGATATGTGAGCACCACTTTGAATCCCATAATGCGGAGCAACGGGGCAAACAGACCGGGGCCGATATTATGCACATTCACTACATCTACTCTATGAAAGAGCAGGTGCATGCAGCAAAGGAATGTGTGATAGAGACTTTCAAATCCACCTATACGAGTGGAGGGGAGATCGCGGAACTGAACGCCGCTAAGGTTTTCGGTCTGAGACTGAGCTGTGAGATATGGCTTGCGGCGATATACTACGCAATTGAAATTTGCGGCCAGCCGGGATATGAGCTGCATACAATGACTCTCAACTCCGCCCTGCACTCCGGGGAAGCCTCTGATGCCTATTACGGCTAAACGCTTCTTGCCAGACATGTTGTTACGGCCTTATTCCCAGCAGATATCCTTACCGCGGCTTATACGCCATTTGTTTTTGATAATCCATTTGATAGGAATCCAGGGGCGGCGTTTCATGTCGTGACGTTCGGTAACGATGAAAGCACAATTGCGCTTACATGCCTTGACCTTTTCGAGAGCCGCCTTGGCTTTGTCGGAAGCCATGATTTCTTCAAACGACTGCTCCTTGATATTACCTATAATCCACTCTTCGCCTGAGCCGTTGCAGGGCGAAACGTTGCCCCACGGGTCGATGAAGAAGAAGTCGGTGAGGGCACCGCATGCGGGACGATAACCGGCATCGTCGCCACGCAGACGGCGGTGAATTGAGCGGTTGAAAAATGCACGGCCGTAATCTTTCAGACGGTTTTTAAGTCCGCGACGCTTGGATGTAAGCAGTGCTTTTACAAAGAGCTCATGCTGAGCGAGAGCATCTTCGCTCACGATCTGATTATCATCTTTATGGAAATACCACGAGTTGTGCACGGTAGAGTTTCCGAGCTCCACACCTAATGCGGCGCAAAGTTCGTAGAGGTGCACGAGGTCTTTATAGTTGTCGGGCGATATTACTACCGAGAAGCCTATGTTTTTGCACTTGGTTTTCTTGAGTTCGAGCATTGTGCGCAGCGCGTGGTCAAAGCCGTTGACCAATCCACGCTTTTCATCGTTGATTTTAGGCAGACCTTCTACCGATACTCGGATAAGTATGTTGGGGTATTTATTGGCTATCTCTACAATCTTTTCAGTATTATAGCCGTTGGTGCTCAGTTCCAAAAGTGAAGCCTTGGGGTAAAGGACTTCAAAAATTTTGTCGATATCTTTGCGTATTGTAGCTTCGCCGCCGGTGATGTTGATGCGTAAGCCGGCTGGGAGTTTCTCGTAATACTCGGGGCCTATCTCTTCTTCGGATTTTGTAGGGAATTTCCAAATATTACACATGTTGCATTTTGCGTTGCAACGAAATGTGGTAATAAGAGAGCCTTGTACGATATTCTTCATTACATGATAGCTGATTGGTGATAAGTGTGCAAATTTACGATTTTTTTGTTGTCGATATATCTTTGTCGCCAAATATTTAACAGATTTGTAATATATTGGGGACTGTGCGGATGGCTAAAGAGAGGGCTGTGAGGGCGGAGCGCTCGATTATGCGGGTGCGGGTGCCTCCGAAATGGTGAGTGGAGGTGTAGGTGCCCGAGGGGGTGGCAACGGCTATGCACACTGTACCTACGGGCTTGTCGGCGGTGGCTCCTCCGGGACCGGCTATGCCGCTTGTAGCCAAGGCTACATCGGTATTGAGTGCTTTGCGTGCCCCTTCGGCCATCTGTTTTACTACCGGCTCGCTTACGGCGCCGTGGGCGGCGAGTGTGGTTGCCTGGACTCCAAGCAGCGATTGCTTGGCCTCGTTGCAATAGGCTACTACCGAGCCGCAATACGCTTCGGAGCTGCCCGGTATGGCCGTGAGCATCGACGCTATAGTACCGCCTGTGCAGCTCTCTGCGGTGGCCAAGGTCAGGCCGCGCTTCTTAAGAAGATTCAAGAGTTGCATGGCCGGGGTGTGCTCGCCTTCGTATAGGAGCACGTCAGCGCAGAGTTGTTTCAGTTGGGCAAGTGCCCGTGCGTGCGTGCCGTGGAGCAATTCGCCGTCGGTATGGTTGCCGTCGAGACGCAGGCGCAATATCGATGCCTGCGGCAGATATGCAAGATGCAGCCATTGGGGCAAAGCATCTTCAAAAGCGGCAAGCCGCTCGGCCAGCGCTGACTCCGAAATGCCCTGTATGGTGAGAGTGGTATGCAAGGTATGTGTGGCCGATGAATATTTTTGCCTCAACGCAGCCATCACCTCATGGCGCATCATCGGCTCCGTCTCAGCCGGCACACCGGGCATGCTCACTACGGTGGTATCGCCGGAGTGGAAAAGGAGTATGGGAGCTGTGCCGTAGCGGTTCTGTATCACATCAGCACAATCGGGCACCATTGCCTGCGCTGCGGTGAGATTGTTGAGGGGCAAACCACGGCGCTGCATCATGGCTTTGACATTCTGAAGCACCTGCGGATTTTCGACGAGCCGACCGGGGAATATCTGCATCAGTGCTTTTACCGTGATGTCGTCGCGCGTGGGGCCGAGGCCGCCAGTGGTAATCACTATACGTGAACGGCTCATGGCGCGGCTAACGGCTTCTACTATGGCGGCAGCAGAGTCAGGCACCGTCTCTACGTGCTCCACGCTCCAGCCGTAAGGGGCAATAATGCGGGCTATTGCTCCGGAGTTGGTGTCGGACACCTGCCCCAAAAGGAGCTCGTCGCCTATCACTACTATAGAAATTTTCATACGTGTACGCGAGCGAAGGGAGTAGAGTCATAGCGGCAAAATTCGCCGTCGAGATATTTGAAGTAACCGGCTATGGCCACCATGGCGGCATTGTCGGTGGTAAATACACGCTTGGGGATGAACGCCTTAAGACCGTGTACCCGGCAGTAGTCGGAAACGGCATCGCGCACCCCGCTGTTGGCCGACACTCCACCGCCTATGGCTACCGTACTCACTCCCGTCTGCTTGACAGCAAGGTCGAGTTTGCGCATGAGTATGTCTATGATGGTGTGCTGTAGCGAAGCGGCAAGGTCGGCGCGATTTTTTTCGATAAAATCGGAATCCTGACGCAGGGCATCGCGCACGGTATACAGGAACGAGGTCTTAAGCCCGGAGAAACTATAGTCGAGTCCGGGTATGCGCGGGCGTGCGAAATGAAACCGCAGGGGATCGCCGGTGGCGGCCAGACGGTCGATGTGCGGCCCTCCCGGATATGGCAGCCCCATCACTTTCGCGCACTTGTCAAATGCTTCGCCGGCGGCATCGTCGATGGTGGCGCCGAGTATCTGCATGTCGTTGTAGTTGCGCACGAGTATGAGCTGACTGTTACCGCCCGAGATGAGGAGGGTAAGGAATGGATATTCGGGCACCTCGTCGTCAGGCGACTGTTTAATGAAATGAGCCAATACGTGTGCGTGCAGGTGGTTGACCTCGATGATTGGTATGCGCAGGGCTAACGACAGCCCTTTAGCAAACGATGTGCCCACAAGCAACGAGCCGAGCAGGCCGGGACCGCGTGTAAAGGCGATAGCCGAAAGCTCGGATGCGTCGATGCCGGCCTGACGCAGTGCCGCGTCGACCACCGGCACTATGTTTTGCTGATGTGCGCGCGATGCAAGTTCGGGCACCACACCGCCATATTGCTCATGCACCGACTGGGAGGCTATGACATTGCTGCACAGCAATCCGTCGCCTGAAACGACAGCCGCCGAGGTATCGTCGCACGATGATTCTATTCCGAGTATGTACGTTCCCATTTATAAATGGTATAAAATGCTATTCTACTGTGATTTCGTCGAGGAATACCCAGCACACATTGCCCACGCCGTAGTGCCAGTGGGGGCAATACTTGGTAGCTTCGATGCCGAGGCGTATGTAGCGGGCTTCAACAGGTGCGGGCGAGGTGTATTTTACGGCCTCGAACTTAATTTTCGGGCTGCTGTCTTCGGTGAGGCTGACGGTAGAGAGGGGGGTAAAGTTGACGTCGTCGTCGCTCACCGAGAATGTTACCGACAGCGGCTGGAGAATCCACGCGCCGAGCTGCTGGAGGAAGTCGGCCGTTACGGTAGTAAACTCTGTGGCCTTACCCATATCGAGTGTAATATCCACGTCGGTGCCTTCCCATCCAATCCACGCATCTTTGTAGGTGGCTCCGCCGTAAAGGCCGTCGGTGAGGGCTGTGGCGGCTATGCGGTCGTAAGGCGCGGGCACGGGCTTGCTGAACGAGACGGTGGCGCCGGCGGCTTTGTTGACTGCGGTGCGCGGCAGATAGCGCTCGCGATATAGGTGGCAGTAGTCGACCGGTGAATTATTACGCTCGTTGAGCGTTGCAAGGCCGTAGCGTATAGAGCGCTGTTCAAATGTATCGAGCTTGGCATTGATATCGGCCAGATCTTTCTGCGGATCGGTGCGTGCCAGTTCGAGTTCAACATATTGCAGGGGCAGACGTGAGCGGCGCACACGGTCGACGAGCGTAGAGTCGGCAGCCACAGCTGCTTCAGCCCTATCGAAGAGGTCGTTGTAAATGCGCATGAGGTTGGGATTGAACATGCCGTCTTTGTGAGTTACAGGCGAATCGTAAATCCAAAGGGGTATACGGCTTCCGAGCAGGGCTCCCTCCTGAAGCTGCAGATAGCGCTTGATGTACGGGCCTGCCGCTCCGTAATATCCGTCGGTAAAGACGGTGATAAGTGAATCGACATTGGCATTGGTATCCCACATCAGTTTAGATATAAGCCATGTGCGGAGTTCCGACATGTCGCCGCCACGGAATCCGGCTATCTGCGAGAAGTGCATGGTGGCGCCGGCCTTCTTGAAGGTCTGCATATTGGGCTGTATGATGTGGAAGTTGGGGAAAGGCGTTGATGTACCGTCGAAGTTGATTCCGTAATCCCACACATATATATTATCGGTGATACGGCTCCAGCCGTCGAGCGCTTTGAGGAAGTCGCGGCCTGAGGCATTGTACTGCAGGGGCACCTCACGATAGCAATCGATGTCGCAAAGCATGATGTTGACATTGGGGCGCGGCTTCACATGCTTGGGCGGGTGCATGGTATAGATATATGCGAGGGTGGAGAACTGCTTGTCGGGGAAGCGGTCGGCCAGTTTATTGAGGAAATGAATGAGGGAGCCTGAAGGGGCGCCTTCAATCGAATCGATGCGGGCACACTCTTCACATTTGCAGTTGGTATAGTTGCCGTCGTTCTGGCTCACTGAAATCATATCGAGGTCTGGGTTGGCCTTGAAAATTGAATCGAGACGGGCCGATACCACCTCGAATACCTCGGGATTGGTGAGGCACCACTGCGAAGCTTTGCCGGGATGACGCACGCCGTCGAAATATGCGTAATATTCGGGATGCGCCTCGCCGTAAACGGCCGAGGGGAGCAGGCGGTCGAATGTGTGCACAAACATACCGTTGATAAACTCCTCGCGAGGTTCTTCGAGGCGCATCCACATACGATAGACCGAGTCGGTGGCAAGAGCATAGTTTTGCGACTGGCGATATCTGAAATCGGGATTGCTGAGCAGGTTTATGGCCGGTAGTTTGATGGTGGGCTGCGATGTGATGTCGTACTCGCGTTCGCTCCAGTAATTGGTGCCGAGCCAGCGTTCGAGCAGTTCGGTCACAGCATAAACAGAGCCTTTCCCCTTGGTCGACTCTATGAGAAGTGTTCCCGAGGGGGTGGTGATACGGAAACCGTCTTCGGTGATAGCGGGGTTGTCGACGCGGGCTATCACCACATCACCCTTGCGCGGCTTGACAGCCTTCTGAGTTACGGGAAGCGTGGCGCCCGAAATCTGCTTTATGAAAGAGGCGAGGAGATTAGCCGCTTCGGTGTCGCGGGAATCGGAATAAATGATTCGCCCTGCCGGCGAGCCGTTGTGGGTAAGTTGCACCTGAGCACTTGCACACAAACTTATACAGCCTACGGCAAGTAGTAAGAACAGACGTCGTATCATAGCTGAGAATATTTGATGGTTATTACAATCATGCAAAGGTAGCTATTTTTAATGAAATAGTTGCTCTAATTTGGCCCTGCGGAGATTTCTGCGTAACTTTGCGCGAATTTCTAAGGTTAAAGATTAAGGTAATGCAGAATATACGCAATATTGCCATTATAGCCCACGTAGACCACGGCAAGACTACTCTCGTAGACAAAATGCTCATGGCCGGCAATCTGTTTCGCGACAATCAGACTACCGGCGAACTGATACTCGACAACAACGACCTTG
>JAGAUN010000029.1 GCA_017620715.1 Muribaculaceae bacterium | reverse complement strand
GGATTCGATGCCGTATTTGCCGGCAATGTACCCCTCGGCGCAGGTCTCTCGTCGAGCGCAGCACTCGAGAGCTGCTTTGCCAACGCCCTCAACGACCTCTTCAACAACAACAGCTTCCCCAAAATGGAACTCGCCAAGATAGGCCAGAGCACCGAGCACAACTATTGTGGCGTGAACTGCGGCATCATGGACCAGTTTGCCTCCGTACACGGCAAGAAAGACAACCTGATGCGCCTCGACTGCCGTTCAGGCGAATTTGAATACTTCCCCTTCAAGCTCGACGGCTACAAACTGGTGCTCGTAGACTCGCGCGTGAAACACGAACTCGTTGACTCACCCTACAACAAACGTCGCGAATCGTGCGAACGCGTAGCCCGTACCCTCGGCGTGGAGACTCTCCGTGATGCCGATATGGCCATGCTCGACGCAGCCAAAGACAAAATCTCGGAGGAGGACTACAAGCGTGCCAAATACGTAATAGAGGAGAAACAGCGCGTGCTCGACGTATGCGACGCCCTCGTAAAAGGCGACTACGAAACCGTAGGCCGCTGCATGTACGGCACACACCAGGGCATGTCGAAACTCTACGAAGTATCGTGCGAGGAACTCGACTACCTCAACGATGTAGCCCGCGAGTGCGGTGTGACCGGTTCGCGCATCATGGGCGGCGGCTTCGGAGGCTGCACCGTCAACCTGGTGAAGGATGAACTCTACGACAGTTTCATCAACACCGTGAAGGAGAAATTCAACGCCCGCTACGGCCACGAGCCCATGATATATCCCGTAATCGTATCCGACGGCGCCCGCCGCTACTGATACCACTGCATACATAGCTTACGGAGGCCGAATCACCAAAACTGATTCGGCCTCCGCTATTTTCCTAAATCAATGCACCTTTGCCATATAAGCAGATTCATTCTCCTGAATATATTTCTTATGAAAAAAGCACATACTATATATCTTATATTTCTGCTGACAATGTGTAATATCACGTTTTCTGCTTGCGGGGATAACGCCAAAAAAGACGAACCAGACATAGATGCCAAGCCATGCTTAGTTGGCGAATGGTATGGCCAAAAGCTGAAGGAGATAGGCAAAAAGAAATATGTTTATAAATACTATTTGACATTTTGGAACGACAACAGTTTTACTTGTATCAATACACGCGTTCTTTTGGAAGGCTCTGATGAGAAAGTTGTAGATAAGTTTCATGGGCTATGGGGATTAAACGTCGACGGCGATATTTTATATTTAAATTATAATTCAGACTCTTCAAAAGAACAGATACTCCTGTGTTGCAAGATATTATTTATTCCCAGAGAAAAAGTTGATCAGTTAATATTCTGTGACCGTTCCCCATTTTTCGCTGATATATTCGCGCGTAGTAAAAATTGAGACAATAATACAAAGGGGGCTGAATCAATGCGATTCAGCCTCCTCTTGTATTATTGAGGTTGTTTGCCTGGTGCTCTGCTGCTATTTGAAGGCGGCAACCATAGCATCAAACGCTTCGGTAAGACCTGTGGCTTCCTTGCCACCCGCCTGGGCAAAGCCCGGCTGGCCGCCACCGCCGCCCTTGATGTTCTTGGCTGCCTCGCGGACAATCTGCGAGGCATTGTACCCGCGTGCCACCACATCTTCGGTTAGCATCACCGTAAGCAGCGGTTTGCCAGTCATGTCAACTGTAGCACCCACGAAGGCTGTGCCGGTAGGCGACGACTGGCGCACAGCGAATGCCACATTCTTCACTACATCGGGGATGCGGATGCCGCCTATCGTCACGAGCTTGATATCGCCAACCATCTTGGCATTCTGCAATCGCTCGGCAGCCATGTTGTTGACACGCTCATGGAAGTATTCCTCCACCTCCTTGTGCAGGCTTGCATTCTCGGCTATCGAATTTTTCAGCGCTGTCACCACATCGGGAGCATTATTGAGCAGATGGCATACCTCCGACATATTGCGGGTCATCTCATCCACTGCCTCCTCCACCTTATCGGCGGTGATGGCCTCGATACGACGTATGCCGGCAGCTATACTGCTCTCCGAGATAATACGTATCATACCTATGTTGCCGGTATTGGCCACGTGTGTACCGCCACAGAGCTCAACCGACTCGTCGAACTTTATCACGCGCACCTCCTCGCCGTATTTCTCTCCGAACAGAGCCATGGCGCCCATCTCTCTTGCTTCGGCAATGGGCACGGCGCGGTTTTCGCAGAGCGGAATGGCGCGGCGCACATTGGCATTGGCTATGCGCTCTACCCGGCGTATCTCCTCGGGAGTGAGTTTCTGGAAATGCGAGAAGTCGAATCGGAGCAAATCGGGCGACACAAACGAGCCTTTCTGCTCCACGTGTGTGCCGAGCACCTGACGCAGGGCCTGGTGGAGCAGGTGCGTGGCGGAGTGGTTGCACGAAGTGGCCAGTCGGGCTTTTTCGTCAATAGCTGCAGTAAACGCGCCTTCCACGTCGAGGGGCAACTTGTTGACCAGATGCACACTCTGACCATTTTCGCGCTTGGTATCGTAGATTTCGGTCTCAGAGCCGTCGGCAAGCGATGTCAGCGTACCGCGGTCGCCCACCTGACCGCCCATCTCGGCGTAGAACGGTGTGCGGTCGAGCACCACCTGATAGTATTCGCCCTTTTTTTGCTTCACCTTGCGGTAGCGCAGTATGCGAGCCTGGCATGATGTGTGGTCATATCCCACAAATTCTGTCTCGCCCTCGGCGAGCACCGTCCAGTCATCCGTCTCCACCGAAGCGGCGTTGCGTGCACGCTGCTTTTGGGCTGCCATCTCGCTGTCAAAACCGGCCTGATCGAGAGTCATGCCGTTCTCTTTGAGAATAAGCTGGGTAAGGTCGAGCGGGAATCCGTATGTGTCGTAGAGCACAAAAGCCTCTTTGCCCGATATCTCGCTGCGGCCCTCCTTGCGTGCGGCCGCAATGGCACCGTCGAGCATACGTATACCGTTTTCGAGCGTGCGCAGGAAGGCGTCCTCCTCCTCCTTGATTACTCGCATTATCAGTTCACGCTGGGCCGGAAGTTCGGGGTAAGCCTCGCCCATGCTCTCTATCAGAGTGTCTATGAGACGATACATGAATGCCTGCTTCTGATCGAGGAATGTATAGGCATAGCGCACGGCGCGACGCAAAATTCGGCGTATCACATATCCGGCCTTGGCATTTCCCGGAAGCTGCGAGTCGGCAATCGAGAATGCTATGGTACGCACGTGGTCGGCTATAACGCGCTCGGCTATATCCACCTTGGCATCTTTGCCGTATGGCTTGTCCGACAACTCGGCTATTTTCGAAATCAGCGGAGTGAACACATCGGTATCGTAGTTGGAGGTCTTGCCCTGGAGAGCCATACAGAGGCGTTCGAATCCCATGCCGGTATCAATTACCTTTGCGGGAAGCGGCTCGAGAGAACCGTCGGCCTTGCGGTTGTATTGCATGAACACAAGGTTCCATATCTCTATCACCTGCGGATGGTCATGGTTCACGAGTTCACGGCCGGACTTTTCGGCGCGCTCGGCATCGCTGCGCAGGTCAATATGTATCTCGGAGCAGGGGCCGCATGGGCCTGTATCGCCCATCTCCCAGAAATTGTCGTGCTTATTGCCGTTGATGATATGGTCGGCCGGTAGATGCGCTTCCCAGTAGCCGGCAGCCTCATCGTCGCGCGCAAGGCCCTCGGCCTTCGAGCCCTCGAACACTGTGGCATAAAGGCGTTTCGGGTCGAGATGCAATACATCTACCAGATATTCCCAGGCCCAGTCGATAGCCTCTTTCTTGAAATAATCGCCGAAGCTCCAGTTGCCCAGCATCTCAAACATTGTGTGATGGTATGTATCCATTCCCACCTCTTCGAGATCGTTGTGCTTTCCGCTCACGCGCAGGCACTTCTGCGAGTCGGCCACACGGTGATATTTGGCGGCCTTATTGCCGAGTATTATGTCTTTAAACTGATTCATACCGGCGTTGGTAAACATCAGCGTGGGGTCATCTTTGATTACCATCGGAGCCGACGGTACGATATGATGCCCCTTCGATTCAAAAAATGTCTTGAACGATTCGCGTATTTCTTTCGCTGTAAGCATATT
This sequence comes from Muribaculaceae bacterium, assembly GCA_017620715.1. Lineage (GTDB taxonomy): Bacteria > Bacteroidota > Bacteroidia > Bacteroidales > Muribaculaceae > Paramuribaculum. Next base: position 31,197 of record JAGAUN010000029.1, on the reverse strand, counting down.
AATGAAGTGTAATTTTATTGGCTTGCAAATGGTTGTTAATTAATGTGCAAAATTAACGGTTTTTGCTTACTTTTGCAACCAAATGGACCCCCTCGACAAGAAATATTACAAGATATCGGAAGTGGCCGACATTCTCAACATACCGGCATCTACATTACGGTTTTGGGAAAAGAACTTCACGGTGATAAAGCCTCGCCGCAACGACCGCGGCACGCGCTTCTATACCCCCTCCGACATTGACAAGATTGCCATGATACACTACCTTGTGAAGGAGCGGGGCCTCAACCTCAAGGCGGCACAGGAGCAGCTGAGGGTAAATCCCCATGGCATTGAGCAGCGCCACCGCACCGTGGCTCGTCTGAAATCGATACGCGACCGCCTGCAGTCGATGCTCGACTCGCTCAGCACACGCCGCTAATTATCAAGCCGCAACATCCTTGCAAGGTTGCAAAAACGGCACCCCCTCTCATTTACGCCATAACTTTGCAGTGTATTCAGTATCCATCTGATACGCTCAATTTTTTCAACACCCCCCCAAAAAAATCAAAGTTATGGCACACAACATCTACAACCTCATCATCCTCGACCGCAGCGGTTCAATGACCTCCATCCGCAACGAAGCCGTAAATGGCGTAAACGAAACCCTCGGCACCATACGCTCCTTTGCCCGCCGTAATCCCCTCTCGCGCCAGTTCGTCACGCTGCTTGCCTTCTGCTCATGCGAGATGCAGTATATCTACAATTGCGCGGAGGCCTCTACGACACGCAACATCCGCCCCGACGATTTTCGCCCCTGCTGCTGCACGCCCCTTTACGACGCGATTGGCCTGTCGTGCAAAGAAATTTCACGCGCACTCAAGTCCGACCCCGATGCAAAGGTATCGGTAACCATCATCACCGACGGCTACGAAAACGACTCAAAGGAGTGGAATGGCCCGACGATAAAGAAACTCATAGAGAGCCTTAAGACCGAGGGCTGGCTGTTTGCCTACATCGGTGCCGATCACGATGTTGAGAAGGCGGCAATGACAATCTCAATTGAAAACACTCTCACGTTCGACAAAACCCCGCAGGGCACCGCTCGAATGTTTGAGCAAGAGCGCGCATGCCGCGAAAGCTGGATGGCCGAGGCCTCGTGCGATTGCGCCCCCGGCTGTTGCAACGAGAATTATTTCAACCGGGGCAACCGGCAATAAATCAGCTTCACACTACGTTTTATCAGTAGCCTCCCGCTCTTACGCGTGAGGCTACTAAACACAACCATATCAATGATATATGCATATCGATTTCTCAGCCATCAACCTTCGTCCCGGTGTGGTTGTACACTTCACTGCTCAGCCGGCCGGAAATAATTCGGTCTCATCCGATGCTTTCATCACGCGTCTGCGCATCTCTTCCCTCCGTCACGGGCTCGATTTCAAGGAGATGCCGGCACCGGCTCCCGAGTTAGAGGATGTCGTTGTGTCGCGACTCTACAACATCGGCAACCTGCGGAGCAACTCCTACATATACTTCCCGGCCGACCGAGATTGCGCAAACCGCGGCACCTATCTGGAGGAATTTTTCGACACCATTATCGATTTCCCATCGTTTGTAAGCGGCTCCGTCGACGCCACTTCGCTCATCACAAACTATCCGCACCCTCTCTGCCGGGGTGCAATGTCGCCACCGACGCCAAACGGCAGTACACCCGACTACGACTGCCAATGCAGTTGCGGCAAATACGCTACAGCAATGCCTGCGGCCCCCATCCCTCGCGAAAAGACACCGGAGGAAATAGAGGAGGATCTGTTTGATATAGAGATTGAGAGCCTGCAGAGTGCTCAGCGCGATATACTCCGCCGAATCGGCATACTGGTCACCCAATACGTCAAGGAGTATCACCGTATACCCGACATCGACAAACTGCTCGGACATATCAAAGGTAAGTTCCTAATCGACAGCGACTTATATTCACCCGTAAAGGTCAATGGCAACATGCAGCTCATACTCCCCGACTACGACGAGATGCAGCTCAGACTCACACCCCTGTGCCGCGCGCTCTACATCCTCTTCCTCTGCCATCCCGATGGGATTGTGCTCAAGGAGATAGACCGCTACCGTCATCAGTTCGAGGAGATATACTATATGGTCAAACCCGGCGTGAGCGACTCGCTCGCGCGTGCGTCTGTCGACGACATCTGCCGTCCCGCATCCGAGTCGCTCCTTCAGAAAATATCGCGCATCAAAAGCGATGTAACAAAGCAGCTTGTCAACCCCTCGCTGGCCGAGCGCTATTGCATAAGCGGCATGCGCGGAGGTGCTTACAGCATACCCGCCGCCGCACACTGCTCGTTGCCCTGCTGCCTCGCCAAAGGTTAGCGGCCTCAGCGGTTCTCACTTTTCCAAGACCCCGTTCCCCAATATTTATTGACGCTGGGGTGGTCAAACGTCGTGCAGATGTGTTCGCGCAGTGAGGGAGCAATGCGGTTGCATTGTAACCGAAACAAGCGGACGCAGATACATGGCGATTGACCGAGGCGATGGTAACTGGAAAATCATTGGACAGAAGTTCCCTCCCGCACCCTGTTCTAATTAAAAAACAGAGATTTACGAAAGTCAAATATATCAGCCTTTGATTCTGATTTTTCAAAAAATAAGGGTACGGTGCTCATGTGTCAGGTCTGTAGTACATTCCCATCTATTACAATATGTTACAAATGATTAAAATCGTATAACCAAATTTGGGCAATTAATTGTATACAAATACATTAGATTACCTTATCATCACATATCTCCGGCGCTTTTCCCCTTGTTATTCAGTCACGTAGCTCAGCTACGTTCCTTCATCACAAGACAAAAATCACTCAGAGATATGCGACCCCAGCATTAACAAATATTGCGGAACGGGGTCTAAGATTTTTTTGTTGTTACAGAATAAAGAGTTAAATTTGTGAGTACCCAAAATTCAAGAATACTTATCCTTAAATTTTAAAATATGGAAAATAACAACGACGAACTGTTGAAATCCGTTACCGCCAAGGCACGCGTGTGGCTCGGCGATGCTTACGACGAAGCTACCCGCAAAGAGGTGCAGGCTATGCTCGACAATCCCGACCACACACAGCTTATCGAATCATTCTACAAAGACCTCGAATTCGGCACCGGCGGCTTGCGCGGCATAATGGGCGCCGGCTCCAACCGCATGAATATCTATACCGTGGGCGCAGCCACCCAGGGTCTGGCCAATTACCTCAAAGAGGCATTCAAAGACCTCCCCGAAATCAGCGTTGTAGTAGGCCACGACGTGCGCAACAATTCACGCCGCTTCGCCGAAATAGTAGCCAACATCTTCTCGGCCAACGGTATCAAGGCATATCTCTTCGACAACTTCCGCCCCACTCCCGAGCTCTCGTTCGCCATACGTCATCTCGGCTGCCAGAGCGGCGTAAACATCACAGCCTCTCACAACCCCAAGGAATACAACGGCTATAAGGCATATTGGGAAGACGGCGCACAGATTATCGCTCCCCACGATGTCAACATCATTGACCACGTAAACCGCATCAAGGGCGTGGAATCTATCCGCTTCAACGGCGACAAATCAAAAATCCAGATTATTGGCAGCGAAATCGACGAAGCATTCCTCAAAGCCATCAAGGGCCTGCAGCTCAGCCCCGAGGCCGTAGCCAAAAACAAAGACATGAAGATTGTCTACACCCCCATCCACGGCACCGGCGTAAACCTCATTCCTCAGTCGCTGCGCAACTATGGTTTTGAAAACATCATACACGTTCCCGAACAGGATGTGACATCGGGCGATTTCCCCACCGTTGCCTCCCCCAACCCCGAGAATCCGCCGGCCATGGCTATGGCCATAGCCAAAGCCAAAGAAACCGGAGCCGACCTCGTTATGGCCTCCGACCCCGATGCCGACCGCATTGGTTGCGTGATGCGTGACGCCAACGGCGAGTATGTGCTGCTCAACGGCAACCAGATTGTGATGATTCTCCTCAACTACATCATGACCCGTAATGCCGAGCTCGGACGCCTCACCGGCAAGGAGTATATCGTAAAGACCATCGTTACCACCGAGACAATCAAGTCGATAGCCGACAAAAACAATATCACCATGTACGACTGCTACACCGGTTTCAAATGGATTGCAGCCGTGATACGCGACAACGAAGGCACTGCACGCTATCTTGGCGGCGGTGAAGAGAGCTACGGCTTCCTCGCCGAAGATTTCTGCCGCGACAAAGACGCCGTGAGCGCCATCTCCCTGATGGCTGAAGCTGCCGCCTGGGCCAAGGAGAAAGGCATGAATTTCCTCTCAATGCTCCAGAACATCTACATGACCTACGGCTACTCGCACGAGGAGGGTATCTCAGTGGTACGCACCGGCAAATCGGGCGCCGAGGAGATACAGGCCATGATGAAGGCTTTCCGCGAAAATCCGCAGAAAGAGCTCGCAGGCAGCCCCGTAATCACTATAAAGGACTACGATGCGCTTACCTGCCGCAATGTTCCCGCCGGCACGGTAGAGAAACTCGACATGCCCACCACGTCCAACGTGCTCCAGTATTTCACGGCCGACGGCACCAAGGTGAGCATACGTCCCTCAGGCACCGAGCCTAAGATTAAATTCTACATCGAAGTGCACGGCACACTGGCTTCAGCCGCCGATTACGACAAGGCCAACGCCGACGCCATAGCCAAAATCGAACTCATCAAAAAGCACCTCGGCATAGCCTGATGGTGCCCAACACCTTATTACGGCCGCTCTCCCTGCGGGGAGCGGCCGTAACTTATCACAAGCATGACCACCGCAATACTCATCACCGATGCCTTCCCGCTGGGAAGCATTACCGAGACCGCCTTTGTAGTGCCCGAAATAGAGGCTTTGGCAAAAGCGTTTGCGCGTGTCATAGTGATACCCACTACCGCCCTCGGCCCGGCCGACGCCATACCGCTGCCGCCGAACGTAGAGATATGCCGCGACTGGGTAGAATCCCCCCTGTGGCGCCAAAAATGGCGCCGCGCACTCTATCTGTTCACCCCCGGACTGTGGCGCCGATGCGGCTCCCCACGCACATTCACCAACCTCACATTCACAGCCGCCTCTATAGCGTTTGAGCGTTGGTTCCTTCACCGGTTTATCAAAGGTGATTTGGATTTAAAAGACACCGTAATAGAGACTTTCTGGTTCGACTTCCCCACCGCCGCTCTCGGGCACATGCGCAAGCACATACCCTCTCTGCGATACGTAAGCCGCGCCCATGGCCACGACATTTACACCGACCGCGCCTTGAAACCACGAGCCGAAGCCATCGACCAATCACAAGGCATATACTGCGTATCGGGCTTTGGTGCTGACTACCTGAAAAAATTATTCCCCGGTTCGGCCGATAAGATTCACAGCGCGCCAATAGGCTGCACAAAACTTTTACCTGCACACATGGCTGCGGGTCATAAATCTACCGACAGGCAACTCACCTTCATGTCGATTGCACGCGTAGCACCCGGCAAAGGGGTAGGGCGGATATTGGAAATGCTCCGCAAACTCGCTGTGGCACGGCCCTCTACATCAATCAGATGGATTCATATTGGCGACGGCCCTCTTATGTCGGTGCTCAAATCAGCAACCGGTTCCATAACCGAGACGAATCTGAGCGTAGAGCTTCGCGGCACCCGGCATAATCCCGAGGTGCAACGCATGCTTACAGCCGAACCCATTGACTGGATGATGCTGCTGAGTGATTCTGAAGGACTACCTATAAGTCTGTGCGAAGGTATGGCCTACGGTATACCGGCAATTGCAACGGATGTGGGTGGCGTATCCCAACTGGTCGACGACGACTGCGGGCTGCTGCTGCCGCCCGATTGCACTCCCGAGGAATTTGTGCGCGGACTGCTGCCTTATCTCGATAGCGACATCCGCATGGACTCGCTCCGACGAGGTGCCTTCGAAAAATGGAAACGACATTTCAATGCCCCGGCATTGCGCCACGACTTTGTAGCCCGACATCTCTTGCCTCAAAAATGACATCCTCAAGCTGCGACATATCGGTAATAGTTCCGGCTTACAACAGCGCCGCCACACTCTCACGCGCCCTGGAGTCAATACTCGGTCAGGAAATCGACGCCCACATAGAGATTCTGGTGTGCGACGATGCCTCGACTGACAACACCACTGCCATTGCCGCCGAGATAGCATCGCGTCACCCAGATAAGGTGAGGCTCATAGGCTCTTCTGTGAATCGCGGGCTCGTAACCAACTATTTCGAAGCACTCGCCCAATGCCGCGGACGATATATCGCCGACTGCGCCCCCGACGATTACTGGCTCGGCACCGACACTCTGGCACGCAAATACCGTCTGCTCGAAAAGAATCCCGAAGCAGTGGCCGTTTACACTCCGTGGGAGGAGGTAAATGAACAAGGGCAATGCACCCTGCGCACCGGCATGGGCCACAACATTCCCGCCGGCTCTCCCGCCACACGGGAGTTGATTATCTCTCTGCTACAGCGTCAGCGCCCGGCTCCTATGCACCTCTCCACAATGCTCTATCGAACCGAGGTGATACGCCAAGCCTTAGCCGTACGCCCCGACCGCGTGCGCAATACCGATTACGGCATCGAGGATCTACCGATAATGCTCGCCCTCGCCTCCGCCGGCACAATTCTCTATCTTCCCACTCCTTCGCTTGGCTACACTGTAGGCCAGCCCTCTATCTCCAATCCGGCCGACGCCGGCCGATGCGCTCTGTTCTCGGCACAATGCTCATTGACTTGCCGCGAATTAGCCCTCTATTACGGCATACCGCTACGCGAAATAAGGGACTCTATGCGCCACCATCTCGCCTACGCCCTCTCGCAGGCACGCCACAGCCATAACCGTGAAATCAAACGCAACGTAGTGCAAGCCGTGCGACGCTGCCACACACCCCTGTCACTGAAAGGGTATATCCTGAAGGCGATTTGTGTGTAAGAGGGAATTTTTGTAACTTTGGGGGTTAGAATTCATTATAATGACCACCCCAACCAATACCGACATACAGCAATCATCGTCGACCGAAGAGGTATACTATGGCGATGACGCCATACGCACCCTTGCGTGGAACGCCCACATACGTCAGCGTCCGGGCATGTACATTGGCAAACTCGGCGACGGCTCCGCTTCCGACGACGGCATATATGTGTTGCTCAAAGAGGTGCTTGACAATGCCATCGACGAATTCATGATGGGCTACGGCAAACTCATTAAAGTCGATGTGACGCCGGTCACCGTAACCGTACGCGACTACGGCCGCGGCATACCTTTGGCCAGTCTTGTCGACGCATCGGCAAAGATGAACACCGGAGCTAAATACGACTCGGCTGTATTCAAAAAGTCGGTAGGTCTCAATGGCGTGGGTATCAAGGCGGTCAACGCCCTGTCGGTCGACTTCATCATCGAAAGTGTGCGCGACGGACTTAAACGTCGGGCCGTGTTTACCGGCGGCGACCTTGTGGAAGCCACTGACCCTTTCCCCACCGACGAGCCCAACGGTACATTCGTTCAGTTCACACCCGACAATACCCTGTTCCGCGACTATCGGTTCCGTGAGGAGCACATCGTACCGTTGCTCAAAAACTACACTTTCCTCAATACGGGCCTTACCATTGAGTTCAACGGCAAGAAATATTTCTCGCGTGGAGGTCTGCTCGACCTGCTCAAAGACTACATGACCAATGAGCCGCTCTATCCGATTATCCACCTCAAGGGCGACGACATAGAGATAGCCATCACACATGCCAACCAGTATGGCGAAGAGTATTATTCGTTTGTCAACGGTCAACACACCACCCAGGGTGGCACTCACCTCACTGCCTTTAAGGAGTCCGTGAGCCGCACCTTCAAAGACTACTTCGGCCGCGCTTCGCTCGAATACTCCGATATCCGCAACGGTATAGTCTGCGCCGTATCGATTAAGGTTGAGGAGCCCGTGTTTGAGTCGCAGACCAAAACCAAGCTCGGCTCCCGCGAAGTAGGACCAAACGGCCCTACGGTAGCCAAATTTATCGGCGACTTCGTTAAACGCGAGCTCGACAACTACCTGCACCGCAATCTCGACGTGGCCGATGTGATACTCAAAAAAGTGCTCGAAAGCGAACGCGAGCGCAGGGCTATGGCCGGCGTCACCAAGAAAGCCCGCGAACAGGCAAAAAAGATATCGCTACACAACAAGAAGCTCCTCGACTGCCGCGTACACCTCACCGATGCACGTGTCCCCGAAGAGAAGCGCATGGCATCATCGATATTCATCACCGAGGGCGACTCGGCCGCCGGCTCCATCACCAAGATACGCAACGTGGAGACACAAGCGGTGTTCTCGCTGCGCGGCAAACCCAAAAACACCTATGGCAAGACCAAGAAGATGGTGTATGAAAACGAGGAATTCAACCTCCTTCAGGCTGCTCTCAATATTGAGGAGTCAATCGACAATCTGCGTTACAACAAGGTGATTATAGCCACCGATGCCGATGTCGACGGAATGCACATACGCATGCTCCTGCTCACCTTCTTCCTCCAGTTCTACCCCGACCTGGTCAAGGCCGGCCATGTGTACATACTCCAGACGCCCCTCTTCCGAGTGCGCAACAAAAAGACTTCCAAGCGTTCGGGCAAAATCAAAAAAGGTGCGCCCGACGACGAAACATATTACTGCTATACCGATGCCGAACGCATCACTGCAATCAACAATCTCGGCACCAATGCCGAAATTACGCGATTCAAAGGTCTTGGCGAGATTTCGCCCGAAGAGTTCCGCGGATTCATCGGGGAGAACATGCGTGCCGACCGTGTATCCATGCACAAGGAGGATGGTGTGGCTGAACTTCTTCGCTTCTATATGGGCAAAAACTCCATAGAGAGGCAAAACTTCATCATCGACAATCTCGTTATAGAAGATGATTCACAAATAAGCTGACCAATGGCAGTAGCTGTTTATTCCGGTTCGTTCAACCCCTTTACCATCGGGCACCTCGACATTTTGCTTCGCGGACTCGCACTCTTCGACCGTGTCATTATTGTTGCCGGGGTCAACACAGCAAAAGCCGCTACCGGCAATTCGGCCGAGATATTGCAATGCAAGCCCGTAGCGGAGCTTGTGGCCAAGAACCGTGTTGAGGTGATAGAGTGGAGCGGTCTTACTGTAGAAGCTGCGCGCGCACACGATGCCGCGTTTCTGCTTCGCGGCGCCCGCTCGGCAACCGACTTCGACTACGAACGCAACATGGCCGACATCAACCGCATCCTCGCCCCCGACATCGACACCGTAATACTGCCGGCTCGTCCCGAGCTCGCCATGATAAGTTCGTCAATGGTACGGGAGCTCAAAGCATTCGGAGCCGACACTTCACACTTTACGCCCTGACACACATTTGTTTATTCATCACATACCATTCATCTCTCCAGTATCCAAATCATAGATTCTATGAAAAAATTCTTTCTCTCAATCGCACTGATAGCCGGCGTCGTATTGTATGCCGGCGCCCAACACGTTTCCGCTCCCAACAAGATAGCTAACGCCGCGCGCATCATCGACCGCTATTACGTTGACAATGTCAACATTGATTCTCTCGTTGAGCAGGCAATCATATCAATGCTGCACGACCTCGACCCGCACTCGCAATACAGCAACGCCGAAGAGACTCAAGCGCTTACCGAGCCGCTCGAAGGTAACTTCTCGGGTGTAGGCATCTCCTTCAACATGACGGCCGACACCCTTTATGTAATAGAGACCGTAGCCGACGGCCCGTGCCAGCGTGCCGGAGTACTTGCAGGCGACCGCATTATCACCGTCAACGATACCATAATAGCCGGGGTCAAGATGTCAAACAAAGACATAATGAAACGCCTGCGCGGCCCCAAAGGCACAAAGGTGAAAATCGGAATAAAGCGCGGCTCCGGCCCCGAGCTCATCGAATTTGTAATCACACGCGACAATATACCCATCAACAGCGTGGGTGCCGTTTACATGGTTCAGCCCGAGGTGGGCTTTATCGAGATAACCCGCTTTGCCGAAAAGACTCCTCAGGAGTTTCAGGAGGCGCTTAAGAAGCTGAAGAAAAAAGGTATGCGTCATCTCATCATCGACCTTACCAGCAACGGCGGCGGCTACCTCACCTCGGCCACCGACATAGCACAGCTCTTCGTTCCCCGCGACAGTACCATCGTATCTACCAAAGGTGAGAATTTCTCCGAGAAGCGCTACATCAATCCCGGCAATCCCGACCCGGAGATTGACCGCCTGGTTGTGATGGTTGACCGGTACACGGCCTCCGCCTCCGAAATTCTCGCAGGCGCAATACAGGACTTTGACCGCGGCGTGATTGTTGGGCGCCGCACATTCGCCAAAGGGCTCGTACAGCGCCCCTTCCCCTTTGCCGACGGTTCAATGATTCGTCTTACCATAGCCCGCTACTACACTCCCTCGGGCCGCTGCATACAGAAACCCTACCAGAAAGGACAGGACGAACAGTATTTCTCCGACATATACGACCGCTACGCCGCAGGCGAGCTCACTTCGGCCGACAGCATCCACCTCGATCCCGACCAGCAGTTTACCACCCTCATATCCCACCGTCCGGTATACGGAGGAGGCGGTATAATGCCCGATGTGTTTGTTCCGGCCGACACCACCGCCTACTCGACATATCTGCGCGACCTCATAGCCAAAGGCGTGATACAGAAATATGCTATAGGATATGTCGATGCCAACCGCAAAGCTATCAAGAAACAATACCGCACCCGCGAGGCATTCGCAGAAAAATTCAAGGTAAGCGAGGAGATGCTCACCGATTTCAAGCAACTCGCTCTGGCCGACAGTGTGAAATTTGACGCCGAAGGTTATGCCCGCTCCTACAATCTCATCTGCACCAATATCAAAGCCCTCATCGGCCGCGACGTATACGACTTCGACACCTCTCGTATAATTTTCAACCCTTCCGACGAGATTTTCCGCGAGGCACTCGAAGTAATCATCGACCCCGAAAAATACAATTCCCTACTTCAAGCGCCGGCCAATCAGTGACAGTTGAAGCAACCCATACTGCCGTAATAATTGTGGCCGCCGGGGTTGGACACCGCTTCGGCTCGGATATACCCAAGCAGTTTGTGAGTGTGGGTGGCAAACCTCTGTTGCTTCTCTCCATCGAGCGAATGCGTGCCGCTCTCCCCGGTGCCATCATCATCGTGGCGTTGCACCCCGATTATTTCGACTTGTGGCACAGCATTACCAATCGGCACTCCGATTTCGACGCCACAGGCATAATCCTTACTCAAGGGGGCAGCACACGCTGGCACTCCGTAGCTCTGGCACTCGAGGCTCTTCCCGCACATATCACTACCGTGATGGTGCACGACGCCGCACGACCGCTTGTAAGCCCTCAGGTAGTAGACCGCCTGATGCAATCGCTCACCTCCGGAGCCAAGGGCGTTGTTCCGGCAGTAGCTGTGAGCGATTCGCTCCGGGCTATCGAACCGGGATACACACGGGCACTCGACCGCTCAGCCATACGTGCCGTGCAGACACCCCAGGCTTTTCCGCGCGCCATCCTCACAGAAGCATATGCACTCCCCTACACCCCCGCATTCACTGACGATGCCTCCGTGGTTGAAGCCCTGCACCCGGGGTCGATTGAAATTGTGGAAGGGTGCGTCGACACTCTCAAAATAACCCATCCGGCCGATATAGCCACGCTCCAATATATTCTCGCCCATGAGCATTGACCGTCTGCGTGCCACCCCCCTGAAATTCGTCAAGGGTATAGGTCCCCGCAAGGCTGACCTGCTCGAAAAGGAGTTGGGGCTCTCCACGGCCTACGACCTGCTCTATCACTTCCCCACGCATTACATCGACCGTACCCGTATTTACGCCATACGCGATTTCAAGGGCGAGATGCCTGTTGTGCTCGTTCGCGGTCAGTTTGTGAGCTTCAATACCGTGGGCGAAGGAGCCAAACAACGCCTCGTGGCACTCTTTTCCGATGGCACGGCCACAATGGAAGTGGTATGGTTCAGGCGTCTGAAATGGATTCGTGAGGCCTACCGCACGCGTACTACCTACATTCTGTTCGGTCATCCGAGCGAGTTTGGCGGCCGCTGGAGCATGGTGCACCCCGAAATCGACGACCCGTCATCGCCGGGCGCAGCCATACCATTCAGAGGTGTGTATCCGCTCTCTGAAAAACTGCGCAATCGCTCCATCACCTCGCGCAATATATATAATATGGTGATGGGCATCATGGCCACATCGGAGTTCGACGACATAACCGACCCACTGCCCGCGGGCATAGTGCGCCGACTCAAGTTGATGCCTAAAAAGGAAGCGCTGCGTCATGTACACAATCCCGCATCGGCCGACATAGCGCAGCGTGCCCGCAACAGACTCAAGTTTGAGGAGCTATTCATGCTTCAGCTCAACATACTCCGCTACTCGCGAAAAAAAAGCGCGTCGTTGGTCGGACACCGTTTCACTACCGTAGGCCGGTATTTCCGTTCGTTCTACGAACGTTACCTCCCTTTCCCGCTGACCGGGGCGCAAAAGCGCGTTATAAAAGAGATTCGGGCCGATATGAACTCGGGGCGCCAGATGAATCGTCTGCTGCAGGGCGATGTGGGAAGCGGCAAGACTCTTGTGGCTCTCATGACAATGCTCATAGCTCTCGACAACGGGTGCCAGGCATGCCTTCTGGCTCCTACCGAGATACTCGCCACCCAACATTTCGAAACCCTCACCGCCATGGGCGCCCCTGCCGGCATCAATATAAAGTTGCTCACCGGCTCCACCCCCAAGAAACAGCGCGACATAATACAGGAGCAGCTACTCGACGGTTCACTGCACATACTCGTCGGCACCCATGCCGTGATTGAAGACAATGTGCGGTTCGCATCGCTGGGTATGGCTGTAATAGACGAGCAGCACCGCTTCGGCGTAGCCCAGAGAGCCAAGATGTGGCGCAAAAACAGTATTCCGCCACATGTACTGGTAATGACGGCCACCCCTATACCGCGTACCCTTGCCATGACCGTGTACGGCGACCTCGAGGTATCGGTTATCGACGAATTGCCGCCGGGAAGAAAACCGGTACAGACTCTGCTCCGATACGACAGTCAACGACTTGAGGTGTACCAACACATCTCACGCCAACTGCGCATGGGTCGGCAGGCATATATCGTCTACCCTCTTATAAAAGAAAACGAAAAGACCGATTTGCTGAGCCTCGAGGAGGGCTACAGCACGATATGCGACACCTTTCGCGATTACCGCGTAGCGTTTGTGCACGGCAAGATGAAACCGGCCGAGAAGGATGCACAGATGTCGCTCTTCGCCTCGGGCCAAGCGCAGATACTTGTGGCTACAACAGTAATTGAAGTAGGCGTGAACGTGCCCAACGCCACCACAATGGTAATAGAAAACGCCGAGCGATTCGGACTCTCTCAACTCCATCAGTTGCGCGGACGCGTGGGGCGCGGAGGCGACCAAAGCTACTGCATACTCATGTCAAAAGCCTCTATAGGGAAGGAAACGCGACAGCGGCTTCAGATTATGACTTCAACCACCGACGGATTCGTGGTTGCAGAGGCCGACCTTAAGATGCGTGGCCCGGGTGACCTTGAAGGCACAGCTCAATCGGGTCTACCCATTGAGCTTCACATAGCCTCTCTCGCCACCGACGGCCCCCTGCTGTCACTGGCCCGAAAAGCGGCCGAACTCCTGCTCGATAATGACCCCGATCTGACTTCGGCCGAAGCTGCTCCCCTCATCGCAGAGATGAAAGCACTCTTCGACAAGAGCATCGACTGGAGCAGAATAAGCTGAATTTCGGCGGCGGAGTGTTAATTTTCGCGCTAATAAAAATACACATTTTTACATTTATTAACCACACCGAAAATCCCATAAACATAATTATGGGTAATTTCACGTTTTTTAATACAGTCTTTATCATTCTGACTATCTGTATATTACACACCATAAAATATGCCATTTTGCCTGATTAAGGTTTTTAAATTATTTAATATTTTGGTCGGCGAGCCCGAATTTGTATCTTTGAGCATCCGACCTCGGAAATTGTAATCTTTTATTAAAAGCCAATTCAAATATCATGCAACAAACGCTTGTCATTTTCAAGCCCTCTGCGGTGCAGCGCGGTCTTATAGGACAAATTCTCACCCGCTTTGAGCAGAAAGGTCTTAAAATTGTAGCCATGAAGATGGCAACGTTGAGCGAAGAGATACTTCGCGAGCACTATGCCCATCTGGTCGACCGCCCCTTCTTCCCATTTATTTTGGCATCAATGACCGCATCGCCCGTAGTGCTTATGGTACTTGAAGGAGTCGATGCCATTAAGGTGGTACGACTTTTGACCGGAGCCACCAATTCACGAGAGGCCTTACCGGGCACAATCCGAGGCGACTTCAGCATGTCGGGTCAGGAAAATGTAATCCACGCTTCATCGTCGCCCGAAGACGCACAGGCCGAGGTGGCCCGCTTCTTCACCCCCGACGAGATTCACCACTGGACTCCCCTCATGACCCCGACTCTATACTCACCCGACGGAAAATAACCAATCTCCTCACAATACCTCTCCAACCAAACAATATACCTGATGCACTTTACCACGAAAATCATTCTCTCAGTACTTGCCATAACCGCCGCCTTTACGGTGAACGCGCAGACCCGACTTCCGCTGCAGCACACCAACCAGCACAACACTCTCATAGCAAACCAGAAGCCCACAGGCGACGCGGCAGCACTTCAAATCAACACCTTTACCAACGGCCCGAAAATCACTCCCGACAACTCCGAGCTCTTTAACTACAACTGGGCTTCGCAGTCGGTCAACGGTGCCTACGCCGGCCTTACCGTACCCGCCATCAAAGATATCGATGTAAGCGGTTACGTAGCACCGGTCAAAGGACGCCTCACCTCAGGATTCGGCTACCGTCCGCGCTTCGGCCGCATGCACAAAGGCGTTGACCTGAACCTGCGCACAGGCGACTCAATCGTTGCCGCTTTCGATGGCAGAGTACGTATATCGAGCTACAACGCCGGCGGTTACGGATACTATCTTGTAATCCGTCACGACAACGGTCTTGAAACCGTATACGGCCACTGCTCACGTCTTATTGCCAAAAAAGACCAGTATGTACGCGCAGGCCAGCTCATAGCACTCGGAGGTTCCACCGGCCGCTCCACAGGCCCTCACCTGCACTTCGAAACCCGCTTCATGGGCATAGCCATCAACCCGGCTTCGATTATCGATTTCGACAATTACGTGACTCATCGTGACGTATTCACCTTCAATAAAGCAGTCTGTGAGAAAGTGCTCGGTCAAGGCCCGGCCAAAAAGCACAAGACAACTGTAAAAAAGAAGAAAAACCGCAAAACTGCCAAAGCGACAAAAACTAAAAAGAACCGCTCACGCAGAAGATAACAGCAAAGCAGAGTTTTGGATAAATACGAGGCTTCCTCGCCCATAAGCGAGGGAGCCTTATCTTTTGCTACCTTATTTCGATAATTTATACTACCTTTGTAGCCAAGCGAAACCGAATCAGAAACACATTATATATAAATAGCAATGGGCAAACTCAACAAATATCTTATATGTGCCGCTCTCACAGCGGCAATAGCATCATGCAACTCCAACCCCGGATGGGAACTCTCGGGCCGCATCTCCGATACCGACGCCGACTCTACTGCACTTCCCCTCTTACTCGAAGGACAAAACAAGTTGGGCGGATGGTATATCATAGATACCCTTGACGTCAACTCCGACGGCCGCTTCACCGTTTCGGGCGAAAAACCTGCATATCCCGAGATATACCGTCTGACCTACGGCCCGAAATCGGTATACTTCCCTATAGACAGCGTTGAGAGTCTTGAATTCGCCACATCTGCCCGCAACTTCGACCGCAACTATACCCTTACAGGCTCGCAGGCCGCAATAGCCATGGCCACTGCCGACAGCCTCATCAACACATTTATAGCCACAAACTCCGTAGCGGCCTTAGACACTGCCAATGCTTTCAAACGTCGCCTCGCCGATATTGTACTGGCCGACCCGGCCGGCATCGTGGCATATTACATTGTCAACAAAACCATCAACGGCACTCCTCTGCTCAACACATCCGACAAACGTGACCTCCGCATAATCGGCGCAGTTGCAAACGCCTTCTCCGAACGTCGCCCATCTGACCCCCGCTGCCGCATGATGTCTGACCGCTATCTCACCAACATAAAACACAACACCACAGCACGCGATACTATTCTTGCCGAAGAGATAGGCATGATTGACATAGAGCTTCCCAATGCCACAGGCACAAAGGTAAAGCTGTCTGACATAGCCGACAAAAACAAAGTGGTAGTGCTCAACTTCACAAGCTACACACAAGACTTCTCGGCACCCCTGAATATTGAGTTACGTAAAATTTACGACCGCTACCATTCGCAGGGCCTCGAGATATATCAGGTGGGCCTTGACCAAGCAGCCCAATCCGACAATTTCGAATGGCGCCAGAGCGCACGCAATCTACCCTGGACAACCGTTTACAACGGCACCCTCTCCGAATACGTCACATCATACAACGTGCCCACCGTGCCCGCAATATTCGTAATATCGGGAGGCACCATAGTGAGCCGCCCCGCCAATGTGGAGCAACTCAACTCCACCCTGTCTAAACTCATGGGTCAATGACCTCGCAGCTCCTCCCTGCAGCCACATTATCCGTTGTAGTGCCGGTGCGCAATCGTGCATCGATAGTATGCCGCACGCTCAACAGCATCTACTCGCAGACACTCCGGCCCCTCAATCTCATAATAGTAGACAGTGCATCGACCGACACTACCCTCGAGGTAATAACCGACTGGGCCGACACTCACCGCTCTCCCGATTTCCGAATCAAAGTGGTGAGCCTTGACCGTCCGGGAGCAGCTGTGGCACGCAACGCCGGATTAGAAGCCGTTGACACCCCGTTCGTATTGTTTTTCGATTCCGACGACGAGATGCTGCCCCCTCATCTCCAAAGCCTCACCCGCGCGATAGATGAGCACCCCGACGCCAATCTGTTTTACTTCGACGTAGCCGTAATAGACCCCGACGGATGGACATCGGTAAAGAGCCGGCGACACCACGATCTCAAAGCTCTCCAGATTCTCCATTGCCCTCTATCAACCGCCTGCTATGTGGTCAGCACCGAGATATTACGCCAGGCAGGAGGCTGGAACGAACAGCTCCACACATGGGATGACCTAGAGCTCGGCCTCCGCCTCCTTTTGCACTCCGAAATACGGCCGGTACGCATTGAGGGAGCCCCCACTGTGTGGGTTCACCCCGAAGAGGAGTCGCTTACCGGAACATCAATGAGCGCCAAAGTCGCCTATCACGCACTGGCGCTTGATGCCATTGACAAACTGACCGCCCCCGTACAGTCGGAGAAACTGAGCATGATTGTGCATGCGCGCCGACTGATTATGGCATCGCTATATCGCCGCGAAGGCAATGAAGAAGCGGCACTGACAATTCTCCAGCCCATTGAGCACCGCCGCCTGCGCGTCTCCACAGCGATGAAAATGGGACTCATCTACACCATCAACCGGCTCACTGGCCACGGCGGCAGCTACCTGGCTCTGCATTGGTTCGCAGAGAAAGCACCAAAGTGTTAACAACGGTTAATCTGAGCGCCTGTTTGACAACAGATGTTAACAATACGTCGAATTTAACGGCCAAAACGTTACATTTTAAAGTGATTTGGGCTAACTTTGCCCCCTGCAAGAATCAAAATACACCTCTATGGCCAACATTTTGACAACTCTTATGAATCGCCAGGCCGACAAATACGGCAAACGCGAGGCATATACATATAAAACTCCGGGCACCGATAAATGGGAACCCACTTCCTGGAACGAATTTCGCGATCAGACACAGAGCGTTGCTTTCGCCCTTGAAATTCTGGGCTGCAAAGAAGCCGACCACATAGCCATCTTCTCAGCCAACCGCCCCGAGATACTTATCACCGACTTCGCCGCCTATGCCAATCGCATGGTGCCGATTTCAATCTATTCAACATCAACCGCCGACCAGGTGGCCTATATCGTCAACGACGCTTCATGCCGCCTGCTGCTGGTAGGCACACAAGCTCAATACGAGCTCGCAGCCTCGATAGCCCACAAGTGCCCCACACTGCGGCTGATTGTAACGATGGATGATGTGAAGCTCGTTTCGGGCGATACCACAACCATACCATTCTCATCGCTGATAGGACTCGGAGAGAAAGCAACCGAATCGACTATCGACGAAGTGGGCCGACGCACTCTCGCATCCAAGCCCACCGACATCGCAACTATAATCTACACATCCGGCACCACCGGAGAGCCCAAAGGGGCCGTGCTTCCCCACTCCTGCTTCAATACAGCCATGGAGATACACCGCACCCGCCTCACCCAGCTCACGGATGCCGACAGTTCGATATGCTTCCTTCCCCTGAGCCACATCTTCGAAAAAGCGTGGACTTACTTCTGCTTCTTCACCGGCATGCGCGTGGCTATCAACAATGATCCGCACGCCATTCAGCAGTCGCTGCGCGAGGTCAAGCCCACCTGCATGTGCTCCGTGCCACGCTTCTGGGAAAAAGTCTACACCGCCGTTCAGGAGAAGCTATCGTCAATGAAGGGTATTCGCAAATGGCTCGCATCAAGGGCACTGGCCTGCGGCAAGAAGCGCAACCTACACTACAAGCGCCTCGGACTGCCCGTACCACGAATGCTCGAATGGCAATACAGATTTTTCGACAAAAAGGTATTCGCGCCCATGCGCAATGTAATTGGCATACCTCAGGGCAAGATGTTCCCCACAGCCGGCGCACCACTCTCGGCCACGATAGTGGAATTTCTGCACAGCTGCGGCATCGACATCAAGATAGGCTACGGACTGAGCGAAACTACCGCTACCGTCACATGCTTCCCCAACACCGACTTTGCCATAGGCTCCGTTGGCACACCCATGCCGGGCATTGAGGTGCGCATAGGCGACGACAACGAGATACTCGTCAAGGGCGACACCGTAATGCGTGGCTACTACAACAAGCCCGACGCCACCGAAGAAGCCTTCACCGCCGACGGTTGGTTCCGCACAGGCGATGCCGGATATATCGACGACAACGGCAATCTGGTGCTCACCGAGCGCATCAAAGACCTCTTCAAGACATCAAACGGAAAATACATAGCTCCGCAGGCACTCGAAAGCCGTCTCGGCGAGGACAAATACATTGAGCAGGTAGCTGTAATCGGCGATAAGCGCAAGTATGTCACCGCCATCATCATACCCGCATTTGAGGCCCTCAAGGAGTATGCCCGCAAAAAGCACATCCAGTATCAGAATATAGAGGATCTGCTGCGCAACATGGATATACGCAAAATGATACAGGAGCGTATTGACAAGCTCCAGGAATCGTTTGCCGGATTCGAGCGCATCAAGAAATTCACTCTCCTTCCGCAGGCTTTCACAATGGAAGCCGGTGAGCTCACCAACACTCTGAAAATAAAACGTAAAGTAATCGATTCGCACTACGCCCGCGAAATCGAAGCAATGTACGCCTAAACACATATTTTTACCGATCATGATTACTCAGGAACAATTAAAAGAGACTTTTGAACGCAAGCTCGCGTTGAGGAGGTATCTTTGACATCGACAGTAAAAAAATACAGGTAGAGGAGGAGGAGCTGCGTACTCATGTGCCTGACTTCTGGGAACACCCCAAGGAAGCGCGCCTCCAGATGAAAAAAATCAAGGATTTACAAAGCTGGCTCGACGGATACCGCGAGGTTGAAGACGCCGTCGACGAACTGGAGATAGGCTGGGAATTTGTAAAAGAGGGCGACCTCTCCGAAGCCGACCTCGACCAGCTCTATGCCAAAGCCATACAGAAAATAGAAGACCTGGAGTTGCGCAATATGCTCCGCCGCGAGGAAGACAAACTCGGCGTGGTGCTCAAAATCAACTCCGGAGCCGGAGGCACCGAGAGCCAGGACTGGGCTTCGATGCTTATGCGCATGTATATGCGCTGGTGCGAGCAGCACGGCTACAAAATATCTGTGGCCAACCTTCTCGACGGCGACGAGGCAGGCATCAAATCGTGCACCATCAATGTGGAGGGTGACTTTGCCTATGGCTACCTCAAGAGCGAGAACGGCGTGCACCGTCTGGTACGCGTATCGCCCTACAACGCGCAGGGCAAGCGCATGACATCGTTTGCATCAGTAATCGTGACACCCCTTGTCGACGATACGATTGAAGTAAAAGTCGACCCGGCACTCCTGTCGTGGGACACCTTCCGCTCGGGTGGCGCAGGCGGTCAGAACGTCAACAAGGTAGAATCGGGCGTGCGACTGCGCTACCAGTTCACCGACCCTTACACCGGCGAAAAAGAGGAAATTCTCATTGAGAATACCGAGACCCGCGACCAGCCCAAGAACAAAGAGAACGCCATGCGCCAACTCCGATCCATACTTTACGAAAAGGAGTTGCATCACCGCATGGAGGAGCAGGCAAAAATCGAAGCAGGCAAAATGAAAATAGAGTGGGGCTCGCAAATAAGGTCGTACGTGTTCGACGACCGCCGCGTGAAAGACCACCGCACCGGCTTCCAGACCTCCGACGTGCAGGGAGTGATGGACGGCGACCTCGACGGGTTCATCAAGGCTTATCTGATGGAATTTGCCGCCTCCGAAGAGGAGAAATCCTGACCGACAGTATAATTTTCAGTTCATCCCATCATTCAGCGCCATGGGCACTCTCAAGAGCCTTATGGCGCTTATATGCGTTTGCAAGACGCGTGTGATAACCGCGCGCAGCATACGATGTGCCGTTGTAGCGACGGGCAAAGGTAGTCCAGTCGCGGTTGCGCAGCGCCTTGTCGAGGCCGATACTACGTATGAATGCGGCGAAAAGTTCGAGCTGCTCGCGCTCGGAGGTCGACATGCGGCGCACAAACTCCTTGATATCCTTGCAGCCGCACAGCTTCCAGTTGAAGCCGCCTATCTGAAACATACCCCAGAATGTACCCTCTATGGCGGTAACCTCGTGTATGGTACGGGCTTGACGCAGACGTTCCTGTTGCGCCGCCTGACGCGAGCCGTATCTGCGGGAATTGGGGCTTGCAAACACTACCGGATGAGACTTGGCATAGCGGCTGAGATTCACCTTGTTGTGACGGGCGCGCTGGCGAAACATCGACAAATCGAAGTTTATCAGCGGATAACCCGGTTTGAAAAAACCTTCATGCGCCCTCCCGGCCTCTATATCAACTACCGCTTTGATAGCGGCCACCTCCACGCCGAGCTCCTCGGCCACAGCACGGTAATCGTCGTCGGTAAGGCGCAGTATTTCAGAAGGCAGCGTGTCGGCTTCCTCAACGACAGCAGCGAGCGTATCGACAGCCGGTTGGGTGTGCGTCGGCTCCGAGGCCGACGCAACGGCTGCGGTGAGCAGCAAGAGCAAAAACAGGAGTCTCATGGTATTGTGGTAAAAATTACACAGTCTCAGAGCATACGTGCTCCGAGACTGTGAGGATGGGTGAAAATATTATTTGCCTTTTTCGGCAACCTTTTTCAAAGTAAGTTTGAGCTGCTCATAGAAGCGCTCTACGGCCGGAATGTGCATACGCTCAGAGGGCGAATGTACGTCGCGCAATGTGGGGCCGAACGATACCATGTCGAGGTGCGGATATTTCTCCAGGAACAGTCCGCACTCCAGACCGGCGTGTATGGCGGTAATCTTGGGAGTGACACCGTATAGCTCCTTGTATGCCTCCGAAGCCATCTCCATGATGGGCGATTTCATGTTGGGGCGCCATCCGGGATAACCTTCGCCATGTTTTACCTCAGCTCCGGCCAGAGTAAAGAGCGCTTCAACCTGGGTAGCAATATCCCATTTGCGTGAATCTACCGACGAACGCTGCGAGGTGGTCACAACCAAAGTATTGTCGGCACCCATCTTGACTGATGCGAGATTTGTCGAGGTCTCCACAAGGCCTTCGAGCTCGCGCGACATCGACACTACTCCGTGAGGAGCGCTGTATATTGCCTCGATAATATTGCGGGCAGTGGTATCGTCGATGCTGAAATCGGGCTTCTCAACGCTTTCAATGCTTATTTCGAGTGTGGGTTCGAGGTCGGAATACTCACCTTCAATCACAGCACGATACTGATTGAGGGCGGCGCTCACATTCTCTTTGTGCGAGGTATGCACGCCAAACACGGCATGTGCGGCACGCGGTATTGCGTTGCGGAGATTGCCGCCGTCAAATTCGCTCAGAGCCACCTCGAATTTCTTGCTCAGCTCATAAAGGAAACGGGCCACAACCTTGTTGGCATTGGCACGACCGAGATGTATGTCGCCGCCCGAGTGGCCGCCCTGGCCTTTCGATACCGACACCTTGAAATAATGGAAGTCTTTTGGAGCAAACGAACGCGAATAGTGGAAGGTGCACACGGTGTCGACGCCGCCTGCGCAACCTATGAAAAGCTCGGCATCATCTTCCGAGTCGAGATTTATAAGTATGTCACCGTCGAGCATTCCCTCGCCGAGATTGTTGGCGCCGGTCATGCCTGTCTCCTCGTCCATGGTAAAGAGAGCTTCAAGGGGCCCGTGCACAAGGGTATCGTCGGTAAGTATGGCGAGCGATGTGGCCACGCCGATACCGTTGTCAGCGCCGAGAGTAGTGCCGTCGGCCTTCACCCATTCGCCATCCACGATAGTGGTGATGGGAGTGGTGTTGAAGTCGAAGTTCTTGTCGTTGGCCTCGCACACCATATCCATGTGACCCTGAAGCACCACCTTGGGAGCCTTCTCGTAGCCGGGAGTTGCGGGCTTGGTGATGGCCACATTGCCTACAGCGTCGGTACGGGCTTCGAGACCGTGCGATTTGGCGAAGTCGAGTATATATTGGCGTATTTTTTCCTCTTTCTTCGACGGACGCGGTATGCGGGTAATCGCGTCGAAGATAGCGAATACATTTTTAGGTTGAAGTTCTGATACTTTCATAAATCTGTAATATTGGGTGTTGAGTGATTAAAATTTCAATACTTTCATGCTTTTAAGGGCTCGCTGCGGTGCCGCGATGTGAAAAAGTTGTTAAAACAATCTCTAAAAGCACCACAAGTTACAAAATAAAATTGACTTTGAGGCAAATTTTGCTTATCCTTTCATATATTTGCATAGAATTTCGGCAAACCTATGAAAACCCTCTTGCTCGCATGCTCTATTCTGGCCATAGCCGTAGTGCTTTTGGGTGTGAAAGTGCTCTTTGTAAAGGGGGGCAAATTTCCATCGGGCCACGTGCACGACAGCGAAGCGCTCAGGCGCAAAGGCATAGGCTGCTCTCATTCAAACGATTAATCCACAACATTCATTCTTTTCTTAAAAAACACTCCGTTTTTCAAACAAAAACCACACAAATGAAGAAGTTTTCATTTTTCGCAATTGCTTCGCTCTCTCTCTTTTCAGTATACACCATAGCTCCCGGCTGCTCATCGTCTGACAACTCCGGCGCCGACAGCACCACAGTAGAGGAAATCACTGCCGAGACAATGCTCTCCGAAACCGACTCCGTAGCAGCTCCCCGCATCCGCTACATCGACGAAGACTCACTGCTTGCCAACTACAACCTCGCCAAAGATTTTCAGGAGCTCATCACCCGCAGCGAATCGAAACTTCTCTCAGCCCAGCAGTCGCGCCGCAACGAGCTCGCCCAGTTAGGCCAGCAGATTGAAACAAAAATGCGCAATCAGGGCTATGCCTCCGAGGCCGAATACAACGCCGATATGGCCCGCGCTCAGAAAAAACAGCAGGAAGCACAGAACTATCTCGACAATCTGCAGCGCTCCACAGAGCAGGAGGTTATGCAGATGCAGAATCAGATCAACGATTCGATTGAAACATTCCTCAAATCGTTCTGCCAGGCCAACGGTATCGACGCCGTACTTAAGAAGAGTGCTGCCAGCTTCTACTTCGATCCCCGCTTCGACGTAACCGACCAAGTAGTAAAAGGTCTCAACGCCCGCTACAACAAAGTACAGAAATAAATACTACTTACCTCACGATATCAAGGCTACTCCATTTTAGGGGTAGCCTTATTTCTTTGCGCTCTGCGCTATAGTTTTTATTTTACAGCAGAATGAAAAAAGAGGCTGCGCCTATTTTGACACAGCCCCTTAATTTATTGCAGTGCAGATATTAAGTTTAAATTAATAATACTATTAAATATCCTTATCTAGTTCAAGAATTACATAGACTCCCCCGTTTGCATTGAAATGCCATCCGGTTCTACCGGAGGTGCTCCAGAAACAACGTAGATGCCCGTGCCCGGGAACATATGCAATGACATCGCTTCCTTTCTTATAAACTGCTATCCCACTTAAGTCTTTCCCGGATGCGCCGCCGTACCCCTTTGCCGTCATATTTGTAGCTACACAAATATAGCCTTCCGGGCAATAATTTTGAGACGAAGGAACTGGGTTAAAAGAAGTGGATGCAACCGTTTCGAATGCTACACCTCCGATAACCGATACAAGCATCAATGCCGTGATTGAAGAAAATAATTTTCTCATAGCGATAGTTTTTTGGGTAGTCTTACAGTCCAGTCGACTGATTGAGCGAATAAGAAACGTGGACTGAATTTGCCCGTTTCTATTGAGAAGGTCGTAGGAAACCTAATGATGAAGATGAGGGAGTAGCAGCCCACGCTATAGCGCGAGAACCGGTTTGTTATCCTCTCATCATTGTGAAAATTTCCTACGTTTTCTCAATAAGAGATAAGCAAAACGCTTCTTGTTAAATTCAATATGTCTTTGCCAATCGGATAATTGACAATGCAAAATTACTAATTAGTTTTGGTATGATAAGTATGCCATTAAATAATTCTTTTGCTAAAAGAAGCACCTCATTACTTTTCGAGCATTTGTTTGGACTGGTTTCTTTGCACGCCGCGCCGGGCAAAGGTGGGGTATTGCTAAAGATTGAAAAGCGCGCGGGCCGAGTGAGTGGTGGCCTGCTCAACTTCAGCCAATGTCAGTCCGAGTGTTGCGGCTACCGATTGCGCTATCAGCGGCAGATTGGAGCTATCGTTGCGCTTGCCGCGATAGGGCACCGGCGCCAGGTAAGGAGAGTCGGTCTCGAGCAATATGCGATCGATGCCGATTACTGGCAAAAGAGCCGGAACGGTCGATTTCTTAAACGTCACTATTCCATTTACCCCGAAATACATATCGGCTCGTTTTCGCACAGCCTCAACATCGGCAGGGGTGCCCTCGAAACTATGCATCACTCCCCTAACGCCGGGGTGCCCCTCAAGCACCTCGAGAGTGGACGCAAGCGCCTTGCGGCAATGTATTATGACGGGCAGATTGCGGCTACAGGCTACCCCCAACTGACGGTCGAGAGCGTGCATCTGCTCCTCGCCGTGCGTATCATCCCAATACAGATCCATTCCTATTTCGCCTATGGCCACATAGGGATGCGTGTCGCTGAGCTCGGCCATGAGTCTGTCGACCGCGGCCGCCCAATCGGGCCCTACTTCGGTAGGATGCAGCCCGATGGCCATCGAGGTAATGCCGGGGTACGTCTGCGCCATCGCTTTCATGCGCGGCAACGATGCCTCGTCGATATTGGGAAGTATGAGATGGCCTACCCCCGACGAAATGATATTGCCGACCACGGTATCGCGGTCGGCATCAAATTCCTCTCCATAGAGGTGTGTATGGGTATCAATGAGCATTATTGTGTGCGGGTGCTGCTTTTGCCGGCAAGTTCGGTAAAGAAGTTGGCGTCAGCCGGAACGAGCTGCAATCGCGCTACACACTGCTTGGCTTCCGAAATATATCGTTCAATCAGCTCGCCGCAGCGCTCCGGAAGACCGAGATTATCGTAAACTTCCTTTACGCGCTGTATCTTGTGGCGGGGCTCCGAGGGCAACGAAAGTTCCGACTTAATCACGCCCGACTGATCCTCAGCCATGGCGTTGATAAGAAACCATGTCTTCTTGTCGTTGACTATATCGCCGCCTATTTCCTTGCCGAACATGATGGGGTCGCCGTAAGTATCGAGGTAATCGTCGCGCAACTGGAATGCAAGACCGAGCAATTCGCCGAACCGGTAGGTCTGGTGCTGCACATCCTCGTCGGCGCCGGCTACAATGGCACCCATGCGGCATGCGCAGCCTATGAGCACGGATGTTTTCAGACGTATCATATTGAGATAATCGTCAACGGTCACATCGTCGCGATTCTCAAAATCCATGTCGTATTGCTGTCCTTCGTACACCTCCATAGCGGTACGGTAAAGCAATCGCCGGCACGAGGCAGCCGTAGAGGCATCAACGCCTTCGTTGACCAGCTCGGTGGCCATCGACAGCATTGCGTCGCCCGAGAGAATGGCGGTACGGTCGTCCCAGCGCACATGCACCGTAGGGCGTCCGCGACGCATATCGGCACTATCCATCACATCGTCGTGAAGAAGAGTGAAATTGTGGAACATCTCTATGGCAAGTGCCTGGTTGATGGCATCTTGAGCTTTGCCGCCAAGAGCCTCGCACATGGCCATACATAGTATGGGGCGCATACGTTTGCCACCGCAATCCATGGCATAACGCACGGGGTCGTAGAGACCGGCCGGCTGCTGCGGCATGCGATACTGATGTATAGCCTCCTCTATGAGTGTGTGATAATGGTGCTGATCGTGTATCATGGCGCTTATCAGAGCGAAAGAGCTATATTGTTGTCCTGGGCTATGCGGCGCATGTTCATTATGGCATAACGCATACGGCCCAAAGCGGTGTTGATGCTCACATTGGTCTGATCGGATATCTCCTTAAACGACATATCCTTATAGTAACGCATCTTGAGCACCTCGCGCTGACTCTCGGGAAGAGCTTCGATGAGACGGCGCACATCCTCACTTATCTGCTCGCGCACCATTGAATCCTCGATATTGATATCACAGAGGTCACGACGGTTAAGAATGTCGAACGAAGCGGCATCATCGGCCGAAACCGTATTCTCACTCTTTTCCTGACGGTAATAGTCAATGATAAGATTGTGGGCAATACGTGATATCCAGGCGAAAAATTTGCCCGACTCGGCGTAGCGTCCTTGCTTGATTGTGGTGATAGCCTTCATAAAGGTCTCCTGAAAAAGGTCATTGGCCACATCGGCATTTTTCACCACCGAAAGAATATAGCTGTATATCCTACACTTATGACGCAACAGCAGGGTATCAAAGGCCTGATTGTCGCCATTGGCGTATGCCGCAACGAGCTGCTCGTCGGTAAGCGCAGATAGAATTGTCTTAGTTGTCTTGGTCACTGTCTGACTAATAATTGGTTAGAGTAGCAGTGGATCGATAGGCAATTGGTTTGTTGAGTATTGATGTAAAATTTCGCCATTCACACGGGGCATGCGCCTTAACACAAGCCTTTTTCACGCGAAAAAGTGTTGCAAAATTAGCAAATTATCAGCAAATAAGCAACCTTATGGTATACACTTTGCGCTATTTAACATTATTTTCGCACCTGATTATTCCGAAAAAAGCCATTGGCAGTATAATATTCTCATCACATGAGCGTTATTGATATACAGCCGCCAAAGCACAGCGAGGCGACAGGCACGCGCTCCATAATCACCCCAACCCGTGCTAATACCACACTTCATCACACCCTCACCAACGATTCACTCTGCTGCCTATGATTGAAACTTCTACTCCCCGACCCACATCTTCCGACAAACACACATCCATTCCCTCCGAATGCGACCATGTAACCAACTTTGCCGAGCCGCGACAGACCACCATTGACTTTCTGCGTCAGTTTGCACGCTGCTACATTGCAGCGCCTATAGCCTCAAGCGCCGCCGCGGTAATACTCAATTAAGTTTAGAAATACTCAATTAACTTTATCGGAAACAGCCGAGGCCGCTATGCAATGTTACGCATGGCGGCCTCGACAGTATTCACGGAATATATCAGCTCTGGGCCTTAAGGGCGAGACCTACACGCTCGCTAAGACCAAAAAGCAAATTCATATTGTGCACGGCATTGCCGCCTCCGCCCTTGGTGAGATTGTCGGCAGTAGCCGATATCACGGCGCGGTCGGCCACCTTCTGTACATTTATAATAGTCTTGTTGGTACCGGCCACTTCATTGAGCGTAGGCAGCGAATCGGATATGAATGTAAATCCGTGGTCACTGTAATACTCTTCATATATTTTGCGCAAAGCACCCTCGCTCAGAGAGCATTTGAAGTGCGTACTCACCGATATACCACGATGCCAGCCGCCGTTTATCACCATAAAGGTAAGCGTCTTGTCGAAATCGGGCTGCAGTGATTTAACGGCACGCACTATATGGTCGGCCTCCTCAAGGTCAATCAGCGCTATAGCCTCGCCGGGGTCAGCCTCCTCTTCGGCCACCACGGCAGTGACATGTATATCGCCGTCAACGAGAGCCTGCTCCTTGGCAAGAGGCAGCAGCGAGAGAAGCACCACCGATGTGAGCGCTCCCGGGATTGAACTGCGCTGGCCGCCGCGCACCAGAGGTTTGCGGCAGAGTTCGGGCAAGCCGAATATCCACTTGTCGCCATCGGCAAACGTGGCATCGCCGAGAAATTCTCCACTCAGATCTATTACCTTGGCGTTGTCGCGCGGAGGATTGGCGGCAAGGAAACGTGTATTTTGTCCGTTGTGGTCGTCGCACAGAAAGAGCACGTCGACATCATCCATGGGAGCGTCAGACGAAAAGCGCATGTAGGTATCACCGCGGAGCCCTTTGTGAATCTCCGATACGGGCGCACCCTCCCATTCCGTGTCGTGTATCCACGAAATCTCCACGTCGGGATGATTTATAAGTATCTTTATCACTTCGCCGGCCAAGGGGGTTGACCCGCCTGTTACAGCTGCTCGTATCATAATCGTATACTATAGAAATAAGATATGGTATTGGGTTGTAAATTAAGGATTTTCAAGGAATGCCTACTGCTCCGGCTGCTTGCATGCCGCCTCGATAATCGGCGCGGGCAGTATCTCGCGCAGCAAGGTATATGCCTGCATGGCTGTGATGCCGGGAGCTAATGTCACAAACACCGTGTCGGCGCCTGCAATGGTACCGAGTATGTCGGGCGACTCGATATCGTCTATATCGTAAGCCACGCCGCCGGCATATCCGTTGCGGGTCTTTATCACCACTATTGGAGCGCTGTAAGCCACCGACAGTATCGATGCACGGCGCACCGTATCCATAGCCTGAGCGGCTATCTCATCGGCAGCGGTGCCGTTGGCAGCTATCTCGTAGCGGTAACCGCCCAGTTCTGTAGCCACTTTCGACGTGCGCAATGTCTTGAGGTCGCGCGACAGTGTAGCCTGCGTCACAATGCACCCGTTAGCCTCCAGAAGGGCCATAAGCTCTTCCTGTGAGCCTATGTTGTGGTTGAGGAGCAATTTTACTATGAGCGACAGACGGGATTGACGTTTATTCATATAGCGTGTCTCAATTTGTCACAAAAATAAGAAATCTGCTCAGTATCTGCAACCGCCTCAATAATATTGATAATATTTCACCCAGTCTATTTCCATTTCAACAGGGAGTTGCGAGGCATCGACCGAGCCAACCCACGAGCCTCCAAGCTGCATATCAAGGCGCAGATCCCATTCCGTGAAATAGGGAAACTGCCCCTGGGCGCCATCGTTCTTTTTCGGGTAGCGCAGAGTGCGACGCCCGTCGATGTAGAAGTCAACACGGTCAGTCCATATCTGCACCTCAAACTCGTGATATGCCATCGGGTCGAGCTCCGTTCGCATGGAGTTCACAGGGTCGTCGGTTATACCGAGATTATATGTATAGTTGCTGTGGAGGGTCTGATAGAAGGTGGTCTCGTGATTGAGACGCTCCATTATGTCAATTTCGCCGCACGTGGGCCACGGGTCGACGGGCGCGAAAGGCATCATCCATATAGCGGGCCATGCTCCCTGGGCGCCGTTGCCCACACGCGCGCGCACCTTGATGCTGCCGGGGGCAAAACGTTTCTTGCCCGAAGTCCAAATTCCGCCACATATATACGGGCGCGAATCGTCGGGGTTGTCAGCATTGACTATCGCCTTGAGCAGCAGTTTGCCGTCGCGTATTTCGAGGCAGCGCGGGTCGGTGCTCTGAAATTTCTGCCAGTCGGGCGAGCCCTGAGGTATTCGGCTCCACACACTTTCATCGAGAGCATCGCCGGCGAAATCATCCTGCCAAATCAGATGCCATTTAGACGCGGCCTCAGGTGGATTTACCGACGGTTCGTCAGACGAAGAGCCGGAGCATGCGCATCCCGCTGCCGCTATGCACATCAATGCAATATTGTAAAGCAATTTCATATCAATGATTTTGTGGTAAAGATAATCAATTAGTTTCAAATTGCAAACGCACCGGCTCGCAGCGAGCGGTTGAAATGGACGCCCGAATACGAGCCTACCCAAGAGGCGATGGAACGAGCCCAAGACTCAGCCGTCAGCAATCGCAGTCGCGGCAAGAGCTGATCCAGAACGCCACGGCCGAAGCGGCGGCAACATTGAGCGAGTCAACTCCCCGATGCATCGGAATCACAAGATTGTAGTCGGCACGCGATATCACGTTTGTCGACAGGCCGTCGCCCTCGGTGCCGAGTATAAGCGCCAGCTTCGGTTCGCGCGCTATTCGCAAATCGGTGATAGGCAACGATTGCGGCGTGAGTGCAAGAGCTGCGGTAACGAAACCGAGACCTTTGGTATCGTCGACAGCATCGTCGATTCGGGCCCACGGAATCTGAAAAACCGTACCCATTGACACACGCACCGCACGCCTGTTGTAAGGGTCGCAGGTGGTGCGGGTAAGCAGCAGGGCATCGATACCCAGCGCGGCTGCCGAACGGAATATGGCGCCGATATTGGTGGTGTCGCACACGCCGTCGAGCACTACCACGCGCCGTGCATCACTACATATCACCGATGCTTCGGCCTCTGCGGGTCGCCGCATAGCGCATAGCACCCCCCGTGTAAGCCGGTATCCCGTAATGCTTTCAAGCAGTTCGCGCTCTCCGGTATAAACCGGCACATTCTCGTCCATCCTTGCTATCACTGCGGCGGCATCGCCCTCTATATGGCGCCGTTCG
>JAGAUN010000004.1 GCA_017620715.1 Muribaculaceae bacterium | reverse complement strand
TACCGGTAGATGTTTCTGACATGTGTGAATGGGTGGAAATAGGTGACAAATTTAACAAATTATTCTTAAAACGAATTTCAAGGAATCAATACTTAAACAAAAAATGTGCCAAAAAAGGTTTGTTACTCATACCTGATTGATTTGGCAGGGCTGATTTTAGCTATGATGTGCGATGGCAGAATGAGTATGAGAGCTGATATTACAACCGCACCGATGTTGACTGCCAACCATGCTGTAACTGACAGCTTCACCGGCACATAGTTGAGGTAATACGATTCCGGGTCGAGAGGAAGAAGGTGAAATTTGTCTTGCACGAATATAAACAGCAATGCGAGTGCGTTGCCTATCAGCAGACCTGACACGACCAATCGCTGCGACATGAGTATGAATGTACGGCGTATGAGCGAGTCGGTGGCGCCGAGCGCTTTGAGAAGTCCTATGGTGTTGACTCTCTGCAATATTATGATGAATAACGATGAGATGAGTGTGGATGCGGCCACGAGTGCCATGAGTATTACTATCACCACAACATTGGTGTCGAGCAAATCGAGCCAATTGATATAAAGACCGCACTTGTCGCGCAGCGTACCTACGGTATAGTACATGGGGTTGCTGCTATTTTCAATCGAGACATTGAACAGCTCGGCAGTAATATTGCGCGCGGCAGCATCTATTTGGTCGGCGTCAAGGCCACGTAATTCAATTGATGTGCCGGTAATAGAGTCAACCTTGTTGAGCCGCTGGAGCATGGAAATGGGCGTGAAGGCAATGGCGGCATCGTAATCGCCGAAATGGGAATCGTAGATGCCGGTGATGTCAAGACGGCGCGAACGGAGTGATTCGTTTTCAATAAAATGTGCCATGATGCGGTCGCCTTCCTTCACAGATAGAGCCCGTGCTGTGGCGGATGACAACACCACCTCGTTGAAGGTTGAATCGGTAGGCTCGGGTATGCGACCTGCCACAAGATTCTGCTCAACAAACTGCCATGCCGAGGGATGGTATTCGATGCCTTTGAGCATCAGTCCCTGAAAGGCAGAGTCGGTTTTGAGTACGGCGGGTTGCATGAGCACCAGATTGGCTGTGTGCCCGGGGCCGCACACATCGGAAATCAATGAGGTGAGGGAGTCAGTGAGGCGCAGTCCCTCGGTCATGCCGGTGTCGGCGGTTTCCGGTGCGGTGAGTGTGATTTGGGCATGGAACCCGGTAAGTTTCTTAACGATACTGTATTTGAATCCGTACACTACAGCCATCGATGTGAGCATGATGGCTACCGAGAGCGCCACACCGGCTATGGCGGTGACGACTCCGGGGGGAAGGCCACGGCCATCGCTGGGACGCATGCTCAGTTTGCGGCAAAGATACCAGGCAGCCGATTGCCGTAGATTACGGCTCATTCCACTCTGCCGGGATATGCTTTGAGTGCTTGTGCCAGAACTTCGAGAGCCTGTGCCAGGTCGTCGCGATTGAGCACATAGGCTACGCGCACCTCATTACGCCCCATGCCCGGAGTGGTGTAGAAGCCGGAAGCCGGAGCCATGAATATAGTGGCGCCCTGATAGCTGAACTCCTCAAGGCACCAGCGGCAGAACTTATCGGCGTCGTCAACAGGGAGGCTTACGACCGTATAAAAAGCACCCATCGGTATGGGAGTGTAGCAGCCAGGTATCTTGTTGAGTCCGTCAATCAAGAATTTGCGGCGCTCCACATACTCGTTGTATGTCATGAGCATATAGTCGTCGCTCGCACCAATAGAGGCCTCGGCTACAATCTGGCCCAACAGGGGCGGGCTGAGACGAGCCTGGCAAAACTTCATTACGTTTTCTTTGAGCTGCTTATGCTTGGTGATAAGTGCGCCGATACGAATGCCGCACTCGCTGTATCGCTTCGAAACCGAGTCGATAAGCACTACCTGGTCTTCGATGCCGGGCAGGTGGAATGCCGAGATGTAAGGCGCGCCGGTATAGCAGTATTCGCGATACACTTCGTCGGAAAACAGGAAGAGGTCGTATTTCTTTACGATATCGCGTATCAGATCCATCTCCTTTCGGGTGTAGAGATAGCCGGTGGGGTTATTGGGATTGCAGATGAGTATGCCTTTGGTTCGGGGTGTAATCAGCTCCTCGAATTTCTGTATCGGCGGCAGTGCGAACCCTTCGTCGATTGATGAGGGGATGGTGACAATCTTGGCACCGGCTGATATGGCAAAGGCCATGTAGTTGGCGTAAGCCGGCTCGGGCACAATAATCTCGTCGCCCGGATCGAGGCAGGCCATAAAGGCAAAAAGCACTGCCTCGGAGCCACCTGTTGTTACTATAATATCGTCGACGTCAACGTTGATTTTAAACCGGCGATAATAGTCGACAAGGCGTTTGCGCAGTGAAAGCAGTCCTTCCGACGGACTGTATTCGAGCACCTTGCGGTCGATGCTGCGTAAGGCATCAAGACCCTCCTGTGGGGTGGGAAGATCGGGCTGACCAATATTGAGGCGAATAACCTTTACGCCACGCTCCTCGGCTTTGGTAGCCAGAGGCACAAGTTTGCGGATTGGGGAGGCGGGCATTGATTGTCCGCGCTGTGATATTTTGGGCATATACTCTTGGGTATAGGTATTTTACATAATTAATGCGGTACTACACTGCGCAGCGCCGTCTATAGTCACTACAAAGGTAAAAAAAGAAATATCACTTTCAATTTCTCATGAGCATTTTTTTGTATTATGTCGTGATATTGCCGCAAAAGTGATTAACTTTGCATCCTACGATGAAGGACTTCCTGCTTTACATACGCGACATGCTGCAGCTCATGCTCTCACCTAAGAAGGGATGGGAGGATGTGTCGGCCGACGGGTTTGACCCGGCTGTGCTGTTTCGTACCGGTTTTCTGCCACTTGTGCTTTTGGCTGCGGCTGCCGGAATGTTGCAGTGGGCCTATCACACCGATGTGTCGTGGTGGATATGGGTTGAGCGTTCGCTCGTTGATTTGTTGAAGCTCATAGCCACATA
This sequence comes from Muribaculaceae bacterium, assembly GCA_017620715.1. Taxonomy (GTDB): domain Bacteria; phylum Bacteroidota; class Bacteroidia; order Bacteroidales; family Muribaculaceae; genus Paramuribaculum. The sequence goes on along the minus strand of JAGAUN010000004.1, from coordinate 9,183 downwards.
CTATATTGCCTCGTTTGTATTTACGCTCTATCTGCCTACCTGCGTTGATGGCGGCTACAACGATACCAAGTGCATGACCTTCATTACCTACGGCACCGGCATGATAGCGCTCATTACGCTTATAATCAATTGTATGCCAATGACCTTTTCGGTGCTCTACATGATGCCGGTGTATGCTCTCTACGTGTTATGGCGTGGTTTGCACTATATGAGCGTGAGCTTCAACGGAGTAGGCACCTTCATCATGCTGATAATCTTTTCGCTGATACTGCCTGCATACCTGATACAGGCATTGTTTAACCTGCTTCTGCCCGCTGTCTGAATCCATGGCCTCGAATACCCGACATACAGATATAAATATAAAAAACCGCCGAGCAACGTTTGACTACGCTATCTCGGAGACTTTTACAGCCGGAATAGTGCTTACAGGCACAGAGATAAAGGCGTTGCGCACAGGTAAAGCGGGACTTGTCGATACCTTCTGCTATGTGACTCCGCGGCCTGCGTTGGGCGTGTGGGTGAAAAATATGTATATCTCGGAGTATTTCTACGGTACATACAATAATCACGAGGCCCGCCGCGACCGCAAACTGCTCTTAAACAAACGAGAGATTGCCAAACTCCAGAAGGCGTTTCAGGAGCCGGGGGTAACGATTGTGCCACTGAAGGTGTTTATCAACGAACGTGGCCTTGCCAAAATGGTTATCGGCATAGGCCGGGGCAAGAAAGAGTACGATAAGCGGCAGTCTATTAAGGAGCGCGACGATAAGCGCTCAATGGCCCGTCTCTTCCAAAAATAATATCGGCTTAAGAGCTGGCTCTTAGAATTACAAGCAGTTTGCGGCTCGCAGAATCTTTGCACGCCACAATGCGTGTAGAGCCGCCGCGCGATATTCCCATAAGGCTTCTGAGAGCTTCAGCCGCTAATGGGTAATCACGTACAGCCACATCGGCGCCATGCGATGCATATTCGGCTCCAATACGCTTGAAGTTTTTTTTGTTGGCATCAACCACCCGCTCTACCTGATAGGTTATGCCCGGAAATGAAGTGGCCGATGCAGGGTCTGATGCAAGGTATATATGTGCGTTGCGGCTCAACCCGGGCAGGTCGTACAGCCGGCCCAGCTCATCGAAGCGGCCGACTTTCATAAGAGGCGCAAACGGCTCAATCCATATCATTCCCTTCTCGACGTGTGCATATTGCGAGGCAGAGGCGTGGGGCGCCGGCGCCCAGCTGAAATCGACGGCCGAGAGTATGTCGCCCCGATTGTCGAGGGTCATAGCTTTTACGGCACGCTGTGATTCGTCGACTTCCCGGCGCAGTTCCAGTACCAATTCCGATACCGAACGTTTGTGGCCCACGGCCGTGAGTGATTGCATACAGGGAAGCAATTGCTGTGTGGCAGTGATATCGAGCATTGGCGATGCTTTCACAATAATGCGCGGTGCAACGCGAAGCATTTGAGGCCATATAGCCACCACATCGGGCGAACAGTCGCTCAACGAGCGAAGCCTTTTTCCGTGAGTCGACTGCCTCCTTGCCGGGTCTATAAAAATCAAATCGAAGGAGTTGTCGGGAAGCGATTGCAGATAGTCGACCGAGTCGCCGTGAGTAATATCTATGTTGTTGAGATTCAGTGAGCGAGCATTTATACTCAGCGCTGATGCTGCCGCAGGGTCAATTTCGCACAGGTGCAATTGCTTTCCCGGAGCCGAAGCTATATGGAAGGCATCGATACCCAGTCCTCCGGTCATGTCGAGAATCCTGTGCTCGCTTTCGGCTACAAGCGTGGCGTGATAGCGGGCAATGGCATCGGATGTGCATTGCTGAGCCAACAATGCGTATGGGAATAGGAAGTGTTCGCTGCGGGCCAGCGTGTCGCTCAGCTTTGCCGATGCACTTTGGCGCGCCTCAATCTGCTCTATGGCCAATGAGGGTATGCGCGCATCGCGCCGCAGCCTTAGCGCAGCGGTATCGGCATGCAGATTTTGCATTATCCAGGCCCATTGGGAGTCGTCGAGATTCATCAGCTCAAAAAAATTTGCACAAAGATAGCAAGTTTGGCATAACTTTTGTTTAATCATCACGTATTAAAGCGTATATTTACCAAGTTATGAAATCAGCAATATCTTCACTATACACCCGGATTGCCGAGGCTGTGTCGCGCCGGCGCTTCTCGCTCGCCTTTGAACTCTTGCAGACCCTTGCCGCCACGGTCAAACTTACGTGGGATGATGCCTCAGCAATAGAGAGATTAAAGGATAACTATTTGATGATGCGCCGCTTTGCAGTGAGTGGCGCGGCCGACCCCCAAAGAGAGGCGTTCGCCTCAGGTATTAGTGCCGATATTTTGCGTATGGCCGACACGGCCATACGTAAATCGTTTATAGACAATGCACCCGGCCTCTATTACTCGACTATAAGGGTAGAGGCACTGCAGCCCGACTCCTCTCTGGATGGCCTGATTGAAGCTTACCGTAAGCAATACGCGCGTATGAGTATGGCTCAGATGGGCAATAATCCGGCCGATTCGGTTGCCAAGATGCGTGCCGAACTCGATGCTCTGGCCAACCGTATATTCGGCATAATCTGGACTATGTACCCATTGTCGCCCTCATCGGCTGAGGCGTTGCTCGCGGCGTTTTCATCCAATTCTTTGCCTTCGGCTCTTAAGGAGATGATGCTCTCGGCATTGATGCTTGGAAATATAGAGTTTCACGACGAACTGCGCCTCACCACATTGGCGATGGTGTATATGACAGCTACCGGCGCAGTTGAGATGCGCGCTCTGGCGAGCCTGATGATAGCACTGTGGGCCTCGCGCCACAGGCTGCATCCGGCCTCGCCCATCCGCAATGTGCTGTCAACCATTGCCGAAAGCAAAGCTACATGGGTCGACGATCTGAAATCGGCCTGCCTGTCGTTGGCTCGTACGCGCGACACGCAACGCGTATCGTCGACGTTGCGCGACGAGATTATTCCGGAGATGATGAAGCTACGCCCCGACCTGATGAAGGGCATGGATAAGAGCGGAGCCGACATAACGTCTATTTCGCTTGATGATGCCTCTGAATTCAATCCCGAGTGGGAGGAGATAATAGAGAAGAGCGGCCTCGGTGCCAAACTTCGCGCCTTCAGTGACTTGCAGGCCGAGGGTGCCGATGTGATGATGGGTACTTTCGCCAATCTTAAAGGATTTCCGTTTTTTAAAGATCCCGCAGCGTGGTTCACACCGTTCGAGGCTTCGCATTCGGCTGTTACTTCGGCTTTGGGTACGGAAATGAGCTCGTTGGCGTCGATTCTCGAAAATATACCCGGCATTTGCCACGGCGACAAATTTTCGCTTATTCTTTCGCTTGACCGTGTGCCCTCCGAGAACCGCAGAGCAATGGCAGAGCAGCTCAATATGCAGGATGCTCAGTTTGAGGAGATGCTGTCGTCGGAGCTTCACCCTGAATTGTTAAGCCGCTCCCGCAGGCTCGACGGCGACATACATGATGCCTACCGTTTCTTTAATCTCTATCGCCGAAAAGGTGAGTTTTCAAACCCGTTTGCCGATTCGGGCATAACCCTTGCCGCCGTACCGGCTCTTATTGACTACGTGAAAGTGGCCGGCGCACTTGAGCCAATGGGTGAATTCTATTTCCGCAAAGGGTATTACAAAGAGGCGCTCCCGCTATTTGAAATGCTTGCCGCCGATGTGTCGGAGGGAACGATGCCCCGCAGCGATCTTTTCCAGAAGATAGGCTATTGCTATCAATCGGCCGGCGAATATCAAAAGGCGCTCGATTTCTACCGCAAGAGCGAAATAATAGCGCCCGACAGTCTGTGGACTATAAAACGGATAGCCATCTGCAGCCGCAAGCTCGGGCTCAACCAGCAGGCTCTCGACTATTATACCAAAGTGGGGGCCGTAGAGCCTGACTCGGTAGCTAATTCTTTGTCGATGGGTCACTGCCTGCTTTCGTTGGGCAGAGTGAAGGATGCCATGGCAAGTTATTACAAGGCTCACTATCTGAGCAATAGCGACGATGCCAAATATATACGCCCGCTTGCCTGGTGCGCTTTTCTTGAAGATGATTTTGTCAAGGCCGAGGAACTTTATCGGAAGCTGAGCGCTCAGGCCACTGCTGCCGATTGGCTCAACAGCGGCCATGTGGCCATGGCGCGTAAAGAGTATGGCGAAGCGGTAGAGCGTTATCGCCGGGCATCGGCCGATGCAGATCTGACGGAGATGATTGACGCCGACCGCGAAGTGCTTCTCTCAAAAGGTGTAGATGCCTTGATGCTCGATCTGATAGTCGACGCGGCTCTCAGCTGATTATCGTATAAAGAGGAGTTCACGATACTTGGGCAGCGGCCACATGCGGTCGTCAACCATGCCTTCAAGTTTGTCTATATGGTATCTGATTACCTCCATTGGCGGAATCACGGTGTCGTGATAGGCTATTGCTTTCTCCCGTTCATCGACTATGCGGTTGGCTTTTTTGCGCGCTTCAACCATGAGCTCGGCCTGCTCGTTGATGGTGGCCGTATGGGTTGAGATGCGTTCGATGGTTTCGGTGTCGGCCGTAGTGAGTTCTTCGCCCTTCTTGCCCGGGAACAGTGCGCGTAGTTTCAATACATTGTCGGCAAGAATGTTGCGATAGCGTACGGCAACGGGTATTATGTGGTTTACGGCGAGGTCTCCGAGCACGCGTGCTTCAATCTGTACCTTCTTGGTGTAGACTTCCCACTTCACCTCGTTGCGGGCGCGCAACTCTACCTTGCTCAGCACTCCGGTGCGCCCGAACATCTCTACCGACGACGGCTGCAAGTAGGCGTCGAACATGCGCGGTACCGATATTTCGCAGTCGAGACCCCGGCGCGCAGCTTCCTCTTTCCACTCGTCGGAATATCCGTTGCCGTCGAAGTTGATATCTTTGCATTGCGCGAGCAGAGAACGAATCTCGGCGAGCAACGCCTGGTTGAGACTTTCGCCGGCTTCCAACCGCGCATCTACATCGGCTTTGAACTGATTGAGCTGGTCGGCTACGGCGGCATTGAGCGCAATCATGGCCGAAGCACAGTTGGCCGACGAGCCTACGGCGCGGAACTCGAAGCGATTGCCGGTGAACGCAAACGGCGATGTTCGGTTGCGGTCGGTGTTGTCGACGAGTATCTCCGGAATCTGGTCAACGTCGAGGCGCATCCCTTTCTTGTCGGAAAAATTAAGCCATGCTTCAGTGTCGTTGGTTTCGATACGTTCGAGTACATTGCGCAGATACGACCCCAGAAATATAGAGATGATGGCCGGCGGAGCCTCGTTGGCTCCGAGGCGATGTGCATTGGTAGCCGATGCAATAGAAGCTTTGAGCAGCGCATTGTGGCGATGCACTGCCGCCATAACATTGGTTATGAAGGTTATGAACTGCAGATTATCGGTAGCGGTTTTGCCGGGGGCAAAGAGAAGGACGCCGCGGTCGGTGCCCAGACTCCAGTTGTTGTGCTTGCCAGAGCCGTTGATGCCGGCAAAAGGTTTTTCGTGAAGCAGCACGCGGAAATTATGGCGTCGGGCCACCTCGTGCATGAGCGACATTAGAAGCAGGTTGTGATCGTTGGCAAGATTGGTCTCCTCGAAGATAGGCGCGAGCTCGAACTGGTTGGGTGCCACTTCGTTGTGACGTGTTTTGGCGGGTATGCCGAGCTTGTGGCACTCCGTCTCCAGGTCGAGCATGAATGCCTCGACGCGCGACGGTATGGCTCCGAAGTAATGGTCTTCGAGCTGTTGGTTTTTTGCACTCTCATGTCCCATGAGGGTGCGCCCGGTGAGCACAAGGTCGGGGCGCGCGCTGTAAAGCGCCTCGTCTACCAGGAAATATTCCTGTTCCCATCCGAGATAGGAGTGTACGTGCTTCACTTTGGGGTCGAAGTAGCGTGCCACACCTGCTGCCGCTTTGTCGACACTGTTGAGCGCTCTGAGCAGGGGAGTCTTATAGTCGAGCGATTCGCCTGTATAACTGATGAAAATGGTGGGAATACAGAGGGTCTTGTCGAGAATAAATGCAGGCGACGATATATCCCATGCCGAGTAGCCACGCGCCTCGAAGGTGTTGCGGATGCCGCCGTTTGGGAAACTCGATGCGTCGGGCTCCTGCTGCACAAGCAGTTTGCCTGTAAATTCCTCCACTATGGTGCCGTCGGCGCCGTGCTGTATGAATGCGTCGTGCTTCTCGGCTGTGCCGTCGGTGAGAGGGTGAAACCAGTGGGTGTAATGTCGGGCGCCATTGTCTATAGCCCAGCGCTTCATGCCCTCGGCCACGCTGTCGGCAATCTCCCTCGAAAGAGTCTTTTTGTTGTCGATGGCATCGATAAGGGCGTCGTAGGTGGGTGCGGGCAGATACTGGCGCATCTTCTGCCGGTTGAACACGTAGCAGCCGTAATATTGGTCGGGGCGCTGGTCGGGTAAATCTATCGCTATGGCTTTGTGGAGCGATGCTTTGTCGATGGCATTGAATCGGAGTGACGACATTGTGATAATATGCTGGTTTGTGGGGTGTGACTTTATTTCTCTGAAACTGATAGTGATGCTATAGGAGGTTGCTGAGACGCGAAACGGCTTCGCGCGTGGCCTGATGCGAGGAGAATGCAGTGAGACGCACAAATCCCTCGCCCGACGGGCCGAAGCCGTTGCCGGGTGTGGTGACTAAGTGACAGCGCTCGAGCAGCAGGTTGAAAAACTGTTCGGAACCGTAGCCCGCGGGCGATTTAGCCCAGATGTATGGCGAATCCACGCCTCCGTATACCGTCAGGCCTGCCTGCTGCAATGCCTCCCGGAGTACCGATGCGTTGGTTTTGTAATATTGTATGGTCTGTTGTATCTGCTCGCGTCCTTCGGGGGTGTACAGACTGGCCGCTCCGCATTGTATCACGTATGACGCGCCGTTGAATTTGGTGGTCTGCCGGCGCAGCCAGAGCTGCCGCAACGGAACCCGGCTACCGTCGGCCCCCAGACCGTAGAGCTCTTTCGGAACCACGGTGTAGCCTAAGCGCAATCCGGTAAATCCGGCTGTCTTTGAAAAACTGCGGAACTCTACCGCGCACTCCTTTGCGCCCTCTATCTCATAAATGGAATGGGGCACATCGGCACTCTCTATGTAGGCCTCGTAGGCTGCATCGAAGAGTATGAGCGCGCCATGGCGGCGTGCGTAGTCTACGAACATACCCAATTGGTGGCGTGTGAGCGCGGTGCCGGTAGGGTTGTTGGGGTAGCAGAGATATATCACATCGGGCGCGGTGCGGGGCAGTTCGGGCACGAAACCGTTGCTCTCGGTGCAGGGCATGTAGCTGATGCCGCTCCAGCGGCCATCGGGCAGAAGGTGGCCGCCGCGGCCGGCCATCACGTTGGAGTCGACGTATACAGGATACACCGGGTCGGTTACCGCTACTTTGATTCGGCTGTCGAGTATATCGGTAAAGTTGCCGATATCTGATTTGGCCCCGTCGGATATGAATATCTCATCATCGGCAATATCTATGCCGCGACTGCTGAAGTCGGTCTCTGCTATGGCCGAGCGCAGAAACGCATGCCCCTGCTCGGGGCCGTAGCCTACGAAGCTGTCGGCCGACGCCATTGCCTTAACGGCTTCCGTCATACCTGCAATTGCGGCGGGTGCTATGGGGCGAGTCACATCGCCTATGCCCATGCTTATGATGCGGGCATCGGGATGCTTGCTTTTGAAATCGGCCACTGTCTTGGCTATTCGTGAGAATAAGTACGATTTCGGAAGCTCGGTGTAGTAGCGGTTGATTTCAAACATATTGCCGGTGACGTTGAAAGTGTGTAGTTACTTGAGATTTGAGATTTTGTACGTGCCGCTGTAAACCTCCACCGCGGGCCCTTCCATAATTATGTGGCCTTGCGGCGAGCGATTGATGTGGAGCGTGCCGCCGCGCAGCTCTACTTTGACCGGGAAGTCGCAGCGGCCGGTAGCCACAGCCACGGCAGCTGAGGCGCATGCTCCGGTGCCGCAGGCCCAGGTCTCGCCGCTGCCTCTCTCCCACACACGTACGTGGAGCGTGTGCCGGTCAATTACCCGGCAAAATTCGATGTTGGCTCTGTCGGGCCATATGGGGTGGCATTCGAGCCGGGGCCCGAGGTGAAGCACTTCGTAATCATCGGGCTCGTGGTCTACGAATATTACGCCGTGCGGGTTGCCCATCGATACGGCTGAGATTTTCAGCGCGTGCTCTTCGCCCTCTACCGTCACGCCGGATTCGATAAGCGTTTCCGTTGTTGATTTGACCGGGATGGCAGCCGCCACAAACGATGCCGGGCCCATATCCACGCTCACGCTCGGCACCTCGTCGGTCGCCGGGTCGATATTGAGAGTAAGATATTTGATGCCCGAGAGGGTTTCGAGCGAGATTTGCTGTTTCCTGACCAAACCATGCTCGTAGGCATACTTGCCTACGCAGCGCGAGGCGTTGCCGCACATGCGCGCTTCCGAGCCGTCGGCGTTGAATATGCGCATGCGCAGGTCGGCAACCTCTGAGGGGCATATTAAAATAATGCCGTCGGCTCCTACAGAGAAGTGGCGACGGCTCATTTCAACGGCGAGTTGCGGAAGTGCGTCGGGGGTCGATTCCATGCAGTCAATGTATATATAATCATTGCCCGCACCATGCATTTTGGTGAATCGAAGATCATTCATAAACGTTATCCCGACTATGTGTTAGCGTACTTACGCCACAAAATTACATATTTGTCGCCTATTCTTCATATCATTTCCTTCAAAAAATATCTACAAATAATGAGAATGGCCCGTATCGCGAGATACAAGCCATTCGGTAGATTAAATATCGTTCTTCTCTCCGACGGTGCGGAGGAGTGTCTTTAGTCGTGACGAAACAGGCGGGAGGTGACGATTACTTATTGAGCACGTCTTTGATGGCTTCGTTGGGAACCATCGACTCCTGGAAGGTGTAAGCGCCGGTTTTGGGCGACTTTACCATTTTTATCACTTTGCTATAGGTACGACCTTCGCCTTTTTGCAGCGACGCTACGGTTTTCTTTGCCATATCGAGTGATTATTATTTGATTTCTTTATGTACGGTTACTTTCTTAAGAATGGGGTTGTATTTTTTCAACTCCAGACGCTCGGTGGTGTTCTTGCGATTCTTGGTAGTGATATAGCGAGAGG
>JAGAUN010000028.1 GCA_017620715.1 Muribaculaceae bacterium | reverse complement strand
GGGCTTTTCGTCGATGAAATCAATCTGAGGAGCGTCGCGGTAATAGTCGAGCAAACGGTTGAATTCGAGCGAGAGGATGCGTTTGAGCAGGTCGTCGGTGCTGAGCCATCCGAGCTTGCGGCTTACGCCGGGAAGGTATTTGTCAATCTCGGCGTCGTCGACTTTTACGCGCTCAATGCGGTCGGCCAGATTGTAAAGCTGTTTCTCGATGATGTGCTGCGGTGTGGGCACGTCGCGGCGCTCGAACGTCTTGCCTATCTTCTTTTCGATTTCGCGCAGTTTTCCCTTTTCGCGCGAGTGTATTATGGCTATTGAGGTTCCGTTTTTGCCGGCGCGGCCGGTACGGCCCGAGCGGTGGGTATAAACGGCGGTATCGTCGGGCAGGCCGTAGTTGATTACGTGTGTGAGGTCGTCGACATCGAGGCCGCGGGCGGCTACGTCGGTGGCTACAAGGAGGGTTATGACGCGGTCGCGGAATTTTCGCATCACAATGTCGCGCTGCTGCTGCGAGAGGTCGCCGTGGAGGGCGTCGGCATTGTAGCCGTCGGCTATGAGCTTGTCGGCAATCTCCTGGGTGTCGCGGCGTGTGCGGCAGAATATTATGCCGTAGATGTTGGGGTTGTCATCGGCTATGCGTTTGAGGGCAAGGTATTTGTCGCGGGCATTGACCATGTAGTATATGTGGCGCACATTGTCGGCCCCCTCGTTGCGGTTGCCTACCACGAATTCCACCGGGTCAGTCATGTATTTCTTGGCTATGCGTGCTATCTCGTCGGGCATGGTGGCCGAGAACATTAGCATCTTGCGCTCTTGCGGCACGTGTGCGAGTATGTCGTCGATAGAGTCGAGGAAGCCCATATTGAGCATCTCGTCGGCTTCGTCGAGCACCACGGTGTGCACATCGTCGAGTTTTACCACACCGCGCTTTATGAGGTCGAGCAGACGCCCGGGGGTGGCTACAATGACCTGGACGCCTTCGCGCAGGGCACGTATCTGGCTTTCGATACTCGAGCCTCCGTATACCGGAAGCACTTTTACGGCGGGTATGTATTTAGAGAAGTCGGCGAGGTCGCTGCCTATCTGCAGACACAATTCGCGGGTGGGAGAGAGAATCAGGGCCTGCGGGCGATGTATGTCGGGGTCGATTCGCTGGAGCAGCGGGAGGCCGAAAGCGGCCGTTTTTCCTGTACCGGTCTGGGCGAGGGCCACCACGTCGCCGGGCTCTGAGAGCAGATGGGGTATAACTTTTTCTTGAACGGGCATCGGATGTTCGAAGCCAAGTTCTTCTATAGCGCGGCGCAGGTCGTGATTTACGCCAAGGTCTTCAAATGTCATTTTGGTTACGGTATAAATGAATTACAAAGATACAACAACCTCCGTGCAGGGCATGCCTGCGGGTTGTGTTTTTTTAACATAACAAACTCCTAACACTGACGCAGTACCTCGGGCGACTTGAGGGTGCGCATTGCTGTATAATGCATCTCGTAGTATCGGAGTATATGGTCGAGCACTTCGTTGCGTTGTGCGCGCGTATATTTATATAGGTGCATATTGGCGAATGTGATGCGCCCGAGCAACGCGGCAGCGGCCGAATCGGCGGCGGAGAGAAACTGGCTGTGCAGGGGGGCGGACGAACGGAACCGGCCGTCGATGAGGTCGAACACGCGTCCGCGGGTATAGTCGCCGAAGTCGGGAGCGATGCCGAGCATGGCGGCCAGATGTATCAGGAAGCAGATGTGAAAGTTGGCGACTCGGTGGGCCGGGAGAGTGTCGAGCAGTTCCACGGCCCGACAGAGGAAGTCGAAGAGGAGGACGTCGGGCGGAGAGTCGTGAAGCACTACTCCGAGAGTTTCGGCCATGAAGAGGGCAACGGCGTTTTTGGCCGGATGCATACGTATGCCTATGCTCTGAAATATGGCCCGCGGTTCGCTCATCGACATCAGTTCGGAGCCTTGGCGCTTTACGGCTACACACTCCAATACGGTAAGAGGCATAGACAGGGCACGGCGGCGGCCGGCCTCGGCGGTCTTGCCCTCACGCACGGCAAACGCTACCGTCCCGAGCTGCCGGGAGTATGCCCGGAGTATTGAATGGGAGTCGGAATGCTTGATTTTGCGTATTACAACAATCTGAATAACCTGCTTCATCAATTACAAAATTAATGAAAAAATTAAGAAATTAAATAGAAGGCTTGTGTAAATGCAAAAGAGTGACTATATTTGCACTCGCTTTTGCGCCCTCTCGGCGCCGACAAAGCATGGCCCATTCGTCTATCGGCTAGGACGCAAGATTTTCATTCTTGAAAGAGGAGTTCGATTCTCCTATGGGCTACCAATAATATAAACGACATTAAACAAGTTAATTAAAAGCAATGGCAAACCATAAATCATCGCTTAAAAGAATTCGTCAGACAGTAGTGCGTCGCCTCCACAACCGCTATTACGCCAAGACCGCCCGCAATGCCGTGCGTCGCGTGCGCAGCCTTACCGACAAGGCAGAAGCCCAGCAGGCTCTGGTGAAGGTGACCAAGATGCTCGATCAGCTTGCCGCCAAGAAAGTGATTTCGAAGAATAAGGCTTCGAATCTCAAGAGCAAGCTCCAGCGCTACGTCAACAAGCTCGCCTAAGGGCTCTCAAACGAAGCAGGCTCGACCGGGCCGCTTCATATCCGGCCCATTCGTCTATCGGCTAGGACGCAAGATTTTCATTCTTGAAAGAGGAGTTCGATTCTCCTATGGGCTACACAGAGCAGCGAATCTCAATTATGAGGTTCGTTGCTTTTTTAGGCAACCTTTTTATTACCTTTGTCGCATGAGCATAAGCAAAAGTCAAATAATGCCTGATGCCGATACGGTGTCGATGCTTCGTCAGGAGGCCGCGCGTATCAATTCGCCGGAGTTTATCGACTTAGACCCGGTACAGTTTCCGCGCCGGTTCACACGGTTGCAGGATATTGAGATAGCAGCGATAGTATGTTCGTCAATATCGTGGGGCAACCGCGCCATGATACGCCGCTCATGCGACCGTATGCTCGCCCTTATGGGACACGACCCATACGCCTATGTTATGGACGGTGCTTACGAGGATTTGCCAGACGGCAATATACACCGCACTTTTTTTGCCGCCAATCTGCGACATTTCTTACGCGGATTGCACCGGGTGTACAGCCGATATGATTCGCTCAACGATTTTGCCCGCGCTCATAAAATAGGCTCTGAGGAGGCTCCGGCCTGGGCGTTGGCCCGTGTGCTCAACGGAGAGTTTGCCGAGGCCAACGGCGGTTGCGGCGATAATCGCTGTCTGCCTCTCAATCTTGAAACTACTGCACTGAAGCGGCTCAATATGGCTTTGCGCTGGCTTGTGCGCAACGACGGAATTGTAGATCTCGGAGTGTGGGACGCTATTACTCCGGCGCAGTTGTATATTCCGCTTGATGTGCATGTGGGCAATGTGGCCCGGCAGCTCGGGCTGCTCACACGCAAGTCGAACGACCGTAAGGCTGCTGTAGAGCTGACTGAAACGTTACGGTTGATATCGCCCGATGACCCGACGTGGCTCGACTACGCATTGTTTGGTATCGGTGCACAATTATAATATAATGGATATGACTATACTTGAGGCAATGAGGAGCAGACGGTCAGTGCGGACGTACAACCGCGCACCGCTCGACCAGAATCAGATTGAACTGCTGACCGGGTGTGTGGCTTCGGCTCAAAGTCCTTTCGGGGGCCGTGTGGCCATAAGGTTGCGTCTTTTTAATGTGGCCGCGGGCTACAAACCCTCTACGTATGGTATGATAAAGGGAGCCTCCGATTATTTTCTGGTAGCTTTCGCCAAAGGTGACCGATGCTCTGAACTCACGGCCGGATACCGGTTCGAGCAGGTGGTGCTCAAGGCGTGGCAGATGGGGTTGGGCACATGCTGGATTGCCGCCACCTTCAAGCAGACAGTGTTTGAAGAGGGGGTGCGCTGGCCCGATGGGCTCTCTTTGCAGATAGTGAGCCCGGTGGGAGTTGCTGCAAAGGAGCGCAGCCTGTTTGAGAGAGTTTCGCGTTCGGTGGTGGGATCAGACAGGCGAAAGCCCTTCGGAAAACTTTTTTTCGAAAGCGATTTCTCAACCCCATTGTCGAGCGAGAGCCGTTTCGGAGAGTCGCTTGAGATGATGCGCCTGGCACCTTCGTCGACCAACTCGCAACCCTGGCGCGCGGTGGTGGAGGGCGATACAGTGCACTTCTATTATGTTGACAAGTCGAAGCTCGCAATGATAGATTGCGGTATAGGACTTTGCCATTTTCATCTCACCGAGCAGTACCGCCAATCTGACGGACGCTTTGAAGAGTGTGCGCAGCATCCCGCCGCCCCCAAGGGGGTGAAATACCTGATTTCGTATAAGGCTAACGCAGTCTGATCAGCGTTGTGGCCAGGGCTCGTCGGGCCACGGACACGGCTTCATCGTATCACGGAATGAGGGGCGCTGAGCGTCGACCGACCGCAGATATTGGCCAAGCATGCGGCTCAGTTCGCCGACCATATCGGGCATAGCCGAAGCAAGGTTGTGATTTTCGCCGATATCATCGGCAAGGTTATAGAGCTCTTTCTTACCGTCGGAATAAAAGTAGACAAGTTTGTAGTCGCCGCGGCGTATGGCGCAGGTCTGGCCATAGCCCTGACCGTGCTGCTCGAAGCTCACCGGAAGCCATGTGTGTGGTGTGTTCCAGACAAGTGCGCGCGTCTGTGTGACGGTGTCGGAAGAACTGTTGATGAGAGGAACGAAACTTTTACCGTCGACAGTCTGAGGCACGCTGTAGTTGTCGATTCCGGCCATTTCGAGTATCGAGGGGAAGAAGTCTTCGATAATGAGGTAATCGTTGACCGTGGTGCCTGGCGTAGTGTGTCCCGGCCAATACACAATCATGGGCTCGCGTGTGCCCCCCTCGTAAACCGATCCCTTGCCTCCGCGGAGCGGTGCGTTGTGCCGTCCTCCGGGTACTTCGCCGCGTGAGCCCTGATAGCATACGCCGCCGTTGTCGCTCATAAAAATCACGATGGTGTTCCGGAGCATGTCGTGTTCGGTGAGATAGTCGAGTATATCGCCGAGACTCTTATCCATACCCTCGATGAGAGCCGCATAGCGGGCTTCGGTGTCGTCGAGACCCTCGCTGCGGTACCGGTCGTAGAAACGGGAGTCTTTGTCGAGAGGAACGTGTATGGCGTAGTGGGCGAGATAGAGGTAGAAAGGTTGTGAGAGAGTGCGGGCCGAGTCGAGCGCATTGATGGCTTCGAGAGTCAGCGCTTCGGTGAGGAAGGTGTCGGTCTGCCAGTATTTCTCAAGCCCCGGCACAGCGAATTTCTCATGCCATTTGGTGCCGTCGGGGTTATAGCCGAAGCAGCGCTCGCCCAGATAGGATGCGGGGCCTCCGCCTGCATGGCCGGCTATGTTGACGTCGAAACCATAATTGAGCGGATTTTCAGCCGGTGTGTGTGTGGCTCCGAAGTGTGCTTTGCCTACATGTATTGTGTGGTAGCCGGCATCGTGCAGCAACTGAACAAACGAGGTGCCGGTGGCTGAGTTGTTGACCGATGAGTCGGGCTGTATGCCGTTGTAGTTCCAGTCGGGCATTATGAGGTTGGGGTTGGGCTCGTCGGTAGAGGTGTTGAGCTCGAATGTCCAGTTGGTGACGCGGTGGCGCGCCTGATTCATGCCGGTCATGAGCGAGCAGCGCGTGGGCGAGCTGATGGAGCATGCGTAGGCCGATGAGAAGCGTGTGCCTATGTCGGCGAGCCGCTGCATATTGGGGGTGTGATAGCGGCGGTTGAGCAGGGTGGTGTCGGAATGGAAAGGTACGGAGGTGTCTTGCCAACCCATGTCGTCGACCATAAAGAGTATGATGTTAGGGCGGTCGGCAGTCTGGGCCGCGACGGCGGCGGCTCCCGAGAGACCTGTGGCTATGCTGCAGAAGAGTTTCGATTTCATTTCGTTGACGAGTTTAAAAAGCGCTCATGCAAATATAGCGCAAAAGATTTTGGATTTTTTTATCGACGGCAAATTTTGAGTGGAAAAGTCAATACATTAACTTTGCATTTACGTTGCCCTGCAAGGGTTGAAACGATTAAAACAGCTTTACGTTCAATACCATGACTAATGACTCTATCGGCGCGCGCGGCTCCGGCCGAAGCGGTGTACTGTGCAATTCCAATTTTTATCCCTGGGTAGTAGTTGGCCTCCTTTGGGTGGTTGCCCTGCTCAATTATATGGACCGCCAGATACTTTCGACAATGCGAGAGGCAATGGCCATAG
This sequence comes from Muribaculaceae bacterium, assembly GCA_017620715.1. Taxonomy (GTDB): domain Bacteria; phylum Bacteroidota; class Bacteroidia; order Bacteroidales; family Muribaculaceae; genus Paramuribaculum. Next base: position 4,479 of record JAGAUN010000028.1, on the reverse strand, counting down.
ATATCTTGGCCCTCGAGGACAAAATATTGTTCGGCAAAATAATGGCGGCCTTTATGTGGATTTACGGCATAATGAGTCCGCTATCGGGTATGGTGGCCGACCGTGTCAACCGCAAGTGGCTCATAGTGGTATCGCTTGTGGTGTGGAGTACGGTTACGTTGCTGATGGGTTACGCCACCACGTATGAGGAGATATACGTGCTTCGTGCTGCTATGGGTGTGAGCGAGGCTCTGTATATACCTGCCGCTCTGTCGCTTATAGCCGATTACTTTACCGGCAAACAGCTGTCGCTGGCCATAGGCATACACATGACCGGACTCTATATGGGGCAGGCTGTGGGCGGTTTCGGCGCTTTTGTGGCCAAACATATATCCTGGCAGTCGACATTCCACTGGTTCGGCTTAGTGGGTATAGTATACGGCATAGTGCTTGTGGTGTTGCTCCGCGAGAAACGCCGCAACTCGTTTGAGACCGCTCGCGAAATACGTGAAAAGGCTTCGCTCCGCACGGTGCTTGCAGGTAATGTGAGGGCTGTGACCGGTTCGCTCGCCACATTGTTTACCTGCGTGGCTTTCTATGCCATACTGTTTTTCTTCGCTACTTCGTCGATACCGGGCTGGGCAACCAAAAACTGGCTTCCCACACTGTTTGCCGAAAATCTCGACATTGACATGCAGTGGGCCGGCCCGATTGCTACCATTACAATAGCGGTAGCGTCGTTTATAGGGGTTATGACCGGCGGCCCGCTTGCCGACCGTTGGAGCCCCCGCAATCTGCGCGGCCGTATCTATGTGAGCGCGATAGGTCTGGGCATGATGGTGCCGGCGCTTGTGCTTATGGGCTTCGGCTCGTCGCTTGCGGCTGCCGTTTCGGCCGGGTTGATATTCGGACTCGGCTATGGAATGTTTGACGCCAACAATATGCCTATCTTATGTCAGTTTGTATCGTCGCGCTCGCGCGCCACAGCATACGGCATCATGAATATGTCGGGTCTGTTTATCGGTGCTCTTGCCACAGATGTGCTCGGCGGTCTTGCCGAAAAGGGCTTGATGGGAGTTGGATTTGCCTGCATGGCCGGCACAGTATTGCTCTCGTTAGTGGTGCAGCTCACAGTGCTTCGGCCCGTAAGCCTCAATAAAGAATAATTTTACCATTTTACTACATAAGACAGAGTTACTACAATGCAATTTGAAAAGATAGTGGGGCTTATCGATGCCCCGTTTACTCCGATGCATGCCGACGGCAAGGTGAATCTCCGGCCTATACACGACTATGCCACCATGCTGAAGGCGAACGGAATGAAAGGCGTGTTTGTGAACGGCTCTTCAGGCGAAGGATATATGCTCACTCCCGAGGAGCGCAAGGCAATAGCCGAGGAGTGGGTAAAGGAGGCCTCGCCCGAATTCAAAGTGATAGTGCATGTGGGTAGCTGCTGCGTCACTCAGGCTCACGAACTGGCACGCCATGCTGCCGAGATAGGCGCATGGGGTGTTGGAGCCATGGCACCTCCTTTCCCCAAAATAAGCCGCGTGGAGAATCTGGTGAAGTACATAGAGGCGGTGGCATCCGGCGCTCCCCATCTGCCTTTCTACTATTACCATATACCGGTTTTTAACGGTGCTTTTCTGCCTATGACCGCACTTCTTGAGGCTGTAGATGGACGTGTGGAAAATTTTGCCGGAATAAAATACACTTACGAGAGTCTGTATGAGTACAATCAGTGCCGCCTGTACAAGAACAGCAAGTATGATATGCTTCACGGTCAGGACGAAACGATACTTCCGAGCCTTGCAATGGGCGGAGCGCAGGGAGGAATATGCGGCACCTCGAACTACAACGGCCGCGAGCTCAATGCTATTGTCGATGCCTGGAAGCAGGGCGATCTGGAGCGTGCGCGCTATCATCAGAATTTTGCTCAGGATGTGATAAACGTGATATGCCGTTACCGCGGCAACATAGTAGGCGGCAAGCGCATAATGAAGCTGATAGGTCTCGACCTCGGCCCCAACCGCGTGCCCTTTGCCACTGTAACCGATGCCGAGGAGAATGCCATGCGCAAGGAACTCGAGGCGATAAATTTCTTCAACCGCTGCAATAAATTTTAAGTTATGAAAGAGTATCTCTTAAACTGGCAGAAACAGTATCTTGCCGACCTTACCACCGATATCCTCCCTTTCTGGCTCAAGTATGGCCGCGACCGGGTAAACGGCGGTGTGTATACGTGCGTTGACCGCGACGGCACGCTAATGGACTCTACCAAGTCGGTATGGTTTCAGGGCCGGTGCGGCTATATCTATGCTTTTGCCTATAATAATGTGGAGAAAAAGCAGGAGTATCTCGATTTCTCGCGCTGCTGTATCGATTTTATAGAAGCACACTGTATAGACCGTACTGACGGGCGTATGTATTTCGAGGTGATGGCCGACGGCACTCCTTTGCGCAAGCGCAGGTATGTGTTTTCGGAGTGCTTTGCCGCGATAGCAATGAGCGAGTACGCTCTGGCTTCGGGCGAAAAGCAGTATGCCGAGAAGGCTTTGCATCTCTTTAAGGAGATACGGCGTTTTATTGCCACCCCGGGCATGCTGCCTCCCAAGTATCTTCCTACACAGCCTGCCATAGGCCACTCCGTTACGATGATACTTATCAATACAGCCGCCTGCATACGCCGCGTGATTGCCGACGAGGTGCTCGACAGGCAGATTGACGAGTCGATAGAGCTGTTGAAACTGTTTATCCACCCCGAATACAAGGCGTTGCTCGAGACGGTGGCTCCCGACGGTTCGCTTATAGATACTCTTGCCGGCCGCACTATCAATCCGGGTCACTGCATAGAGACGTCGTGGTTCCTGCTCGAAGAGGCCAAATACCGCGGTTGGGACAAAGAACTTACCCGTATGGCGCTCGAGATACTCGACTGGAGCTGGGATTGGGGCTGGGATGATGAGTACGGAGGCATAATAAATTTCCGTGACTGCAAAGGGTTCCCGTCGCAAGACTATTCGCAGGATATGAAATTCTGGTGGCCGCAGACCGAGGCGGTAATTGCTACGCTTTATGCCTACGAGGCTGCCGGCAACGATAAATATCTCGAGATGCACCGCAAGGCATCGGAATGGATGTACAATCATTTGCCCGACCGCGAATATGGCGAGTGGTACGGGTATCTGCACCGCGACGGCACAGTGGCCCAGCCGGCCAAAGGCAATATCTTCAAAGGGCCGTTCCATATACCGAGAATGCTTATTAAAAGCTCGATGTTAATTAACGAGATACTCAAAACGAAATGAAAAGATTTTTCCCGGCCGTAATAGCGTTGCTGTGCGCAGGTCTGAGCACTATAACGGCCAATGGGCGTGAACCGGTGAAGGTGGCCTGCATAGGCAACAGTATTACTTACGGCTACACACTGGAGCATCGCGACAGCCTGTGCTATCCGTCTCAGCTTCAGCGCATGCTTGGCGACGATTACAAGGTGGGCAACTTCGGACGCTCCGGAGCTACGCTGCTTCGTCACGGCCACAGGCCATACAATGAAATGGAGGAGTGGCAAAAAGCTCTCGCCTTCGATGCCGACATTGCAGTGATACACCTCGGAATAAATGACACTGACCCGCGCGACTGGCCTCTGTATGGAGATGATTTCGTGAAGGACTATGTGGCTTTGATAGATACACTGCGCGGCCGTAATCCCGATATACGCATAATAATTTCGAGACTTTCGCCCATTCTGTCGCAACACTATCGCTGGCGCAGCGGCACGCAAAAGTGGCGTCTGGAGATACAGAAGGCAATAGAGCGTGTTGCCCTGGCTACAGGAGCGGAGCTGATAGATTTTGACGTGACACTGCGCGACCACGAGTATCTGCTTGAGGACGGTCTGCACCCCAATGCCCGCGGCGCTCAACTGATGGCGCGCACTGTGGCCGGTGCTCTCACCGGACGTTACGGCCCGCTTCGGCTGCCTCCCGTGTGGCAAAGCGGAATGGTGGTGCAGCGCGACCGGCCGCTACGTATCAAGGGTACGGCCAATGCAGGCACTGAGGTGAAAATAAAGGTGAACGGCGCCCACAGCGTGGTTGCCAAAACAGACAATCAGGGCCGCTGGAGCGCTATATTGCAGCCCTTCGCTGTTGGTGACCCCTACACTATCGAGGTGACCGGGGGTGCCGATACCGTGTTGCTGAAAGATGTTGTGGCAGGCGATGTTTGGGTGGCGTCAGGCCAAAGCAATATGGCCTTTAAACTTAAAAATTCGGCAGGGGGCACTGAGGCGATTGCCTCGTCGGCCGACTCATTGCTGCGCTTTTACGCCCTCACGCCCCGCGCGTATACCGACGGATGTAGATGGAGCGACGATGTAATAGCCGCCGTAGATACTTTAGGTTATTTCCTTCCGGGCAACTGGCAAAGGTCAGCGCCCGAATCGGTATCCGATTTTTCGGCGGTAGCCTATTACTTTGCCCGGGAGATGCGCAAGCG
>JAGAUN010000027.1 GCA_017620715.1 Muribaculaceae bacterium | reverse complement strand
GTCGAGAGCCACGACCAGGCGCTCGTGGGCGACAAGACGGTGATATTCCGCCTTATCGACGAGAAGATGTACTGGCATATGATGAAAAACGACTCTGACCTGACCGTTGACCGCGGCATTGCCCTTCACAAAATGATACGGCTGGTTACGGCCTCTACAATCAACGGTGGCTACCTCAACTTCATGGGCAATGAGTTCGGGCATCCGGAGTGGATTGACTTTCCCCGCGAAGGCAACGGCTGGAGCTACAAGTATGCGCGCCGTCAATGGAGCCTCGTCGACGACCCCAATCTCAAATATGAATACCTCGCTGATTTCGACGACTCTATGATACACCTCATATCGGGGGTATACAATTTCCAGGCGCTCCCGGTGAGGAAACTCTGGGAGAAAGACTCCGACCAGGTATTGGCCTTTGAGCGCGGCAACCTGATATTTATTTTCAATTGGAACCCGTCGAAATCGTTTACCGACTACGGCGTGCTCGCTCCCGCAGGCCAATACCGCGTGGTGATGTCGACCGACGAGCAGCGCTTCGGAGGCTTCGGCAACGTTGACCTCAATGTAGCGCACTTCACCCGCCACGACGACCTCTATTCGCCTCTCGGAGTAGAGTGGCTCGAAGTATATCTGCCCGCCCGCACCGCTCTCGTGCTGCGCCGAGTGGAAGAAGTTCCCGCCGGCGCCAAACCTCGTACCACCCGCAAGAAGAAATGAACCGCCCACTGTCAGCCGTCATAGCCTTAGCCGTCACCCTTATGGGGTGCGCCTACACGGGCGCATCGTCGGATGGTACTTCGCAGCTCCCGCTCTCCCCGCGAGAGGAAAAAGCTGCTGCAATTGCGGCCGACACCATGCGCACATACGCCATAGCGGCACGCTGTGCCCAGGGCGCCTACGCCGACCGCCTCAGCACAGCACCATACGACACAATCATGCTTCGGCTACAGGAGCTCGGCGTCATACCCGCCACCGACCCCTCTCAACCCGTAGCGGGCCACATAGCACAGTTGCTCGCCGATGCAAGCCGCAACACTCCCGGCTTCAAGGCACAGGTGTTTTACGACTCGTGCGCCTTGCGCTATATCATAGCCTACGCAGGTACGGAGCCTGAGGGAGCCGACATAATCACCGATATTGACGGCGCTTTCAGCATAGCCGAGCCTCAGAACGCGCAGGCGCTCGCGCTTCTCGACAGTATGACACTGCTCATCGATGAGATGCAGGCGCACAACTCCTCCATGCCCCATCACAGTTTGCTGCTCACCGGGCACTCATTAGGCGGCAGACTCGCCTCTATAGGCTCGATAACGCGGGGTGTGGATGCCGTGGTATTCAACCCGGCCAACATACCCTTTGACCTGCAACGCGACATTGAGTCAGATTCCGAACTGGCCTCGAACGCTGACAGCCGACTTCGCCGCATACACTCGGCAGCCGACCAGCTCACCGGCGGAGTAGACCTGGCCCGCGAACTGCGCCCGCTCATACCCTATATCTCGGCAGCCATGAGCGGCGGCAAGGAGTGGCTCGATGACCGCAGCACACTCTCGTCGCTCAAATCGATACTCTCCTCGGCACCCGAAATAGCCGGGGCCGCGGCGGCCGTATGGGATTGGGTATCCCCCTCAGAGAGCGCAACACCCGACGCATCAGCCGCCTCGCTCGCACGCATCGTAGTAGAGGTAGTGGCCCATGCACGCAAATACGGAGTGTCGGCCGATGACCTCAACAATCCGCTTTTCTATCAATACCGCGGCCGAAGCGTGACACTTCCCTACGCTACCGGACCGCACTCTATCGACCCTCTCGCCCTGTCAATCGACTCGGCTTATATATCGAATTCACATAACAAAAATCAATAATGAACAAGCTACTGATTCTCGCCACCACGGCACTCCTTGCCACCGCGCCTCAACTGAGGGCCGACGACTTCGACCTCAACTCGCAACGCGGCGAAGTACAGGAATACAATAGTGTTCCGGGCCACAAAATCGACCATCACGGTTTAGTAATAAATCCCACTCCGCAAAGCATTGAGCGCCCTAATACCGGAGTACTCAATATTTCGGGCGGCTTCCGCGTGACCGACAAAAGCGGTCGCTTTGTCAACGACCTCGGCTTCCTGACTCAAAAACGCACAGGCCTTCCGCTCACCATCACTTTCGGCAAGAAAGAGGCCGCCAAAGCAGGCGTTGAAGCCGTATCGGGAGCCTATCTTCTGGATATAGGCACAAAATCGGTGAAGATAGTGGGCTACGACGAGCGCGGCGCATTCTATGGCCTGCAGACTCTCCGTCAGGTTCTTCAGTCGGATATGACCGCCACCGAAGGAGGTCTGCCCATGATGGTGATACGCGACTACCCCGATATGAAATACCGTGGCGTTGTAGAGGGCTTCTACGGTACACCCTGGAGCCACGACGTGCGTCTGTCGCTCATCGACTTCTACGGACAGAACAAGATGAACGATTATCTCTACGGCCCCAAGGACGATCCATACCACTCGACACCCAACTGGCGCCTCCCCTATCCCGACGACCAGGCTCGCAAGATAAGCGAGCTGGTTGAGCGCGCCAAAGCCAACCGTGTCAACTTCATCTGGGCAATACATCCCGGACAAGACATTAAGTGGAACGAGGAAGATTACGCCAATCTTCTCAACAAATTCAATCTGATGTACGATTTGGGCGTACGCTCCTTCGCCATCTTCTTCGACGACATCGACGGCATAGGCACCGACCCTCACCGTCAGGTAGAACTGCTCAACCGCCTCACCACAGATTTTGTAGATGCCAAAGGCGATGTGACCAACCTGATAGTGTGTCCTACCGACTACTCGCAGCTCTGGGCCAAACCGGGTCCCGAAGGGCCGTTAGCTGTATATGGCCGCGAGCTCAATCCCAAAGTGGAGGTGTTCTGGACCGGTGCGGTAGTGTGCAGCGACCTCACCCCCGAGACACTCGAGTTTGTAGACTCACGCATCAAACGTCCGGCTTTGTACTGGTGGAACTATCCCGTAACCGACTACGTGCGTAACATACTTCTGCAAGGCCCCGTATACGGTCTCGACACCACCCTCACCGCTGAGCAGGTTGCAGGCATCGAGAGCAACCCGATGGAGCATGGCGAGGCATCGAAGCTCGCCCTCTACGGTGTGGCCGACTACGCATGGAACACCCGTGCCTACAATCCTATCGACAACTGGGAACGCGGTCTGGTGTATATGATGCCTGAGGCTGCCGACGCCTACCGCACATTTGCCATCAATTCCTGCGATACCGAGACAGGCTACCGCCGCGACGAGTCGTGGGAGACTACCATTTTCCCCTATAACAACTACACTCAGCAGCAATACGACTCCCTGCGCATACAGCTTCTCAAAGCCCGCGCGGCCGAAGATGCTATTCTTACCGGATGCACCAATCCCCTGCTTCTCAAAGAAATCAAGCCCTGGCTCACCCAGCTCACCCGGGTGGCACAACGCGGCCTCAACACCCTCGACCTTATAAAGGTATATGAGGCAAACGACAACGGACTCTTCTGGAACCAGTACAACGACGTATTGATGACTGCCGACGAAGCAGCCGCCTATCAGGCGCACAAGATTGGCACTATGAAACTGCAACCCTTCTACGAGCAGGCTCTCGGCGATATGGCTGTCGACTTCTACGAACGTCTTACCGGCAGCAAACCCACTCTGCCCAAAGCCATCGGTTCATACCCCAACCTACGCACAACCTTAGGTAACCTTATGCTCGACGGCGACACAGCCACATATTACACATCGGCCAATTCGCAAAGCTCGGGAGACTGGATTGGTGTTGACCTCCGTGCAGTAATTCCCGTCGACGAAGTGCTCGTGCGTCAGGGCCGCAACGACGTTGACGACGTAGACTATTTTGAACGCGTGCGTCTGGAGTATTCAACCGACGGCAAAGATTGGAAACCGCTCACCGCCGACCTCGACTCAACCTACATCGTATCGTGGCAGGGCGAGCCCGTAATGGCACGCTATCTGCGCCTCAAACGTCTCGATTCGGGCAAAACGAACTGGGCCTCGGTACGTACATTCCAGGTCAATCCCGTATCGGCCAAGCGAGTAGGGCTGAATGTGGAGAGCACATCGGATGTTGACCCGCTGCTGCGCGCCTTCGATGGCGACCCCACTTCGTCGGCCACGCTCGACGGCTGCAAAGTGGCATTTGACCGCAAAACATCAGCCAAAACACTCACACTGCTCTGCTCCGGCAAAACCGCGCCCAAACTCACCATCGTACAGCTCGATGCCAACGGCAATCCGATAATGGCAACCACCGTTACCAACCGTTTTGCCACCGTAAACCTGATGCCCGGCACCAAGCGCATAGCTATAGAGGGCAACGGCACAATCGCCGAAGCCATACAACAGTAACATAACTATAAACATTGAAACGGCACCTGATTTTTAACAAAATGGTGCCGTTTCTGTGTTTATACGTCTCGAACAGCTTGCCATTTAAAATAAATTCGTATTTTTGTTAACTTACTGTAAAACCATATCGTAGTTGTATATTAATAAGACAACGCAATAGGTACATTACAAACCAAGTGCAGACAATCTATTACCAATCAATACCACCTATAAACCAACCCTTATTTTATGAAAATTTCTTTACCTAAACTAATTTTCATGGGGGCAATGGGCTTTTGTTCTATTGCATCGCAAGCACAACTTCAGCAACAGACAATTACCCTCGACAACCCTGAAAATGAGCCCCGTCCTGTACACCCGTTGCCTCACCCGCGTCAGGTAATGTGGCAGGAGACAGAGTTTTATGCCTTCTTCCATTTCGGCATGAACACATTCACCAATAGAGAATGGGGCAACGGCGGCGAATCGGAATCAACGTTCGCCCCTACATCAGTACCAAACCCGCGCCAATGGCTTGAGACCATTAAAGAGGGCGGCATGAACGGCGGCATTGCCGTGGTGAAGCACCACGACGGATTCTGCCTGTGGCCTACTGCAACCACCACTCACTGTGTAAGCTCAAGCTCGAGCGCCAACGCACAGAACACCAACATACCCCGCGACTTTGCGGCGGCTGCCAAGGATCTCGGCCTCAAATACGGATTCTACGTATCGCCGTGGGACTGCTCCAGTCAATATTGGGGCGACGGAACCACCAATTACCTCGACAAAGTATTCTTGCCCCAGTGCGAGGAGCTGGCCAAATACGGTTCAGACCAGTTCGAAATGTGGTTTGACGGTGCAAGCGGAGGGCAGGCCTATTATGGAGGTTCTTCGCTTACAACCCGCAGCATCGACCCCGATGTGTATTACGATATGCCCAACCTCCGCGACAAGATGCACAAGATAGCCCCGAACATGGTAATGTGGGGACTTGGCGGTGAAGCCCGCTGGATTGGCAACGAATTGGGATGGGCCGGAGAAACCTGCTGGAGCATGGGCGACGGCGAATACGGCGATGAGAACGGATGGAAATGGCATCCCGGCGAATCTGATGCCAGAGCCACATCGGCCGGATGGTTCTGGCACAGCGGCGAAAGCGTGAAATCAGTCGACGGTGACGATGGCCTGTGGAACATCTATTTGAAAACCGTAGGCCGTAACGCCACCCTTATACTCAACTTCCCCCCTGACTGCACCGGAGCGCTCCCCTCAGCTACAGTAAACCGCATCAAGGAGTTCGGCGCAGCCCTTCGCGACCGCCTCGGTACCGACTACGCTCCCAACGCCGCAATAACCGCAAGCGAGACTCGTGCCGACGGCCAGACCCGCACATACGCGGCATCAAACATGATTGACGGCGACAAAACCACCTACTGGGCACCCAACGACGGCACCACCGCCGCCACCATTACCCTTACATGGGATACCCCGCAGCAACTGCGCTATGTGACTCTGATGGAGTACATCACACTCGGACAGCGCGTGAAAGCCTTCAATATCGAAGTATCGGCTGACGGTGTAAACTTCGAGAGTGCCGCCACCGGCGTTCAGACCACCACTATCGGTTACAAACGCATCATCCCTCTCGACGGCAATATCACATCGAAGGCCTCAGCTAAAACCTGTAAAGCCATACGTATCAACATTACCGATGCCAAAGACTGCCCCCTTTTCCATACCGTATCTTGCTACTAATCTAAATATATTTGACCAATCATGAAAAAATCAATATTATATTCAGCATTAGCAGCTTTGACCTCATTCAGCGCAGCTGCTGACGTAAATATCCAATTTGAGACAGAAGACTACGGCACCTTAGGCGTATACGACTGCTGGGTAGGCTCACCCTTCCGCACAGGTGTCCTCCAAGGCAACTTTGCCGTAGTTGACAACCCCGACACCTCAGTCGATGACATTCTCGGTTCAGCCCCCAATGGCTCAGCCAAAGTGCTCGGCGCACAGCGCTCTCGCTTCGGCGGCAACCTCTTTGGTGTGCGTGTGAACCTGAAGGAGAAATTCATGCTCACCACCAGCAACCAGTATGTACACGTTATGTTGCACCGTCCGGTAAGTGGCCGCGTAGCACTCGTGGCTCTTGGCAAACGTACCGACCGCAGCGACCAGACCGGCGACGAGGAGCAATTGTGGGTGACATCGAGCACTGTGGTTGAAGCAGATAAATGGTGCGATGCCGTATTCCCCATAAAAGGCAATCCGACTGTTGAAATCCACTCATTGGTGATTGTGCCCGAATGCGAATCGCCCCACGCAGCCGACGATGACTTCATATTCTATGTTGACGACATCATAGTCAGCGACAGCGGACGCCAACGCGCATCGTCAGAGCCGTATCCCATCAACTTCAACAAGAAAGATCAGACTCTTGCGCGCTCCGACCGCTATACATCGTCAGTATCACTGAGCTCGCCAACATATGGCGCGCAGACAGCCGAAGTGGGGCAGAACTCAACCAAACTGCTCTACAAATATTGCACCGAGGTGTTCCGGGTTAAAGCAGGCGAGACAGTGACCCCCACTATCAACTTTACAGGCAGCGCAATGCATGCGTATGTATATCTCGACCGCGACAACAACGGTCAGTTTGACGCGAATCTTGCTTCCGACGGGCACTCCCTCACCTCAACAAGCGAGCTCCTCGCTTTCTCGGCGCTGAGCGGCGGCGGTACAACCTACTACAACAGCAAAGGTTCAAGTGTAAGTTCTACCAACATCACTCTTCCCACGTTCACAATCCCCTCTGACCTTGCTCAGGGTGTATATCGTCTCCGCTATAAGATTGACTGGGACAACTCCGATGCCGGCGGCAACGACAACTCCAGCAACCTCATTCACAGCAACGGCGGTTCGATAACCGATGTGATAGTACTTGTGGAGAACGGCGAGACACTGACAATCAACGCCAACCAGCTCAACGGCGACATAGCCACATCCGACGGTACCAACCTCGACAACAACACCATCACCTTCGGGCAGGCTTATACAATAAAGATGAAGCCCGCTCCCGGATTTGAATACAACGGTGTGAAGATTCGCCACGGCTACAACCTCGATGCCGACTCGGTAAACCGCTACGACAACCAGCAGTGGCGCACAGAAACAGTGCTCTGGAACGAGTTTGACAGCAACGACTGCTATACAATACCCGCTTCTTTGGTCGACGGCAACATTCAGCTTGAAGGACTATTCTGCAAAGTGGGCGACCGCATAGAGCTGCCCGAACCTGACAGCGAAGAACTGGCCGACGGCAACTACTATCCCATCAATTACAGCGCCACCGATGCCATGTCGCGCTCCGACCGCAACCTCACGGGCCTGACTCTGACTTCAACCTCTTACGGCGAGCAGACCATATCGATGAACCAGAACAAGATTATATACCACAATCTTACTACCGGCGACCAGGTATTTCACGCACGCCCCGGCGATTCAATCACCCCCGGTGTAAACTGGACGGGCTGGAAGATGTATCTCTATGTATACCTCGACCGCAGCAACAACGGCCTCTTTACCACCGACAATGTTGAGGCAGACGGCCACACAATAACCGCCAACTCCGAGCTGATAACCTACTCGGCCAAATCGGGTACCGACAACAACTGGTATACAGCAGCCGGCGTAAGCCTCGGTTCGGAACATCCCGACACACGTGAATGTGTGGCTTACAAACTGCCCAATTCCATAAAACCGGGTGTGTACCGCATGCGATATATCCTCGACTGGGATTGCACCGACCCCGCCGGCCACCCCACAAACTCCAACAAACTCACCGACAACGGCGGTGCCATTGTTGACGTTCTGCTTATAATCGACGATTCAACCGATGTACCCGTTACCGCAACTGCTGAAAACGGCACGCTTTCGGATACAGACGGCAACTCACTTACCGCTACAGCTGTAGCAACAGACCTCGTTGTAAAATTCAATCCCGCCGACTCCTACACTCCTTCGGGACTGAAATTGCGCGCCGGCTACAACCTCGAAGGCGACTCAATATATCACAACAATCCCCAGTGGGCAACCCACTATTATACAGCCGACGATGTCGCTACCGGTGAACTTACCATACCCGGAGCACTGGTATACGGTGGTATAGAACTTACCGGTTACTTTGTAAATTCGTCGAACAAACGCACCGTAACCTACAACCTGTGTGTCGACGGCGAGCCGATTGCCACCAAGACAGCTTTGGCACAGATCGGCGATGCCTACTCGGTGACCTGGGATTTCGAGACCTCGCCAGACTACTACGAGCTCGAAGCCATAGAGGGCAACGTAGTTGACGGTGAAAACATCGTAAACCAGAATCTCACCCAACTTCTTCCCTTCGAACCGAGCATATCATACGGCGCTGCCACATGGTACAACATCCGGAACGGTCAGGACAATGCTTACCTCAAGCATGTAAGCGGCCAATCGTATATCTCGCTATCTTCGTCAGATGCAACCACCCCGAGCAAGACCGATGAAACAGCCCAATGGTGCTTCGTAGGCGACGTGTACAACGGCTTCGCCATATACAACCGGGCTGCAGGCAGCAACATGGTGCTCTCTTCGTCAACCTCGATTACTTCGAGCAACGACGGCAATGTATTCCCCATCATGACTTCGCTCCCCGTAGCTTCGGGCTCAAACGAACGCTGGATTCCCTACAAGCCCACATCAACAGCCCTCTCCGACGGTATCTGGCTTGCTCAAAAAGGATTCCCGAGCCACAAACTCAATTCCCGCAACTCCAAACTCGCTTACTGGATTGGCGGCGCAGGCAATGGCTCCGAACTTGGTCTTACCCCCGTTGAATACTTCTCAGGTATCGATACAATTTTCGGTGACGAATCTGAATACGGCCCCATTGAATATTACACACTGCAGGGCATACGCATTGATGCCACGCAGCTCACCACCGGATACTATATCGCACGTCAGGGCTCCAAAGTTGTCAAGGTTTACATACAAAAATAGTCTTACTACTTAACTCTTAGATAGTACGTTCTCCCGCTTCCTCTTTGCTGAGGGGCGGGAGAACCTGTTTTGTATCATAATATATGTTAACGCACGAAGATTATATGATAAATATCATATATCAAGCGACGCGTGTTGATTAATTTTGCATCGATTTTTGAAATATTGGCATTCGAGTGACTTCGGGTGCCTGATTCCAACATACACTTAGTTGTTACAATACATAATCAATAATATATATAACCGACACTCTATTATGCAGAAAAGAAAAGCTTACAGCCTTATTCCGGGATTAGTGGCTTTGGCGGCCGCATTCAGTTTCTCAAGTTGCGGCGGCGATAAAAACGCCCAGCAGGCAGGTATGGCTCAGCAGGCACCTGCGGTTGCCACCATGAAGGTACAACTCACCGATGCAGAAAACTATCAGGAATATCCGGCCAAACTCGAAGGCAAAACAGATATCGCCATACGCCCGCAAGTATCGGGCTTCATCACCCGCGTATGCGTCGACGAAGGTCAGGAAGTGAAGAAGGGTCAGCTCCTCTTCGTACTAGATCAGGTACAGCTTCAGGCTGCTGTAAACACCGCCCGGGCCGCGGTAAACTCGGCTCAGACCTCGGTAAATACCGCAAAAATGACCGCCGACACCAAGCGCCAGCTTTTTGAGAAAAACATAATCTCGGCCTACGACTATCAGTTGGCACAAAACCAGTTGCAGACAGCACAGGCAGCGCTTACACAGGCGCAGGCACAACTCACATCGGCTCGAAAGAACCTCTCCTATGCCAACGTCACCGCACCATGTGCCGGCGTGGTGGGCACCATACCCAACCGCGAAGGCTCACTGGCCTCACCCTCGTCGATGGAACCCCTCACCACCATTTCTGACAACGCCGAGATTTACGCTTACTTCTCGCTCACCGAAAAAGACCTTCTCGACCTCACCGAAGGCGGCCAGCGCTCTATGCAGGCGGCCATCGACGCCATGCCCCCGGTGAAACTGATATTGGCCAACGGCACTCCCTACCCAATAGAAGGCAAGGTAGCCACTGTGTCGGGCGTGGTCAACACCGCTACCGGCGCAGCTTCGGTACGCGCACTCTTCAACAACCCCTCGGGCATGCTACGCTCCGGCTCTACCGCCACCGTAGTAATTCCCATTTATTCAACCAACGTGATAGTGATACCGCAGAAAGCCACTTATGAGATACAGGGGCGCCGCTTTGTATACGTAGTGGGTGCGGACAACAAACTCTCTTCGCGTCCCATAGAGGTACTTCCGCAATCAGACGGCAAGAATTTTGTAGTGAAATCGGGCCTTCAGGCCGGCGAGACAATCGTGATAGAGGGCGTAGGCACTCAGTCAATACGCGACGGCGTGACCATACAGCCCACAGCACCTAAAGCAGAAACCGACACTACTGCAGCGCAGGCACCCGCAAAATAAATCACATCCACGACATCTCACTCATAAACACATACATTAGTCACACACGACAATGAAATTAGATACATTTATTAACCGGCCCGTACTCTCTACGGTAATATCTATCTTTATAGTATTGCTGGGCTTAATCGGCATGGTATCGCTGCCTATCACGCAGTACCCCGATATTGCGCCTCCTACAATCTCCGTTAGCACCACATACCAGGGAGCCAACGCCCAGGCAGTGCTCAACTCGGTGATTGCACCTCTTGAGGAGAGTATCAACGGCGCCGAAGGCATGACATACATGGAGTCGACCGCAACCAACACCGGCTCCGCAACAATCAACGTATATTTCGAACAGGGCTTTGACCCCGACATGGCTGCCGTAGACGTGCAGAACCGTGTGGCCAAGGCTCAGAGCCTCCTTCCGGCCGAGGTAACACGCGTGGGCGTGCTCACCCAGAAACGCCAGTCGTCGATGCTCGTAGGTATTACCCTCTACGACGAATCAGGCAACTACGATGAAGAATTCATAGAGAACTACATGAAAATCAACGTAGTGCCTCAGATGCAACGTATCTCCGGCGTGGGCGACGTAATGGTAATGGGCGCCGACTACTCAATGCGTATATGGCTTAAGCCCGACGTGATGGCACAGTACGGCCTGATGCCCGGCGACATTTCGAACGCTCTGGCTGAACAGAATATCGAGGCTGCCCCCGGCGCATTCGGCGAGCAGGGCAACCAGACATTCCAGTATACAATGAAGTATCGCGGCCGCCTTGTTGATGAAAAAGAGTTCGGCGATATAGTGGTACGTGCCTCCGACAACGGCGAGGTGCTCCGTCTCAAAGATGTAGCCGACCTCGAACTTGGCCGTGTGACCTACGGTTTCCACGGAAACTTCAACGGCAAGCCGGGTATTACCGCCATCGTATTCCAGACAGCCGGCTCCAACGCCACCCGAATCATCAACGACTGTCTGAAGTTTGTAGATGATCTCAAGACCCAGATACCCGAAGGCCTGGCCATTGCCGTGCCGATGAACAACAACGACTTCCTCTACGCATCGATACACCACGTAATACAGACCCTTATCGAGGCATTTATACTCGTGTTTATCGTGGTTTACCTCTTCCTCCACGACTTCCGTTCAACCATCATCCCCGCCATAGCCATCCCGGTGGCCCTTATCGGTACATTCTTCGTACTTAAGATTATTGGCTTCTCCATCAACCTCATCACCCTCTCGGCTCTGGTGCTCGCCATTGCGATTGTGGTCGACGATGCGATAGTGGTGGTCGAAGCGGTGCACGCCAAACTCGATGTGGGATACAAGAATGCCCGCAAGGCATCGATCGATGCCATGAGCGAGATAGGCGGCGCCATCATCTCCATCACGCTGGTCATGATGCTGGTGTTCATCCCCGTGTCGTTTATGCCGGGCACATCGGGCACATTCTATCAGCAGTTTGGTCTTACCATGGCCATAGCTATCGGTTTCTCCGCTATCAACGCACTTACCCTCTCGCCGGCACTCTGCGCCGTGTTCCTCAAGCCTCACAACTCGGAGGTTCCTCTGAAAGAGCGTATGGCCGACGCCTACTCGGCTGCCGGCGAACAGATGAAGAAGAGCTGGGGCTCGCGTTTCAGCTTCCCGCCCCTGCTTACCTTTGCACTGCTCGTGGCCACTATTGTAGCCATGGTGCTCGGATGGTTTAATTTTGCCAACGTGCCTCTTTCGATAGGCGCTTGCGTGGTGGCATTGCTGGCTCTCATAGGCATATTCGGCAAACGCTTCCAGCAGGCATTCGAGAAGGTATACAACAGCTCTCTGAAAGGATACAAAAAGCTGGTGAAATTCTTCACCGCACACAAAATCACCTCATTTGCGGCCGTTGTGGTCTCGATAGTAGTGTTGGTGTGGTTGATGCGTATCACTCCTACCGGCATGGTGCCCAATGAAGATACCGGCACACTGTTTGCCATGGTGGATATGCCTCCGGGCACATCGCAGGAACGCACCGGCGAGGTACTCAAAGAGGTTGACTCGATACTCTCCACCATCCCCGCCATAGAGTCGCGTACCATGATCAACGGCTACAGCTTTATCGCCGGCCAGGGCCCCACATACGGCACCTTCATTATAAGGCTCAAAGACTGGTCGCTCCGCGATAAGAAAAATGAGAGCTCCGAAGCCGTGCTTGGCATGGCCATGGGCATGACATCGCAAAAAATCAAAGACGGCCGTGTGATTATGTTCGCGCCGCCTATGATTACCGGTTACTCGGTGACCAACGGTTTTGAAATAAAGATGCAGGACAAGACCGGCGGTGACATCAACGAATTCTTCACCGTAGTGCAGACATTCCTCGGTGCACTCAACCAGCAGCCTGAGATTCAGGTAGCCTACACTACTTTCAATCCTACCTTCCCGCAGTATCTCGTAGAGGTAGACGCAGCAAAGGCCAAACAGGCCGGTCTGTCGCCTCAGACAATACTGTCAACCCTCCAAGGCTACTACGGCGGTATGTATGTGAGCAACTTCAACCGTTTCGGCAAACTATACCGCGTGATGATGCAGGCATCGCCTGAAGCACGCGTATCGCCCGAGACACTCAACTCCATAAAGGTGCGCAACGGCTCGGAGATGGCTTCAATCTCAAACTTCGTAAAGCTCACTCCCACCTACGGCCCCGACCTTCTGAACCGCTTCAACATGTTCCAGTCGATTTCAGTAACGGGCAGCCCCAATCCCGGATATTCGTCGGGCGACGCTCTCGCGGCTATCAACCGCGTGGCTGCTGAAGTATTGCCGCAGGGTTACGGCTACGACTTCTCGGGTATGACCCGTGAAGAAGCCAATTCCTCGGGCAATGCCACCGCCATGATTTTCGGTCTGTGTCTGCTATTCGTTTACCTGCTGCTTTCGGCTCAGTACGAGAGCTACCTGCTGCCCTTCGCAGTAATCTTATCGGTACCGTTCGGTCTGATGGGTACCTTCATCTTCGCCGACATAGCCGGTATCTCAAACAACATCTACCTGCAGATTGCGCTCATCATGCTTATAGGTCTTTTGGCCAAGAACGCCATTCTTATCGTTGAGTTCGCACTCGACCGCCGCAAGACAGGCATGTCGATAGTAAATGCCGCCATCGACGGCGCCGCAGCCCGTCTGCGACCGATTCTAATGACCTCGCTCGCCCTCATCATCGGTCTGTTGCCGCTGATGTTCGCCTCCGGCGTAGGTGCCAACGGCAACCGAGCACTCGGTAACGGTTCGGTGGGCGGTATGCTCATAGGTATGATATGCCAGATATTCATTGTGCCGGCCCTCTTCGTGGTGTTCCAGAAGATACAAGAGAAATTCTCGCCCATGAAGTGGAAAGATACCGACAACTCCGACATCAGCAACGAAATCGAACAATACTCGCGCTAATTGAATATGAAACTGAATAAAATAGCAGCCCTCGCCCTTGCGTCAGCCATTCTGCTTGGCGGCGCATCGGGCTGCGGCTTATACAAAAAATACGAGACCCCTGACAACACCACGCTGCTGGCCCAGTACAAAGAGGCTCAGCAGGCATCAATTGACTCCCTTGCCTACGGCAATCTCCGCTGGCAGGATGTATTTACCGACCCCGTGTTGGCCGATCTCATCCAACAGGCTCTCGACAATAACATTGACCTACGCAATGCCAAACTCAACGTCGACATAGCCCACGCCCAGCTGCGCGGCGCCAAACTGGCCTACCTTCCTTCGGTGGCCCTTGCTCCCAACGGTTCGGGTTCAAAGGTGTTTATGAGCCCGTCTCAGTCCATGTCGTGGTCGTACCAGATACCTCTCTCGGTAAGCTGGGAGGTTGACATTTTCGGCAAACTCCTCAACTCCAAACGCGGCGCCCAGATGACTTTGGAACAGACCGAAGATTACCGTCAGGCCGTGCGCTCGCAGATAATTGCTGCCGTAGCCAACACCTACTACTCGATAGCATCGCTCAAGTCACAGCTCGCCATCTCCGTCTCCACCTCTGAAATATGGAAAGTGAATGTACAGACAATGAAAGACCTCAAGGAGGCCGGCACAGTGACCGAGGTAGCCGTTGTGCAGTCAGAGGCCCAGTACTACGGCATATTGGCCCAGATTACCGATATGAAGGTATCACTCGACGAGCTCAACAACACCCTTTCGCTGCTGCTCGGCGTAATGCCCCAGGAATGGTCGATACCCGAGTTCTCGAAGCTCTCCGTGCCAGAAATACGCCGCGAGAGCGTGCCCATGTATGAGCTGGCACTGCGTCCAGACGTAGCAGCCGCAGAGCGTTCTATGGCGGTGGCATACTATGCTACCAATTCGGCCCGTGCCGCTTTCTACCCCGGCCTTAACATCACAGCCAACGGCGGCTTCACAAACGCCTTGGG
The DNA here is from genome assembly GCA_017620715.1 of Muribaculaceae bacterium. Lineage (GTDB taxonomy): Bacteria > Bacteroidota > Bacteroidia > Bacteroidales > Muribaculaceae > Paramuribaculum. The sequence goes on along the minus strand of JAGAUN010000027.1, from coordinate 19,925 downwards.
TACAATGATAATGAACCCCGGCAAATTTTTCATTAACCTTGCCGGTTCGCTCACCGCACCGCTCTTCTCCCGCGGAGCCAATATAGCGCGTCTTGAGGCAGCCAAGGCCCAGCAACAGCAGTCGATGAACTCTTTCGAGCAAACTCTTATGAACGCTTCGGCCGAGGTGAGCAACGCAATCACCCTCTACACATACAGCGTGGAGAAGCAGACCTACGTGGCCCTTCAGTCGGAGAAGCTCGCTCAGGCTGCCGACTACACTATGGAATTGCTGCAGCTCGGTTCGTACAACACCACTTACCTCGATGTGCTCACCGCCCAGCAGAATCTGCTCTCGGCCCGTCTGGCCACGATAGGCGCACAGTACAGCGAGACCCGCGCTCTGATCAACCTCTATCAGGCCCTCGGAGGCGGACGCTAATATAAAATACGTACACCCTCAATCTAAACCATCATGATAAGCCCCTTAGCACACGTCGACCCCTCTGCCCGTCTGGCACCCGACGTCACAATTCATCCGTTCGCATACATCGACGCCGATGTAGAGATAGGCTCCGGCACAGAAATAATGCCATACGCCAGCATATTGCGCGGCACACGCATGGGTGCCAACAACAAAGTGTACCAATGTTCGGTTATAGGCGCCGATCCTCAGGATTTCCGTTGGAAAGGTGAGCAGACCTATTGCTACATAGGCGACAATAATGTGATACGCGAGCATGTGATTATAAACCGTGGCATCACCCCGGAGCGCGGCACACGTATAGGCAACGATATATTCATCATGGCCGAGACCCATATCGGTCACGACACCCACATAGTGGGCAAGTCGGTACTTGGCAACAGCGTGAAAATAGCCGGCGACACCGTGGTTGACGAATGCGCCATACTCTCGTCAGGAGTGATGCTGCATGAGAATGCCCGCGTGGGAAAGTGGGTGCTTATAAAGGGCGGATGCCGTATCAACGGCAATGTGCCTCCTTTTGTAATCATAGCCCACAATCCCGCCTCATATTTCGGAGTCAATGCCGTGGTGCTCCGCAAGCACGGCTTTACAGAAGAGGATGTCGACGACATAGCCAAGGCATACCGTCACATCTACCAGAGCGGCACATCGGTGTTCAACGCCCTGCGCCGTATCGAAGCCGACCTCGACGATACCGAGATACGCCGCACCATAGTGAACTTTGTGCATGAATGCAGCAACAAACTCGTAGCCGTACCTAAGGAACTCGAAGAATAATTTGTACATTTGCATTTGTCGTACCTCCTCGACTCCCCTTACACGACTCATGCCATGAATGTACTCCGCATCTATCCTTCGTCAATCAATACCAAGGCCATCGATCTCGTAGCCGACACGCTGCGCGACGGTGGCCTTGCCGTATATCCCACCGACACCGCCTACGCCGTGGGCTGCTCGGCCTTGAACAAGCAGGCAACCGAGAAGCTGTGCCGACTGAAACGCATAGACCCCGCACGGCACACACTGTCGATAATATGCGCCGATATATCGCAGGCATCGCGTTTCGCTCATATCGACAACGAGGCATTCGCCATACTGCGGGCCTACACACCCGGGCCGTATACCTTCATACTCAAAGCGTCGCCCACGTTGCCAAAAGTATTCAAGGGGCGCAAGCAGGTAGGATTGCGTATTCCGTCAAATCCGATACCCACGGCCATTGCCGGGGCGCTCGACTGCCCAATACTGACCACCACGCTTGCCATACCCGATGTGGAGCCGGGCGAAACGGTATATCCGCACAACGTAGAGCCGCTGGCCGAACAGCTCGACGCCGACATTATGATTGACGGTGGCCAGACGCAGGCCGAAATTTCGACAGTAGTAGACATCACCGACCCCGACAATCCGGTAGTGATACGTCGGGGCATAGCACCTTTCCCGTCATGAAAACTCTATCTCTCCCCCCCGCAGTGTCTGACAGGCAGCCGACGCTGCCGCCCGATAACTCAACCGTAGTGATAATAGGCGCCAACGGCGCCGGTAAGAGCCGCTTTGCCGCGCGTATGGCCCGGGATGCCGGAGAGCGTGCATACACCCTCTCGGCACTCAAGGCTCTGTACCAGCCTCAGACCATAGCCCAGGTAAATGAATCGGCCTCGATAATCGACCGCCGGTATACCGAGGCCATAGCCACCGGCATGACCTCGCCGGAACTTACCTCGCAGCTCGACCGCCTGCTCACCCTGCTCATGCGCGACGAGATGCTCAACCTCATCTACTACAAGCTGAGCCGCACCGGAGCGCACCCCGACGAGCAGCTGCCGAGCACCCCGCTCGACAGCGTAATAGCCACCTGGCAGCATATATTTCCCGACAATAAGATACTCATATCGAGCGGGAGCCTGCTCTTCAACCGCGTGGGTTCCGACAATTCCGACGCATACACGCCGGTAAAACTGTCGGCGGGCGAAAAAGCGGTGATATACTACATAGCGGCTCTGACCTACGCGCCGCAGGGAGCTGCGGTGTTTGTCGACTCCCCCGAGATGTTTCTGCACCCGACGGTGATGCAGTCGCTCTGGAACCGTCTCGCCCAGCTTCGCCCCGACTGCAATTTCATTTTCACCACCCACGACCTCGACTTTGCCACATCGCGTCAGGATGCCGCGGTGATATGGGTACGCAGCTTCGATGCCTCGGCCACCCGATGGGATTATGCTATACTTCCGGCCAAAACGCCCCTCACCGAGGAGATTTTTTCCGCCATAATGGGGCCGAGAAAACCGGTAATGTTTATTGAAGGCGACGGTAAAAACTCGATAGACTCGAAGCTGTATCCGCTGATTTTCCCCGACTTCACCATACGCGCCTTAGGCAGCTGCAACAAGGTGATTGAAGCCACACGTACCTTCAACGACCTCAACTCTTTTCACAAACTCGACAGCTACGGCATAGTAGACCGCGACCGGCGCGACGTAAAGGAAGTGGAGTATCTGCGTGGCAAAAAAATCATGGTGCCGGAGGTTGCCGAGGTTGAAAACATACTTCTGCTCGAGGGTGTGATAAGGGCTGTGGCACGATACTGCGGCAAAAATCACGACCGGGTGTTTGGCCGGGTGAAGCGATACATAATATCGCAGTTTGGCATTGAAATACGCACCCAGGCCCTGCTGCACACCCGTCACCGGGTGAAGCGAATTGTGGAATGCCGCATCGACGGGCGGTTCAATTCCATAGCCATGCTCGAAAACCATCTGCGGTCGTTGCCTACCGAAATCAATGCCCGTGGCATGTACGACAATTTTTGCGCCCGGTTCAAAAAAATGCACAATTCGGGCGACTATGCAGCCATTTTACGTGTTTACAATCAAAAGGCCATGCTGCCGGGATGCAATGTAGCCGGTCTGTGCGGACTGCACAACAAAGACGAGTATATAGCCACGATCACGAAGATACTTCGTCTGAACGGCCCCGATGCCGAATCGATACGCACCGCCGTGCGCCGCTGCTTCTGCATCCACAGCTCAAGGCCCGATATAATGATACCTGCCGATGAATCGACTGAAGATATGGATTGAAGCTGTGCGACTGCGCACCATTCCGGTGTCGGTAGCCGGTGTGATAGCCGGCGTGGCCTACGGCGCCATGTTTGCGCCATTGCGCTGGGGCGCCGCTGCCGCGTGCATGGCGTTTGCCATTCTCGCTCAGATAGCCTCGAACTTTGCCAACGAATATTTCGATTACCGCGACGGACTCGACCGCCCCGGACGCGAAGGGCCCCGACGTGGAGTGACCGAAGGCGACATCACTCCGCGTGCCATGCTCATAGCCACTGTGACTACTATCGTCCTCGCCTGCCTGTGCGGTTGCGTGCTTCTGTTTTACGGGCCCTGGTGGCTTGTCATAGCCGGTGCGGTGATTGCCCTTGCCGTTTTTGCCTACAGCGCAGGCCCGTGGCCACTGTCGCGGCACGCTATGGGCGAAGTGATGGTGGTGGTATTCTTCGGCATAGTGCCGGTAATGCTCAGTTGCTTTCTGCAATGCGACTTATGGCCGACGGAATCCATTTACGGCTCTATCGCCATAGGACTGATGACAGCTAATGTACTGATAGTAAACAACTATCGCGACCGCAACGATGATGCCTCGGTAGGTAAGACCACACTTGCGGTAATCATTGGCCCGCGCCTTACTCTCTGCCTCTACCTCTTAAACGGAATAGCCGCATGCGCACTTGTGTGGGGCGTATGGACAAGGCTGGGATGCGTGGCTGTACCCATAGCTTACCTCTGCCTCCATCTGATACTCACGGCGCTTCTTGCCACCCGCTCGGGCAAAGCGCTCAACCCGCTGCTGGGCATCACGGCAATGCTCGTGCTTGTCTACTCGATAGCCTTTGCAATAGCAACATCAATATCTATACAGCAATGAACACAAATAGTCTTTCATCATGGCTCATAGCCATAGCCACTGCAATAGCCGGCATTCTGCTCATAGTATGGCATAAGGAAGCCGACCTGTTTTCATGGCTCATTCGCGCCCTCGGATTTCTGCTCGCCATACCGGGCGCCTACATACTGGTAAGCTCGCTCGGCACCATCCGCCGCAACCGGATCAGAGGCGTAACGCGCGAAACGGTGATAACCGACGGGCACAAAACCACCACGGCAATACGCTTCCGCGGACGCGCCATTGCGTGGTCGCTCATCATTGTTTCGACGGCCACCATACTGCTCGGTTTCTGGATGCTGGTAAATCCCACCTTCTTCGTGGGGCTGGTGAGCTATCTTTTTGCGGCCATACTGATATTGTGCGGCCTGTTTCAGTTTATCGATGTGGTGTATATGTCGCGTCCGGTATCAATGCCTCTGTATTTCTACATCATGCCAGTACTTCTGGTAATAGCGGGCATAGTGATATTGAGCACCAAAATCTCGACCATCGACGATATGGTGACACTGATTACAGGCATATTGTTGGTGCTATACAGCATCAACGGAATAGCACGCATGATTGTGTACAGCCGGTATATGAAGGCTCTCAGCCGAACCGACGCGACAGATAGTCGGCAATAATGTCGACAATATCGTCAAGCGAAATCTTCGACGTATCAAACGATAGGTCGTAGGAGCGTGCGTCGCCCCACACCTTGTCGGTATAAAAATTGTAGTAGTTGGCTCGCAGTTTGTTGACCTTACGCGCCTTGGCCTTGATTTTTTCGGCGCTGCAGCCTTCCCAGTCGCCACGGCTCACGATGCGCTGCACGCAGGCGTCGTCGGGGGCATGTACAAACACATTGACGCAACGCGGATGATCGCGCAGTATATAGTCGGCCGTGCGCCCCACTATCACACACGATTCGGGCCCTTCGGCCAGCGAGTGTATGAAATCGCTCTGAGCACGGTAAATGCTGTCATCGCTTATCGTCGTCGACCCGCTGTAGTAGTTGGTGGAGTTGTAGCCGAAAGCGAATGAGAAGATGCCGTTGATAAAAGACGGGAACTTCTCGTCGCTGCGCTTGAAAAACTCCTCGCCCACCCCGGCAGCGCGGGCAGCCTCGCTCAGCAACTCCTTATCGTAATATTTGGCGCCGAGACGCTCGGCGAGTCTGCGCCCGAGTTCACGGCCGCCACTACCGAAACTGCGGCCTATCGTAACCACTACATTTTTATTGTCAGCCATAACGATTCAATTTTTATCGCAAATACACTAAAAGACCGGATTCAGAGGAGTTATATCCATCACCCGCAACTGCAATAGCGGGCAACGGTAACAAAATGGACCGAAAGATTTTCTTTTTCATGATAAATCGGGGTGTTATCATTAAAGCAGCACGTATTTTAGCCCACCACCGGGCCGTGCATAAGTTGTGCTCCGACAAATATAGCGAATAAAATTTTTTTATTCCGCCAAATCATATTAATTTTGCACCTCGTACGGTAGCACATACAAGTATACTGCCGTATAAAAAGCAATTACACTACACAAACCAATGGCAAAAGACAAAAACACTGAAACCCGCACAGCAATCGACGACCTCAACGACAGCCTCTCGAGAGCAGAACTCCGGGTACAAAACAATAAGAAAAACATAATGTGGGCTTCGGTAGCCGTAGCTGCAATCGTAGCAATACTGCTCATATACATCTATGGTTTCCACCGCCCGGCAGTAAACAAGGCCAACAACGACTTCGGCCTGGCCAACAACGCATATCTCAGTGCATCGGCCACCGGCGAGCCCACCGATACGGCGCTCGTGGAAATAGCCGAGCTCTTTGAGGCGGCCGCAGCCAACGGACATCAGGGCGGCAACAACGCCACTCTCATGGCTGCTATAGTAAGCTATCAGGCCGGCGACTGGCAGAAAGCGCTCGACTTGCTCGACGACTACGACCGCACCGACGAGGTAATTGCAACAACATCGCAGGTGCTCGCAGGCGACTGCTACGTAAACCTCGGCGACCTGGAAAAGGGTCTCGAGACTTTCAAGGATGCTCAGGAAACAGCCGACGGCAACCCGCTGCTCGTACCCTACATCCTCATCAAACAGGCCAATGTGAACCGCGAACTCAAAAACTACTCTGAAGAGGCCGCAATATACCAGACATTGCTCGATGAGTATCCCCTCTACCAGCAGCAGTGCGGTGTAGACTTCCGCCTCGCCCTCGACCGAGCCAAAGCTCAGGCAGGCACAGGCAAATAACAAAGGCATATCAATCCCCTTATAATATCCCCCCGATCGAGAGCAGGCTGTGAAGCTGGCTCTCGATTATTTTATACCGGTTTACAGCCGGATTGAATCGACGAGATGATAAGTGCATTGGCACGGTCAACCACCGATGTATCGAGACTGGCGAGATAGATGCGTGTTGTGGTTTCGCTATCGTGCCCCATACCTTCTGATATCACCGCGAGCGGTATGCCGTTGGCTTTGGCAGCCGACGCCCAACTGTGGCGCGCCACATAGAGCGTGAGCGGTATGTCAATGCCCATCATCGTTGCCACCCGGCGCAGATTGTGGTTGATGTTGTAACTGACATTGCGATAGGTATAGTTCTCGTTGGTGCATGGATTGCGTATTATGGGCAGCAGATAGCACGATGCATTTTCAGGATACTGGTCGAGTATGTGCTGCATCTCGGCTGTCCACGCTATGATGAGCCTTTGGCCCGTCTTGCGCCGGCGATATGATATATAGCCGTTTTTCAGGTCGTTTTTTCGCAGAAAAGCCATATCGACGAAGCTCATGCCACGCAGGTAGAAGCTCATCATAAACATATTGCGGGCATAGTCAACGGCCGGCCACTTCGACAAGTCGAGCTCCTTGATGGCGCAGATAGTAGCGAGCGGCAATGCGCGTTTCACCGTTTTGTCGACGCCGGTATAGACATGTCGGAACGGGTGTCGGTTTTCGATAATTTCATCATACACAGCGCGATTGTATACTGCCCGGAATATACGGCAATAGAACGAAACGGTGTTGAGCGTGACGCCTCGACGACGAAGCCATGCCTGATACATCTCCATGACTTCGGCCGAAAAACGGTCGAGCATTATATCCTCGCAACCGCTATAAGCGCGATAGCTGCTGAGAGCCGATTTATAGGCCTCGGCCGTGCGGGTATTGCCGTTTTGCCGCAGACGTGTGATGATGTTCTCCATATAGTTGAAGAGCGAATACCGCTGTGAATATCGGCGATATTCCTCTATAAGCTCATCGGACGTATACTCTATGCCCTTTGCCTCAAACTGCTGCGAGAGCCTGGATATACGCTCTACATCCCAGCGTATGCGCTCGCGCAGAGCCATGACGTGCGGCAGCCTGTCGCTGTAACCGGGCGCCACAGGTATGGAGCGACGCGTATCCCACTCGTGAGGATATACCCGGTAGCCGGTCGAGAGCTGGCGTACGCTGCGGTTGTGAATTATCTGATAATAGATTGAGCCTTCGTGATGAGGTGTGCTCGAGGGACGGAACTTTACTTTTACGGTAGCCATTTTACAAAAGGTTTTTTTGCCCCAATTTATTGCTTTGGCCCCGTTCGCGCCAATATTGAACAAATGGCACTTCTCAACGATTGTTGTTAATATAACTATTGCACAATGAGCCCGAATACTATATACAGCGTATTTTCCCGCCGAGTATCAATGCATCCCGAGGCAGTGGCGGTAGTGGAGGATGGCCTAAGCATAACTTATAGCAATCTCGATATGATGGCCAATGCCATAATGTCGAAATTTTATTCGGAGCAATATACGGCCATAGGCGTGGTGATGAGCCACGGCATAGAGATGATAGCGGCGATGCTTGCCGTGCTGAAGAGCGGGGCGGCATACGTTCCGGCGGAGCCCTGGTTGCCGCCTGACCGCATAGAGTATATGATGCGGACGGCAGGTGCCACCTTTGTCATTACCGACGGATATTGCAGCGACCTTCCCCGGGTGCAGCCATTGGCCGACAGGTCGGAAGCCCGCGAGCCGGCATACATACTTTACACATCGGGCACCTCGGGGAGGCCAAAAGGTGTGGTGATAGAGAACCACAGTGTGGTGAATTATGCCAACGCATTCGAGCATGAGTTTCATATTGGTCGGGGCGATGTGATGCTCCAATACTCGGTATGCTCGTTCGATATCTTTGTGGAGGAGGTTTTTGCCACGTTGCTCAACGGAGCCACATTGGCCATCCCCTCAAAAGAGATACACGAAGGCTCTCTTGCCGAACTTATGGATTTTTGCGACCGGCATGGCGTGACGGTAATAAGCGGGTTCCCATATCTTATTGCTGATATGAACCGATACCGCCGTTACCCCCAAAAACTACGCCTGCTTATAAGCGGGGGCGACGTGATACGAGCTGCATACATATCTTGGCTCAAAGACCGGAAATTTTTGATTTACAACACTTACGGACCAAGTGAGACAACGGTGTGCGCCACATATTTCCGCATCGACAATGCCCATGCGCTCGACGACGGTACTTTCCTCATAGGCAACGCTGTGAAGGGAGCCGAGGTGAGAGTACTCGACAACAATCTAAACGAGCTACCAGATCTTGCTACAGGCGAAATATGCATATCGGGCGAGGGAGTTTCGCGTGGCTATATCGGTGATACTCCCGAAGGGGTGAATTTTGTAACGCTCAATGACGGGAAGCGCCTATATCGGAGCGGCGACCTCGGGTACCGCATGCCCGACGGCAATATAGCGTTTCTGCGCCGCAAAGACCGGCAGGTGATGATACTCGGCAAGCGTGTGGAGCCCGAGGAGGTGGAGAATGTGCTTAACGAGTCGCCTTGTGTTGAGCGGGGTGTGGTGCGCGCCCATGCCGACGAGCAGGGGTTAGCGTATCTTACAGCTTATTTTGTACCTTCGCACAAAAATTGCCGGCTAAACAAAATAAAACAATTCCTACGCTCGCGTCTTGCCGATTTCATGGTACCGGAATTTTTTGTGAAAATGGACGAAATACCGCTTACCGTTCGCGGAAAGGTCAACTATCGTCTCTTGCCCGTAGTGATGAAAGAAGGAGTGGAGAAATGAACGTCACGATTAGAGAAATTACCTCAATAGCCACGTTGATGCATTGGCGCAAAGAGGTTATAGAGAATGTATTCGGAGTGGTGCCCACTAAGAGGCTTCTGGCGGCAAACCGGCGGTATTATATCAAAAATATTGCCGAGAAGCGGCATATAGCCGTAGTGGCGCAAACGGATGATACCGACGTGGGATGCGGGGCTATATGTCTGTCGGAGGAGCTTCCGTCGCCCGACAACCCTTCGGGCAAATGCGCCTACCTGATGAATATCTATGTGCGCAAGGAGTATCGCGAGCAAGGAGTGGGGCATGCCATAGTGCGCCGGCTTGTAAACATGGCGCAGCAACTTGGCTGCGGAAAGATTTATCTTGAAACCACCGACTGCGCGCGCCCATTATATAAAAATATCGGATTTAAGGATTTACCCGGAATAATGAAATATGGAGACTTTCACAACAGCGAATCTTAAAATAACGACTGCCCGCATCACGTCGGCCAACCGCATCTGCTATGTGCTCTATCCGCTTGACTGCCTCGGACAATGGGTTGATGAGGCGGCTCGGAGGTTTGGCGTATCGATAGCAGTGATAACAGGAATGGACTGGGATAACGACCTCACGCCCTGGAAAGCGAAGGGGGAGCCTCGGGGAAGTGCTGATTTCGAGTGGAACGCGCGGAAGTTTCTACTGACGCTCACCTCTGAGGTAATACCCGCGATAGAACGGCGGCTGAACATTAGCTCCACTGCTGAGCGCACTCTTACGGGCGTTTCACTTTCAGGCCTGTTTGCGCTCTGGCAATGGATGGTGTGTGATACCTTCCGGAATGCAATAAGTCTTTCGGGCTCTTTCTGGTACGAGGGATTTGTGGAGTGGCTGAAATCGCAGCCCGCACCGTCGAAAACCGGGAAAATATATTTTCTGCTTGGTAATCTTGAAGCCAAGACCAAGGTTAAGGTTTTTCAATCGGTGCAGACCGACACCATTGAGATATACGAGTATCTTAAAGCCAACGGCATAAACGATTGCTTTGAGTTAGTGCCGGGCAATCATTACCAATACGGCATAGAGCGCCTCAACCGCGCGTTTGCGTGGATGTTTGCCGAGGCGCCCGACTAACGGTTGATTCCTTTGCTTAGGATTCCAACGAGCCAAAGCAAAATTATGGCTCCTACCACCGACGTAACAAGGCTGCCTATAATGCTCGAGGTGCTGATGCCGAGAAGTCCGAACAGCCACCCGCCGAGCACTCCGCCTACCACACCTACCACAAGATTCACCACTAATCCGAAGCCTCCGCCTCGCATGAGTTTACCAGCTACGAAACCGGCTAGAATGCCTATGAGGATATACAGGATAAATGCCATAACAGTAATTGTTTGGTTAATAATTAATATTTCGTATCATGTAAACTCAGAGGCGCGGCCATTTGTTCAGCCCGCTGCCGTATAGCCACAAAGCAGCAACTTGTAAACCTACGGCTCGAATACTGTAGTGACAGGGCGCCCCGGCCATACCTGAGGCTGCTCAAGGCCGAGCAGAGCCGCTATGGTGGCAGCCACATCGTATTGCATCATACTGTCGTCGAAGCGGCCCGAATTGCTTATTCCCGGGCCGGCAATGATGAAGGGCGTCTCCATCTCCTCCATAGTGCGACCGCCGTGGCCCTTATCAATGCCGCCGTGGTCAGCCGTAATAATTATCACGGTATTGTCGTAGATGCCGGCCTTTTTGATGGCTTCGATAATCTGGGCTACATACCCGTCGAGCCGATGAAGCGCAACGTAATACTCCGGAGTGTCGTGTCCGGCAGTGTGACCGGTGTGATCGGGTTCGTCAAAGCAAATTGCAGTTAGCATCGGTCGTTTCGCAATGATATAGTCGGCTGCCATTTTAGCGAGTTCGCCCGGGAACTTCTGATAGTCGGGCGACTGGGCGTGATACGACAGCGACAGCGTATCAACAAGGTATTTTATGCCATCCCAGTCGTACAAAACACCTATTTCGGCATCAGGATACTGATTGCGGGCTAACTGAAAAACCGTGGGGAAAATGCCGTGATTGCCGAGCACGCGCGGCTCGAATTCGGGGCTGCGCGACCCCCATTCGGTGTAGCAGTGAAGCTCGGGGCCCGCTCCCATAAACATCGAGGCCCAGTTGGGAGCCGACGACGAAGGGTAGACACACCGCTTTTGCATCACATAAGAACGACACATATCTATCTTGCCCCGAGAAAGATAGATCTGGTTTCCTGTTTCTCCGTGGTAGATTTAAGTTCGGCAAAGATACGATTTAACGATTGGGAAATATTTTGGTTGAGAATAGCCTTCTTCCGATTTTTTTTGTTAATTTCGCATCGCAATTCACATAGAGTTGCCTGTAAATGAATAGCATATCAGAACTGACAGAAATGTCCTACCCCTCAATAAGAAACTGGGGATATCTTGAAAACTGGAAAAGCACCGCTCCGGTTAAGGCTCGTTTATAAACCGGCCTTTCTCAGTAGAATAAGCTGAGATAAACAATAATCATCAGAATCTTTATAGAATTCACATTATGAACAATCTTCGATTGCTCATAGGATTATTATCAATAGTCCTGTTGAGCGGCGGGGCGTGTGCTTATGGACAGTCTGTTATTACGCTTGAAGAAATTTTCGAGTGTGCCGAGACCAACAGCGCACAGTTGCGTCCCTCATTTACCGCACAGACCGAATCCGAACGTGAAATCAGCGTTGCCCGATCAGGTCGTCTCCCGGATATAAACGCATCGCTGTCATTAAGTTATATAGGCGATGGATTCACAACCAAACGCAATTTCAGCAACTATCAGAAAGCACCGATTCCGCATCTTGGAACAGGGCTGTCAATAAACATAACCCAGCCGGTATATACCGGCGGAGCAGTGACGAGTGCTATCGAACTGGCCGAACTGAAATCTACGGCAGCAAGGTTTGCAACTGACCTGCAACGGGACAACATCCGTTTCCAACTAACCGGGTTCTATCTTGACATTTATAAATATGCCAACCTGCGCGGTGTGGTTGAAAACAATATCGCAGCGGCACGTAAGGTGCTTCAGTAAATGAGGACGAGATATGAGCAGGGTACGGCATTGCAGAATGACATTACCCGCTATGAATTGCTTGTTACCAGTCTTGAACTGCAACTCGTCAAAATCAACAACACAATCGACATACTCAATACCAATCTGGTAGCAATTGCCGGGCTGCCGAAAAATACAGTCATAGTTCCGGACAGCACTATTCTTGTACGGTCACTTCCCAAAGAAAGTGCCGCATGGTGGCAGGCCGAGGCTGAGGCGAACTCCCCGTCACTTAGCCTCGCCCGTTCAGGCGTTGACATAAGCCGCAAGACAGAATCACTCGTGCGTTCGGAGCGTCTGCCTAAAATTGGACTGCAAGCCGGATGGAACATCGACGGCCCAATACTTGTAGAGGTGCCTCCAATCAACCGCAATCTCAGCTATTGGTATGTCGGAGTAGGTATAAGTTATAACATTTCGTCGCTCTATAAAAGCAACAAGTCTTTGGTAAGAAGCCGCATAGCCACCCAAAGAGCCATGGAACAGTTTTATGCCACGCGAGAGAATGTCTCTTTGGCCGTCAATGCCGACCATGTGCGTTATCTCGAAGCATACGAAGAAGTGAAGACACAACAGAAAAGCGTGGAACTGGCGGAGCGCAACTACCATACCACCTCGACGCGCTATTGCGCCGGCATGGCTCTTATCACTGATATGCTTGATGCCGCAAATTCAAAACTTGATGCGGAGCAACGGCTCGTAAACGCCCGCATCAACATCATCTACTACTATTACAAACTCTTGTTTACAACCGGAAATATATGAAACACCGTAGCAAAAAGATACTCTCTTACATCATCACAATCATAGTCATCGCCGCAGCCGCCATCTGGGTCGGCTCTCGGTTCGTTCACCTCGGCAACGTCGAGTTTACCGACAACGCACAGGTGGTTCAGCAGATTGTTCCTGTCAACAGCCGAGTGCAGGGTTACATCAAAGAAATCCGCTTCAATGAATATGAGCCTGTCAAAAAAGGTGATACACTGGTCATAATTGACGATGCCGATATGCGTCTGAATGTGGCACGCGCACGTGCCGACTATCAGAACGCCCTTGCCGGACGTGATGTAGCTGACCGCTCGGTCACTTCGGCTTCAGCGAATGTGGCTGTCAGCGAGGCTTCCATCGCAGAGGCAAAGGTTCTGATGGAAATGGCCGCTACTGACCTTGCCCGTTATGAAAAGCTCCTTGCACAAGATGCAGTGACACGTCAACAATATGATGGAGCAAAGACCGATTATGAAGCCAAGAAAGCCCGCTATGAAATGTTGTCTCGCCAGCGTTCGGCGACCTCGGCTGTGGTGGATATAAACCGTAAGCGCATATCTCAGTCGGAGGCAGGCATAGAACTGGCTAAGGCATTGCTTGAAACTGCGGAACTCAACCTCAGCTATACCGTGATAGTTGCTCCTTGCGACGGCTACACCTCTCGGAAAGAGATACAGGTGGGCCAGCTCGTACAATCCGGTCAGACTCTACTTAATATTGTTTATTCTCAGGATATATGGGTAGCTGCCAATTATAAGGAGACACAGCTCCGCCACATAGCGCCGGGCAGCGATGTAGAGATAGAGGTAGATGCAATTCCGGGAGTGATATTCAGCGGCAAGGTTAAGTCAATATCCACTGCTGCCGGAGCATCCTTGTCGTTGCTGCCTCAGGACAATTCAGCGGGCAATTTCGTGAAAGTGCGCCAGCGTGTGCCGGTCAGAATTGAATTCAGTGCCGATAACAAGCCGGAGGAAATGGCAAAACTGCGTGCCGGCATGAATGTGGAATGTAGCGTAAAGTATTGATATGGCAGACTGGCACGCTCCGCAGGGTTCGTTTGACATACCAGATGTCCCGGACTATGTTCCGCGACGATTAAAACCATACCTGTTTATCCTTTTTGTACTCATAGTGCAGTTTTCAGGCGGTGTGTATCTTTCGGCCGTTTCCGATATGGTTGGCACCACCGCACTGATGCAGGAGGATATCCTCATGGCGGGATATGCGTCGCTTATAGGGATGGCTATCAACTTCGCCGTTATGTTCCGTATCAAATTTCGATTCTCGGCCCGTAATCAACTCCTTGTCTCTTGCATTGTGCTGATTGCGGCCAACATGATATGCGCCTACACCACGAATGTTCCGCTTCTGGTGAGTACCTGCTTCATCGCCGGATGGTGCAGGATGCAGGCCACCTTCGCATGCAATTCCACTATACAGCTTTGGCTCACACCCGTCAGGGATATGGCGATATTCTTCTGCTACGTCTACATAATAGTTGACAGCGTTATCCAGCTCAGCGGCATAGCCACCATATACACGGCGTTTTTCTTTCAATGGGAATATATGCACTGGATAATGATTGGACTGCTTGCGCTGATGATGATAATGGTTATGATACTCGTCAAGCCTGTTCGCGGGCCCATGTACATACCGTTGCTCGGTATCGACTGGATAGGTGCCGTGCTGTGGTCTGGTTTTATGATGTGTTTCACATTCATCTGCGTGTATGGCAATTACTATGACTGGTGGCATGCTGTTGAGATAAGGGGCGCAGTATTTATAGGACTTGCATGTCTCGGTATAAATCTCTGGCGAGCCTCGTTTCTCCATCATCCATATATAAGTTTCCGAGCCATGAAGAACCGCAATGTAATCCGCGCCACCGGAATATATCTTGTTTTCTTTACACTCATAGCCACCGAACACGTTTTTGAACACAGTTATGCAGCAAATATTCTCGGTTTTGACGAAACAAATCTTATCGACCTCAACTGGTATGTGTTGGCCGGAATCATTGTAGGATGCGGATTTACCTATTTCACCTTCGCATTACGCAAATGGAGATATAAGACCATGACGGCTATCGCTTTTGCCATGGCAATTGTATATCTGGCATACTTCTATTTCTTCATAGACTATGGCGTCGAAAAGGAGATGCTGTTTATCCCGCTATTCTTTAGAGGGGCAGCGGCGGTCATAATCTCAATCGTATTCCTGACCTCGATAGTGCAAAGCGGATTACCTTTTCAAGTATTTCCTCAAGCTTTGACAATCAACGGTTTCACCGGTGCGGTGATGGGCGCGACACTCGGCCCCGCCATAATCGGAGAAGTATTGCAACACACGATGGCGAAAAATGCCGCACTTCTCGAGAGTAATATTACAAATATCAATCCCGACATAACATTTGCTCCGCTCGGGCAACTATATGGAATTGTGCAGACACAGGCGTTGGTAATATCGATGAAAGAGATTTACGGATGGCTTCTTATAATCGCTCTGGCATCATTTGTTGCGATACTTGTAAGTTACAGTTTAGTTCGACCATTCGCTATCTTCCCGAAATGGAGTACGGTTCGCCGTGTCATCAGGCATCTGGCAAGGACGAGTCAATAATATAATCTCGTTTGGTTGTTCGGCTATTGCGGTGAGAATTTTTCCTGTCGGGCCCCGGCTTCACCCCCTCCGAAGGCATGGCATTCATACTCATGCGCAGCTGCTTTCGCCGTTTATCTGTGAACTCATTTAGGCAATGTCAGAAATGCCAACTATCTAAAACTATGAAAATATTTGCAGAATTTTCATAGTCTTGCTAATTTTGCAGACAAATGATAGCATGAAAGTATGATAGAGCAACCGCCCAAATATATCGCCGCAACAAAGTCTGTTTCAGAAGTTCTCACTCCGGAATCTATGGAAGAAATTCGTAAATTTCAAGAAGAGTACCCTTACTGGAGCAAGGTAAAATACCAGAAGCTTAAGGGCTTTGATGCTCCTGAAGATGTGTGGAGCGCGCTTAAACAATTACGTTTGAGCAACCAAATCACAGTAGACCCAAATTACCGGATTCATTTCAGCATGACAAATTCTATGGCCAGACTATGTCATAATTTTGACATGCAATTTGGAGGGTCTTGGGGTAGTGAGTCTCTTATCCCACGCGATAGCCGAAAAATATATTTGATGAATTCTTTGATTGATGAAGCCATTTCATCAAGCCAAATGGAAGGGGCTTCAACTACTCGAAGGATGGCAAAGGAAATGCTTAGAAATAAGGTTACACCTAAGGACAAGTCACAATGGATGATTTACAACAATTATCAAACCATCCAATTCCTCTCTGAAAATCTTGACCAAGCAATGACCCCCGAATTTCTTCTTCATATACATTCATTGATGACTTACAACACGATGGATAATCCGGAAGATGCCGGACGATTCCGGCAGAACGATAATGTGGTCGTGGCAAACACTGTCACCAATGAGATTGTTCATACGCCCCCACCATTCACAGAGATACCAGCAGCTATTGCCTGGTTCTGTCAATTTGCCAATTCTAATGAAGCAACAGTATTCATCCATCCTATAATCAAAGGAGCCATCCTACATTTTTTTATCTCGTTCCTCCATCCGTTTGTTGACGGTAATGGCCGTACGGCCAGGGCAATTTTCTATTGGTATCTTCTGAAAGAAGGGTATTGGCTTACCGAATACCTTTCGATTTCAAGAATCATATATAAGTCAAAGGCTTCATACGAGAAATCATTTCTTCAGTCTGAAGCCGATGGTAATGATATCGGATACTTTATTACATATCATTTAAATGCACTTGAAAAAGCCTTTGACGAGCTTAAGGCATATATCGAACGCAAGACTGCTCAGAAAAAAGATGAAGTGCACCTGCTAAAAATTGAAGGTATTACAAGGCGTCAGGCCTCAATTCTGCACTTATTTATAAAAGATGCCGACTTGATAGTAACTGCCAAAGATATTGCCGGCAGAATGTTAGTTACGCAACCGACAGCAAAGAAAGATCTTACGGAGTTGGTTAAATCAGGCCTTTTAACTGAAATAAAACTGAATAAGCAGAAAAGCGGATATATCAAAGGGGCAAATTTTGATAGCACGATCGACAACGCCCTCTAAAACTATAAAAATCTTTCATATATTTTCATAGTTTGACAAATACCATCATAATTGCGTCATTACACCGTCTATTAGAGAGCCTCCTCCCCAACTACTCACAAACCTCGGAAAATGATGGTCTTTTAGCCAACCAAATGCGAAGATTACTATAGATGGCTACCGCAACTTCTTGATTATCAATATCAGCTAATTCACATAAAAGGCAATAAAAAGCGATTGACAAGTTTATTTTATTGCTGACCAATTGCTTGTAGGTTAACTATTTATATCTCAAATAGGGATTCATGCAGCGGTAGACAAGGCGACGGTCATCTTCATCATCCTTGCGATCCCAGGGTAGTGAGTTGTCAGAACCACCGCCTCCGCATGACTGGGCGAATTGGGTTGCGCCATCGAGATAGCCGAGGAATAGATACATGCCACACTTTAGAATCTCGTTGGGCTGCTCGGCGATAGCTGTCAGAAATTCTCCGTCTAAATCTGCTTTCAGTTCCGACGGCATGGATTCAATCATTGAGTGTATATTGACAACCAACCATACGAAGATCTTCGTCCACTGACACCGCGAAACCGTCCATTACTCGTTGTCGTCGGGCGCGGGGATTGGCGTCGGTTTCTCGCCGCTCATCAAACCAGCGCTAATCATCATTGCTTCTACTAAATTTAGTTTGCGACAGTCGCGTCCAATCTGTCGATCGCTCACCGTGTGTGTTGCGTCGAGGCTGAAGGGATGTTTCTGGAACCAGGCAGCAAATTCGTCAATCTTGCCGGGGTTGGCCTCTATCCATGCCTTCATGTCTTCGGGAAACTGGGTGCCGAAAAGATAGCAATTGTAGGCCTCCCAATGTCCCGCATCGATGAGCGATTTGAGATAGGGAAAAAGATACATTGAGTTGCCGTAGAGATTGTCCGTAATCTTGAAATAGTTTTCAACGATGCCTTTGCGCAACGCAATCAGCTGCTTTAAAGAGCCGGTGAACGGATTCATCATGCCGAGATTCTCATCTACCGCCAGCGTGGCGAGTCCCTCGAAAACGCCCGGAAGAGCAAGCATCGCCACGTCACATTTTGGGTCCACTGTTATGCCACGCTCTTTTACCAGACTCACCTTAGCCTTGAGCGCACCGACTGAATCAGTTGTGAACTGAATGTTTTCCTGCCACATTTTTCTCATGTCTTGGCCCATTTCGCTTACGCGTTCCTTCCGGTTGGGTGAGAGAAGAACACTTGTTTCACCATAAACCATTGCCCAGACTCTGTTTCCGGTGTCGCCGTTAGCCGCAAAGAGCAGCTGAGCTGCGCGATAATAGTTGGAGGCAAAATCGGGGTCGGCGTCAAGGCCGGCCTGAAATTGAAGAAAGGCGTCCTTGTAGTTCTGCTCGTGAAGATTGATTATGCCGATTTCGAGATATAGCATTCCGGCGTCTGGGAAACGCTTTAGGCCCTGCTTATAGATTTTGATTGCCTTCTTGCGCTTTCCCTGATTGTCGAGGGCATTTCCATAGATATGATAAATCAGCGCATCGGCGTTGTCAAATTTCATGACATTCTTGGCAATCTTCTCAACCTCATCATAACGCCCAAGTTTATAGAGAGCGGTCAGACGTTCATATTGAATGACGTAACTGTCGGGATAGTCATGCGCGAGCTTGTCATAATCCTGGAGTGCGGCCTCATAGAGGCCGCTGTCAAATAGAAAGATAGCATTCTCTAAAGCTTTGATTGCCGACTGTGGCAACCGGCTGTCGTCAAATGATTTTGCTTGGCCGCAAAGTGTCATGGCGAGCACCGTGGCGATGGTCAGTAATAGGTGTTTCATGATGAGAATTATTTTTTGCACAAATTACACAAACTTTCAAATTTATACAACCGGCCCTACGGATTATTTCGTCATATCTTGCGTTATCTCGAAATTATAATTTTTGGTGTCCAATCAAAACTGAAGAAAATGAGAGAGATAAGATAACCCAGGAGGCAACGCGATGAGAAGTGGGCAATCGCGGTATTTGACAAGGTTCCATTTGAAAGCAAAAGACAAGAAAATCCACCCCGTTTTCGAGGTGGATTAACTTATAACGTATTGATAATCAGTGTTGATTTATCTGATTTCCAGTTTAATACTCGTCTTCGTTGAAGAACAGTTTTAACACTGTTTTTCAGTCATTTAACCATTGTTGATTGACCTAAATACAAACATATTTTGCCATTTGACACCTTAAAACACCATTCAGGAATATTCCCATACAAACATATTGAGCGTGAAATATCAATAAAATGAACTGACAAAAATGTATATCTGGCAGCTATAAGGTTTATCCCAATCATCGGTATGTTTCTCTAATTTGTATACCAACGTATAACCCTGAAGTTTATCGCCAAATTCTTTCATTCTTTT
>JAGAUN010000003.1 GCA_017620715.1 Muribaculaceae bacterium | reverse complement strand
GATCGTAAAGTTCCTCGGCCGGTTCCTCCTCATCGATACGTGTATTCTCCGCCATATCAATCGAAGAAATCGGGTTCGCTCTCAGGCCGAACAGGTTCGGTCTGATTAGTCGACGGTTCTGCGGTGTTTGATGAGGATGATGTTGGCTCATTTTCGTCGATAATGACAATATCATTGCCGGTATCCGAAATGCTGTCGACAAGCAGTGTGTCCATATTGTTACCTTTACCAACCTCAATTGTAAGGAACGCAGACAGCGGCAGTCGGGTGCCGGGCAGCAGATGCTTGCCGTTGTACGATACCGAGAGCACCATATTGTTGAACTCCGATGGCACCTCTTTCACCTGATAATTCTTAAGGCCTAACCCTTCGAGTGTAACCAAGGCCTGACGAAGAGATATATCTTTTAAATTCGGAACAACTACCATGCGAGGCATGAATGCATTGATGGTCAAAAACACTGTTCGGCTCTCTTTTACGTAGGTTGAATCTTTGGGATTCTGATCTATTACCTCACCGGGCGCCGATTTGTCGTCGTATACCGAATCCTGGAGCACTACGTTGAAATCAGCATCTTCGAGTTGTCGGCAAGCGTCATTGTAACTGAGCCCGATTACCCGCGGCACCATTATACGCTCGCCATGGTGAGTCCATATATCAAGCCAAAAAATCAAGGCAAATACTAATATCACGCTGATGCCTATCATGATTAGCACATGCAAACTTACCTTTTGCCAGAGCTTTAATGTTTTCTTCGGTGCGGGGGTATCCACGTCAGTCAGGATTCGGATTAAAATTATTATAAGCTATCGAATGCAAAGATACGAATTACTCGTCACCAAAAGCAAATATCAGAAATAATTTAGAGGGACTGCCGGAAATTTTATAGGAGAACGCAGGCTTTAAAGTTTGCTCGCACGCCGAAATAATATTATCTTTGTGAGCAAATGACTCAGGAAAAAATAAAAGAGGCAGCATCGCTCGCTCTTACGCGTTACCTTACAGATCACGGCATGCGTAAAACCCCCGAGCGATACACTATTCTCAACCATATTTTTTCTCTTCAGGGGCATTTTACCATTCAAGCGCTTCACTCCCATATAGAGGATACCGGCTACCACCTTAGCCGCACAACCTTATTCAACACAGTGGCACTTCTGGTGGCTGCAGGTCTGGTTCGCCGTCATACATTCGCTACCGAGACCCCGCGATATGAGCGTATTATCGGACTCCCCCACCATCATCATCTTATTTGTACCAACTGTGGGAAAATACGTGAGGTTAAAGACTCCGCTCTTGATGAAATTCTCTCCCAACGCCGTTACGGCAAATTCTCTCCTTCTCAGATAGATATTAATATTTACGGCCTATGTGCCACTTGCCAGAGACGAAGTAAAAGTTCTCTGCGCACTTCAAAATAATAACCTATACCCAACGTACTTAACTATACATCACACTATGAATAAGGTTGACGTATTGCTCGGACTCCAATGGGGAGACGAAGGAAAAGGAAAAGTAGTAGACGTGCTCACTCCTCGTTACGACATTATCGCTCGATTTCAGGGAGGCCCCAATGCCGGTCACACTCTTGAGTTCGACAACAAGAAGTTTGTGCTCCGTTCCATACCATCCGGAATATTTCAGAACGGCCGAGAAAACATTATAGGCAATGGTGTTGTGATAGATCCGCTATTGTTTATGGAGGAGGCACAGGCACTCGAAGAATCAGGTATCGCACTCAAGAGCATTCTTAAAATATCGCGCAAAGCACATCTTATCATGCCTACACACCGTCTTCTCGATGCCGCTGCCGAAGCCCTGAAAGGCAGTTCAAAAATAGGTACCACCGGCAAAGGCATAGGCCCGACCTATACCGACAAAGTGAGCCGCAACGGTTTGCGTGTAGGTGATATCGAACGCAACTTCGCCCAACTCTATCAGCAAGCACGCGACCGCCATCTCGGAATGCTTGATAGTATGGGTTGGAAAGGCGATTTCTCGGACCTCGAAGCTCGTTGGCTCAAGGCTGTCGACTATCTCCGTGGTTATACCCTGATTGATAGCGAGCACTATATCAATCACAGTCTTGCAGAAGGGAAATCTGTATTGTGCGAGGGCGCACAGGGCACAATGCTTGATATTGACTTCGGTTCATATCCCTTCGTAACATCATCGAATACTGTAGCCGCAGGAGCATGTACCGGTCTCGGTATCGCTCCCCGTACCATAGGCGATGTGTATGGTATTTTTAAGGCCTACTGCACCCGCGTGGGAAGCGGTCCATTCCCAACTGAGCTGTTTGATGCCGATGGCGAAAAGATGTGCGACATAGGACATGAATTCGGAGCTGTGACCGGACGCCGTCGCCGTTGTGGTTGGGTCGACCTTGTAGCCCTAAAGTATGCGGTAATGATAAACGGCGTTACCCGCCTCATTATGATGAAGAGCGACGTACTCGATACTTTCGCTCGTATCAAGGCTTGCGTTGCCTATGAAATCAATGGCGTGACCACAACCGATTTCCCTTATTCGATTGACGACAACAATATTTCTCCTATATATAAAGAATTCCCGGGATGGCAGACCTCTCTCAGCAATCTTACCGATCCGTCGCAATTCCCCGAAGAATTTAATAATTATATCAAGTTTATTGAAGACTATCTTCAAGTGCCTATCGCTATAATTTCAATCGGTCCCGACCGTACGCAGACTATTGTACGTTCTCTTTAATACACTATTAACAACTTCCTTTAAATCACCATGGCAACCATTCGTCCTTTCCGCGGCATCCGTCCGCCCCGTACTCTTGTGGCAGAAGTGGCGTCACGCCCGTATGATGTACTTAACTCCGATGAAGCACGTGTCGAAGCCGAGGGCAATCCGAAATCGCTCTACCACATCATAAAGCCTGAGATTGACTTCAATCCCCCTGTTGATGAACATGATCCGGTAGTGTACGACAAGGCTCGAGAGAATTTCTCGAATTTTCAAAAGCAGGGCTGGCTCGTTAAAGATTCCGCTCCATGCTATTATATATATGCACAGACCATGGACTCCCGTACTCAGTATGGCTTCGTAATTGCTGCATCGGTGTCGGATTACATGTCAGGGCGTATTAAGAAGCATGAACTTACACGCAAAGACAAGGAAGAGGACCGGATGAAACACGTGCGTGTGAATCAAGCCAACATCGAGCCTGTGTTTTTTGCCTTCCCCGACAATCCGGAACTTCAGGAAATCATAGACAGCCAAGCGGCAGCTACTCCAGAGTACGATTTCGTTGCCCCCGACGGCGTACGTCATACTCTTTGGGTAATCAATGAACCGGCCCTGATTTCGCACATCACAGAACTGTTCGCTGCAATTCCCAATCTCTACATTGCCGACGGTCACCACCGCACTGCGGCCGCAGCTTTAGTCGGCGCCGAACGAGCGCAATCCAATCCGAATCACAAGGGCGATGAAGAATACAACTATTTCCTGGCTGTTGCATTTCCTGCATCTCACTTGCGAATATTTGACTATAACAGAGTGGTACGTGACCTCAACGGACTTTCCGACCAAGAGTTTCTCGACGCGCTGTCAAAAAACTTTACAGTCGAAAAGAAAGGCACCACTCCCTACCGTCCGGAGAAGCTGCACACATTCTCGCTGTACCTATCAGGTAACTGGTATGAACTCATAGCTAAAGATGGTCGCTATGACGATTCCGACCCCATCGGTGTGCTTGATGTAACTATATCGAGCGACTTAATATTGCGCGATATTCTCGGTATCACAGACCTCCGTCGCGACAAACGCATCGACTTTGTAGGCGGTATACGAGGTCTTGAAGAACTCCAACGCCGTGTAGACAGCGGAGAAATGCGCGTGGCACTGGCCTTATATCCTGTCACAATGAAGCAATTGATGGACATAGCCGATACCGGCAACATAATGCCACCCAAGACTACATGGTTTGAACCCAAACTGCGGTCAGGTCTTGTAATCCACGATCTCAACGATTGATTGTAGCGGCATGACCTCCACCCCGTTTCGCTTAACACCATCAACTTATTTCGGTATCGAGTGCCGGCGCACGCTCCGGCGCTCGATATTCTTTATAATTCTTGTTCTTGCGGCCTCCCTATATGCGGCATTATTTGATTTGCGCTGGGCATTAGTCGCACTTATGGCCCTGTTTCTTGTGGTGCCGTTTGTCGTATTCAATATTTATTACACACATCTTCTGAAGCCCGAGGCAGTCAGAGCCCTTTCGCGCCAAAAGGTCACCGTCTCCCCCGACTGTACAATTCTTGTGGAGTATCTGCCGGCCGACGACTCGCCATTGCCTGCGCAAACCCTTTCCCCTCTGACGATACATCCACAAAATATTATTTCAATATATCAATCGGGCGCGTATATTGTGGTAGAGTATAGATTCACAACAGATTGCATTCAGGTGATACCTGTGAATGCCATATCTGTTGAGGATTTGGCTACACTTCTCGACTTTTTGTCACTTGCCAACACCAAAAATAAATAGTAATTTTGCACAAAGAATCCACCGTTGCGATTCACACTATACTTAACGCGCTCATCAATCATATTCAAACCATATAGGATATTAATGATAACGTTTTTCTCCAAAGGAAGCAGCACAATCTTCGCTGTAGCATCCGACCACCAATTTTCCCAACAAGAGATTGACAAACTGAGTTGGCTTTTCGGAGGCGCCCTGTGCAGGGTCTCCCGCTCACTGAAAGGGCGATACGTAGGGCCGCGAAAAGAGATGGTAACTCCATGGAGCACAAATGCCGTAGAGATCACACAAAACATGGGTCTTTGCGGCATTTGGCGTATTGAAGAGTTCACCCGCACCAAAGATGAACATCCTCATTACGACAAGATGCTCCAGAGTGTCTACGACGGTCTTAATCAGAAACTTTTCACGGTCGATAGCACAGTAGCGCCTATCGTTTATATTGATGATATCCGTTCTTATAATCGCGAACAAGGTCTGGCTTTGAGCGCTGAAGAGGAGGACTATCTTGATAATTTGGCAAAAAAACTCGGGCGCAAGCTCACAGACAGTGAGGTGTTTGGCTTCTCACAGGTAAATTCCGAACACTGCCGCCATAAAATATTCAACGGACGTTTTATAATCGACGGCGAAGAAAAGCAACTTTCGCTCTTTAAGATGATAAAACGTACCTCCGAGCAAAATCCCAATTCATTGGTGTCCGCTTATAAAGATAATGTAGCTTTTGTCAAAGGCCCGTCGATAGAGCGATTCGCCCCTGTCAAAGCCGACGAACCCTCGCTCTTTGAAGTTGATAGGATACCGTCGGTATTGTCACTCAAGGCCGAGACACACAACTTCCCCACTACAGTAGAGCCTTTCAACGGCGCTGCAACAGGAACGGGCGGCGAGATTCGCGATCGACTCGGTGGCGGCAAAGCGAGTCTGCCTCTTGCCGGAACGGCCGTGTATATGACATCTTATCCCCGCCTCAGTCCCGAGCATGTTTGGGAACTGGCCTCCAATCCCCGTGTGTGGCTTTATCAGACGCCTGCTGAAATTCTCATTAAGGCGTCAAATGGAGCCTCCGATTTCGGTAACAAATTCGGTCAGCCCCTCATCTGCGGGTCACTTCTCACTTTCGAGCATACGGAGGATAATCGCATTCTTGCATACGACAAGGTGATAATGCTTGCCGGTGGTGTGGGTTATGCCGATGCATCTGATGCAATCAAGGGCGTTCCTGCCCCCGGTAAAAAAGTTGTGCTTATGGGTGGCGACAATTACCGCATAGGTATGGGCGGAGGCGCCGTTTCATCGGTCGATACCGGCAATTACGATAATTCTATCGAGCTCAATGCCGTGCAGCGTGCCAATCCCGAAATGCAAAAACGCGTAGCCAATGTGATACGCGCTCTATCCGAATCCTCTTCTAATCCAATAATATCTATTCACGACCATGGTGCCGGCGGCCACCTTAATGCTCTGTCGGAGTTAGTTGAAGCTACCGGCGGAGAAATCGACCTTGCTGCCCTTCCGGTCGGCGATCCTACTCTTTCTGACAAGGAAATTATAGGAAACGAAAGCCAGGAACGCATGGGAATGGTTGTCGATGAATCAGATATTTCATTGATACAGCGTATTGCAGACCGCGAGCGC
This sequence comes from Muribaculaceae bacterium, assembly GCA_017620715.1. GTDB lineage: Bacteria > Bacteroidota > Bacteroidia > Bacteroidales > Muribaculaceae > Paramuribaculum. Next base: position 19,232 of record JAGAUN010000003.1, on the reverse strand, counting down.
GCTCCGATGTACGTGGTTGGAGAAACCACCTCCGACAATCGTTTCACAGTGCGTAATGCCGCAGGCGATTGCCCCATCGACCTTGAGATGGACGATATGTTCGGCAATTCGCCTCGTACCATCATCACCGACAATACACTTACCCGAAAATACTCCGAGCCGGATCTCGCCAATTTCGACATTACCCGAGGAATTGAATCGGTGCTTGGCCTCGAAGCCGTGGCATGTAAAGATTGGCTTACCAATAAAGTTGACCGCTCGGTAACGGGCAAGATAGCACGTCAGCAGTGCCAGGGTGAGATACAGCTCCCCTTGAGCGACTGCGGTGTTGTGGCACTTGACTTTACAGGCACCTCCGGTATAGCCACTTCTATAGGCCACGCGCCTCAGGTGGCGTTGATTGACGCACCTGAGGGCTCTCGCCTCTCTATTGCCGAGGCGCTCACCAATATCGCCGCAACTCCCCTTCGCAATGGATTGTCGAGTATTTCACTGAGTGCCAACTGGATGTGGCCCTGCAAAAATCCGGGTGAGGACGCCGCTCTGTATGAGGCTGTAAAGGCGTGTGGCGATTTTGCTTGTGATCTGGGTATCAACATACCCACCGGCAAAGACAGTCTTTCAATGACTCAAAAATATCCGGACGGCAAAGTATTTGCTCCGGGTACAGTGATAATATCAGCAGCAGGTGAAGTTTCGGATGTTAAACTCACCGTAAGCCCGGTGCTCCGCAATGTTGAGTCTACCCTTTACTATATTGACTTTTCGGGATGTAAGTTAGCCCTCGGTGGCTCGGCTCTTTACCAGACGCTCAATAAGGTCGGCGAGAATGCTCCCTCTGTGCGCCCCGAAGTAATAGCTGCCTCATTCGATGCAGTACAGCAACTCGTTCGCACTAAATCACTCCTTGCATATCACGATGTATCAGCCGGCGGTCTTCTCACTACATTACTTGAAATGACCTTTGCTAATTCGCGTGGCGGTATCAGCGTAAATGCCGATGAGTTGTGCAATTTCACAAACGCTGATATCATCACATCACTATTTGCGGAGAATCCCGCTGCCGTGATTCAGGTGAGCGCTAACAAGTGTGCGCATGTCGAATCCTTGCTGGTTAAGATGGGAGTCCGCTATATTGCCCTTGGCGCTCCTGTTGCCGAGCGTACTCTCACCATAACTCACACCGTCGGCAATACCGAGCTTAACATAGATGCACTTCGTGATGTTTGGTTTAAGACATCATATCTGCTCGATACATTACAATCGGGAGAGGAATGTGCACTCGCCCGATATACCAATTACAAAGACCAGGTACTCAAATATCGTTTCTCGAGTTCATTCAAAGGCCGTCTTACGGACTATAATCTCAATATAAGTAAGCGTCCGCATTCAGGCATCAAGGCTGCCATTATACGCGAAAAAGGAATCAACGGTGATCGCGAAATGGCATATTCGCTTTATCTTGCCGGATTCGATGTTAAGGATGTACACATGACTGATTTAATGTCGGGCCGCGAGACTCTTTCAGATGTTAACATGCTCGTATTCTGCGGCGGATTCTCTAATTCCGACGTGCTTGGCTCTGCCAAGGGTTGGGCCGGCGGTTTTGTATGGAATAAGCAGGCTGCTGACGCTCTTACCAACTTTTATAAACGCCCTGACACTCTTTCGCTCGGCGTGTGCAACGGCTGCCAGTTGATGATGGAACTTGGCCTTATAACTTCCGGCCATGCCAAACCGGCCACGATGCAGCATAATATAAGCCACAAATTTGAATCGGCATTTGTAAATGTTGACATACCCCGCAATAATTCGGTAATGCTTTCAACGCTCGCCGGCTCACGTCTAGGCATCTGGGTAGCTCATGGCGAAGGCCGCTTCTCGCTTCCCATGCCGCGCGACAGCTACAATATAGCTATGCGTTACTCCTACTCAAAGTATCCCGGCAATCCCAACGGCTCTCGATTCAATGTTGCGGCACTCTGTTCCGACGACGGCCGCCATCTCGCCATGATGCCTCACCTCGAACGAGCAATCTTCCCCTGGCAGTGGGCATATTATCCTGCAGGCAAGCATCATGCCGTCACACCGTGGGCTCAAGCATTTGCCAACGCATTCAATTGGATAAAACAAAAACGTCAGAATCAATAATCAATAGGTTTTTTACAAATTCTACTTAACACATTATGGGAGGTTTTTTTGGTATTGCATCAAAAAATGACTGCATCGACAGATTGTTTTATGGTGTAGACTATAACAGCCACATGGGCTGTAAACGCGCAGGTATGGCTACTGTCAACGGCGGTATATTTACTCGCGCAATCCACAATATCGAGAATGCGTATTTCCGCAATAAATTCGAAGGCGATCTTAAAGATTTTTCAGGCGGGTGCGGTATCGGAGTTATTTCCGATACCGACGCTCAGCCTATAATTGTAAATTGCCACTTGGGCAAATTTGCCATTGTGACGGTTGGGCGAATCAACAATATAGGCGAACTCGAAAAGGAGATGCTCGCAAAGGGTCACCACTTCTGTGAGCACAGTTACGATATTATCAACCCCACTGAAATGATAGCGGCTCTTATCAGCGAGGGAACCGACATAGTCGATGGCATACGCAAGGTGTTTAAACGGGTAAAAGGCTCCTGTTCGATGCTTCTGCTCCTCGACGGGAAGATAATTGCGGCACGCGATTTCTGGGGACGTACGCCTGTTGCTATCGGAGAAGGCGAAGACGGATATGCCTGCGCTTCAGAATCGTGTTCGTTTTCAAACCTTGGCTTCGAGCAATGCTACGAACTCGGCCCCGGGGAGATAGTAGAGGTTTCATCCGAAGGGTACAAGCAACTTCAGTCCCCTCAGTCACATAATCAGATATGCTCTTTTCTGTGGATTTACTACGGCTATCCCGTATGCCGTTACGAAGGTCGCAATGTTGACCGCATGCGTTACATCGCAGGCCGCGACATGGGAGCTAACGATGATACAGAAGTTGATTTTGTAAGCGCTATCCCCGATTCCGGTATTGGCATGGCGCTTGGCTATTCGCAAGGGAAAAAGGTGCCCTATCTCAGAGGTATTGTCAAATATACTCCCACATGGCCCAGAAGTTTCACTCCCTCTACACAGGAGCGTCGTGAGCTTGTGGCAAAAATGAAACTCATCCCCAACAAAGCGTTGCTTCGCGGTAAGAAAGTTGCCTTTTGCGATGACTCTATAGTGCGTGGAACTCAATTGCGCGACAATGTCCGTGATCTGCGAAAGGCAGGCGTAGAGGAGATACACATGCGTATAAGTTGTCCTCCCCTCATCCACTCTTGCCAATTCCTCAACTTCACTGCATCTAAGAGCGACCTTGAACTTATTACCCGACGGGCTATTCAACGCCTCGAAGGCGATGCCGACAAGAATCTCGATCTTTACAGCATCTCATCGTCGCCGCAATACAATGCCATGATTGAGGAGATTCGTCGGGAGCTTGATCTCACATCGCTGAAATTTTGCACAATTGAGAATATCGTCGATGCAATCGGATTGCCAAAAGAGAAAATTTGCACGCACTGCTTCGACGGCTCCTCATTCTACACTTTGGAATAATATCGGCAATTTATTACCTTTGCTGTGATGAAAAAGATAATACTGCATATCTTTAGCCTCTGTGTGCTGCTTTCAGTAGTGGCCGCAGGCATGGTGCAGTATTGTCACCATCATCATTTCCACGCCTCACTGACGGGCAATGGTATAGAGTGCGTATTTGCGTCGCATTGCTGCGAAAGTCATCCCGCAGGTTCATCCGATACATCGGGTGCCTGCGCATTACATCTGGCGCAGATGAATATACCGGCAGATGTAAAAGTCACTGTCTACGGCTTCTCTTCCCTTTCTTATTGCATCACATGTGAACAGACTTGTCTCCCTCCCCTGTCGGTGACATCGCTTCTCATTGAAGATGCACCTGCAGCAGTTGCCTCTGCTCGATTGAAAATATTTAACGAGACCGTATTCACTCGCGGTTCACCATCTTTAAGCTGATAGTGAACAGTAATTTACAGTAATACGTTAAATATTTATTCAATTATAGATATGCATTCAGTCAAATTCGTTTTACCGCTATGTGCGGTATATATTTGCAGTTGCTCTTCCGACCACACGGAACACAACCACGACCACCACGCACAAGAGCACGACGCACAGCCGGCCAACACACACAATCATGCCGAAGGAGCGATAATAATAGAGCCTCAGCAGGCCGAGCAACTGGGTATAGTGACAGCAGTAGTGGAACAGCAACAAGTACCTGCGGCCATCAAAGTTACAGGTCAGATTGTGAATATGCCCTCCGGCCAAGCCGTTGTTTCTGCCACCGGTCCGGGCATCGTGACCCTCTCGGATGTGCTTTCGCCGGGAAATAAAGTATCGTCCGGTCAGACAGTGGGTCGTGTCTCTGCACGGGCTATATCAGGCGGCGATCCAAACGCTTCGGCGCTGGTAGCCCTAAACGCAGCGAAAAAAGAGGTTGAAAGGCTTAAGCCCCTGGTGAATGAGGGTATTGTCACACGACGCGAATACAACGCTGCGGTAGCGGCCTATGAGGCAGCACGTGCAGCCTACAGTCCACAAGCGGCATCCGGTGTTTTGTCGTCGCCCGTTTCAGGTATCGTTACTGCTGTAAATGTAAGCACTGGTCAGTATGTCGATGCGGGAACAGTGATAGCGACTATTGCTAAATCTGATAAACTATTGTTACGTCTCGACCTCCCCGACAAGTATCGCGCTTCGGTTTCAAAAATAATAGATGCCGATTTCCGCGTTCCGCAATCAGACGAATGGTATACTGTATCCGCTCTGAAGGGTTCGATATCAAATTCGGCAGCCGGCGCTATGCCCGTTACAGCCGGATTTATACCGGTATACTTTACAATCTCCAACACCACCGGAGCTTTTGCGGCAGGTACTTTTGTCGATGCCAATATTCTGCTCTCAGATTCTACATCAGCTGTTGCAATCCCCTCGCAGGCCATTTCCGAACAGTATGGCAATTACTTCGTCTACGTTAAGACCGGCGATCACGAGTATCGCAAGCAACGGGTCGAAGTATCACAGTCTACGGGCCCTCTCACACAAGTAACAGCTGGCATTAAGCCGGGTGAGACTATAGTGGTGAAGGGTGTGGCTGCCATGAAACTTTCAGAGACATCAGGCGCAGTCCCTGAAGGACATTCCCATAATCATTGATACGGATAAGTTATGCTCAATAAGATTATACACTACTCGCTACACAATCGTGCGGCCATACTTATCGTGACGGGCGTATTGCTACTTGCCGGTTGTTTTGCCTTGATTCGCTCGGATGTCGACATCTTTCCTGACCTCAATGCTCCTACGGTTGTAGTTATGACAGAGGCTCCCGGAATGGCAGCCGAAGAAGTTGAGCAACTGGTATCGTACCCGGTTGAAACTCAACTTAACGGAGCAGCCGATGTAAGGCGTGTCCGCTCAAAATCCACTTCGGGATTTTCGGTAGTATGGGTAGAATTCGACTGGGGAACAGATATTTATCGTGCTCGCCAGATTGTATCCGAAAAGATTGCCGGGATAAGCGAGACTCTTCCGTCAGGCGTTGGTACGCCCGTACTCGGCCCACAATCGTCGATACTCGGCGAGATGATGATTATCGGTCTTACTGCCGACTCTACATCTATGCTCACTCTGCGTTCAATAGCCGACCGCGAAATTGCCCCCCGTTTGCTTTCTCTCGGAGGTGTTTCGCAGGTATCGGTAATAGGCGGCGATGTTGCCCAATATCAGATTCAGATAGATCCGCAAAAACTGCAGTTGTATAATATTTCTATCGACCAAGTGCGGGGAGCGGTAAATAATCTGAATACCAATCAAGCGGGCGGTGTTGTATACGACTATGGTAATGAATACATGGTCAAAGCCAACATGCACACTACCTCGCAAGAACAGATAGAAAAAGCTCTTGTGGCCATGAACGGTACTATGCCTGTCACCATTGCCGATATAGCCACCGTGACTCTTGCTCCTGAGCAGCCCCGATTAGGCGTGGCATCCGTTGAGACCCACCCCGCAGTGCTTCTCACCGTAACCAAGCAGCCGGCAGCCGGTACTATAGCTCTCACCGACAAAATTGACCAAACGCTCGATGAACTGCAGAAAACTCTTCCCTCCGACATAAAGGTGTCAACCGATATATTCCGTCAGAGCAACTTTATAAGTAACTCAATATCAAATCTTCAGGTTTCGCTCTTTGAAGGTGCGATATTCGTAGTTGTGGTGTTGTTTTTCTTCCTTATGAATTTCCGTACCACTCTGATTTCGGTAATTGCGCTCCCTGTTTCGGTTATCCTTACAGTGCTTATCCTTAAATGGCTGAATCTGTCAATCAACACAATGACACTTGGCGGTATTGCCATTGCCATCGGTTCGCTGGTCGACGATGCAATTGTTGATGTGGAGAATGTATATAAGAGGCTGCGCCAGAACCGCGCTCTCCCGGAAGCGGAACGGCGTACTACTCTCTCTATTGTTTATGACGCTTCGCGCGAGGTACGATTGCCCATTCTCAATTCATCGCTCATCATCATTGCCAGTTTTCTTCCGCTCTTCTTCCTCACAGGTATTGAGGGGAGAATGCTTGTGCCACTCGGCATAACATTCATCATAGCGTTGCTGTCGTCAACGATTGTAGCCCTTACACTTACTCCCGTGCTGTGCAGTTTTCTGCTCGCAGGTAAGCAATCTGACTCTGAGAAATCAAATCGTGATTCATGGATAGTACGGCATCTTTCAAAGGCATATTCCAAAAGTCTTCCACGTGCCATTTCACATCGCAAGGCCATTCTTATTAGCACCGGTTTGCTTCTTGTACTGTCGATGGCCGCTCTATTCACACTCGGGCGTAGCTTCCTCCCCTCATTCAATGAGGGCTCAATGACTATCAATGTCAGCACTCTTCCGGGTGTCTCGCTTGAGGAGAGCGATAATGTAGGCCGTCGGGCAGAAGAAATCATTCTTGCCACTCCTGAGGTAAAGACCGTAGCGCGTCGCACCGGCCGGGCAGAACTCGACGAACACTCATTGGGTGTCAACGTATCTGAAATCGAAGCCCCGTTCACGCTCACTGATCGCTCGCGTAGTGAAATGATTCGCGACCTGCGCCAGCGGCTCAGCCAACTCCCGGGCACCAATATAGAGATTGGCCAGCCGATATCGCACCGTATCGATGCAATGCTCTCGGGAACAGAGGCGCAGATTGCCATCAAAATATTCGGTCCCGATCTTGACCGCCTTTATAGGCTTGGTTCGCAGGTAAAAGAGAGTATCAGCGATATTCCCGGCATTGTGGATGTGAATATCGAGCAACAACTCCCCCGCCCTGAAATTGAAATTCGGCCTAAGCGCGATATGCTTTCCCGATATGGCATAACAAACGCCCAATTTGCCGACTATGTTTCCACTCTGCTTGCCGGTGAAAAAGTATCGTCGGTATATAGTGACGGCATACCTTACGATGTGGTGCTTATAATCCGCGACCGAGAGAATTTAGGCCTTAACGATTTGTCGGCCCTCACTATCGACTCGCCATTTGGCAAAATTCCTTTGACAGAGGTGGCGGAGATAGTTTCCTCAAGCGGTCCCAACAGTATCTCACGTGAAAATGTTAAGCGCCGTATCGTTATCTCGGCTAACGTGGATGGCTCTGACCTACGCGGGGCCGTAAATGTCATACAGGCAAAAATCAATGAATCGCTCGAAATGCCTGAAGGGTATTATATACAGTACGGCGGACAATTCGAGTCTGAGGCATCAGCCACACGTACCTTGGCATTTGCCTCATTCGGGGCAATATTGTTGATATTGCTGCTGCTCTATCATGAGTACCGTAATATGCCCCAATCGCTCATCATCCTTGCCAACATGCCCCTTGCCATTATAGGAGGCGTAGTGATATTGGTAATTACCGGAGGAGAACTCAACATACCTGCCATCATTGGGTTCATATCGCTCATGGGTATTGCCACGCGCAACGGCATGTTGCTTATGTCGCGCTATAATGCTCTCGCGGCAGAAGGCCTTACCATAGATGAGCGGATACAGCGCGGCTCTGCTGACCGCCTAAACCCCATTATAATGACGGCTCTGACGTCTGCTCTGGCCCTCATTCCTTTGGCGCTCCGCGGCACTGAAGCCGGTAATGAAATTCAGTCACCAATGGCAACCGTCATTCTTGGCGGCCTTGTTTCCTCTACAATTCTCAATCTGTATGTAGTGCCGATTCTATACCGTTGGTACTCGTACCGTCAAACCAAAACAAAGCATGAATCTTAAAATCATCATATCGGCGTGCGCCCTTCTGTACACTGCGTTCGCCCAAGCTGCCGAGTTGTCGCAGCACGACTTTCTTAAGATTGTCGACGAGGTGTCTGTCAACAACAAAGATTTTGCGGCGGCGTCTGCTCGTCATCAGTTTACGCTTGCCGACATTTCCCTGTCCAATCGTCTTGACGCTCCACAACTGGCGTTTGGCCATATATGGGGGCAGCGAGGCATCGGCACCAAATGGCATCTGGAGGCAAGCCAGTCGTTTGAATGGCCCGGTCTGTATCGGGCGCGGAGCCGGGCAAATCAGCTCCTTTCACAAGCCTCTGCAGCATCTGTAGCCCGGAGCCTTTACATTACGAGACTTAGCGTAGCGCAAGCGCTTATAGATGTTATCTACTATCGTAAGCTATCTGCTCTGTATGCCGATAATCTGCAACGCGTAGATTCCCTCCTCTCTCTCTATCAACGCGGATACAATATGGGCGAGATAAGCATTCTCGACGTAAATAAATTGAAAATTGAGCGCATATCGGCCAACCGTGCCCTTCAGGATGCTCTTCAGAATTCTGTAGAAGCAGAAGGAAATCTGCTTCGTCTAAATGGCGACGATGCGCAATCAATTAAAACTATTTTACCGCGACTTACCGAATTTCCCGACTGTAACCTGTTGCCCCCGGCATCGTATGTCGATTGGGCACAGACCAACAATCCAGAATTACTTTACATACAGTCACAGGAAAAGGTAGCTGAAGCTCAGATAAAGGTGGCTCAGCAGAGCCGTTACCCAGGTTTTTCACTCGCCCTCACTCATGATTATGAGCTGGGAGACCACTTCAACGGATTTTCTGTAGGCATTACTTTACCATTCCTCACGGCCGGTAAGAATGTTGAGTCGGCCCGTCTTAATGCCATTGCCCTCCAGGCCGAGGCGGAAGCTCTACGGGCATCGTTGCGTGCATCAACCGAAGTAATGTACTCTAAGGCTCTCATGCTGTACGATGAGCAATTGCAGTACTCAAAGGTTCTGGCCGATGACCAGTCAGTGCGACTGCTCAATCTGGCTCTGCGTCAGGGTCAGATTACGCTTATCGACTACATGCTGCAAGTCAATTTCTTTACCGAGGCGCAGGCAACGTATATTACTACTCGTTACCAATACCTCTTGGCTGCTATGGCTTTAAATCTGCAAACTCTGCCTGCTGATTTCTCAACACATTGAGCTTATTGTTGAGATGCTCCAGACGGGCCTTGCATTCGTTGTAGATTCTACGCTGTTCCATAATGTCATATAGGGTGGCTACACCGTCAATCTGCTCTTTCGACAGTTGGGTGTCAGACCATGACTTTCCTCCCGCAGTTACTATCGAAATCCACAGGTCGGCATTTCTATGTGCGGAAACGAAAGCCCCGAGCGGAGCGCTTTCGGCCTCGGTAAGAGTGACAATCTGCAACCCGTTGTCGGTAAGGCGATTTCGTTCACCGTCAAAATCAACAAGTTGCGTCTCTCTGTATTCGCGCGCCGTGCGGTCACTCACGCGTACTTTCACACCATAGCTTGAACCTTTGCCGGAAGCGGTAAGGTGGAATACAAGCCCTTGTAACGACAACTCGGCATAAAGGCCTGCCGTGGTGCGGGGCGATACACCCTTGAGTTTTGCATATCCGTAGTATGATTCGTAAGGCGTCTTAATCACTGCGAGTTGCTTCATCAGTTCATCTGCCTTAATCTCGGAAGCAACCATCAGACTGTCGGTCATGGCAATCTCTTGCGTTGTGGCATTCATCATCAGAGCCGGTTTCATTGCGTGCGCTTCTTTACGCTCGTCGAGCGCTTTCGGACAAAGAGAATCCACTCGAGCGAGCACATCCAAAGCCTCAATGTATTTTCCGGCAGTCTCAAGCTGCTTTACGCTATCTATTATCTCCTTGGCGTGCAACTGTTGCTTCTCGGTTTCGTTCGGGCCACAGCCCATCATTGATGCCACACATCCGGCAGCGAGTGCCACTTTAATTATTACGTTGTACATTTTTTACTCCTTTTACGGTTGATATTTTTTTGATTAAAGCATCTAAAACTTTCTTATCTTCCACGCCAATAGTGACGTACCCGTGGAACAAGCCATCGTTTGAATCTATCGAGATTGCCCTGAGCGACGCGCCTTCCTGCTTGGTAATCAGGGATGTGATATTAGTGACGATACCGATATCGTCGGTTCCCAGCACAGTAAGCGTAGTTACAAATTGCGTACCGGCTTTGCCAGACCATTTGGTGGTGATTACTCTATAGGGATATCTGTCCTTGATATGAGCAGCGTTGGGGCAATTCTCCCGGTGTATCTTTATGACACCTTCGGAAGAAATGAAGCCAAACACCTTGTCGCCGTAAATGGGATTGCAGCAGCGGGCCAATTTATAATTCACGCCCTTCACGGCGCCGTCTCCTATCACGAGCACGTCGGCCGAAGCCGATTCATGTTCGTTGTCGGAAGTCTGCAATGAGAATTCTTCAGCACTTACAGTAGCGACGGACTCTTCAGGGTTAGACAATAACTCATATTGGGCTATCACATCGTTTACGGCAATCTTTTCGTCGACAATCGAGCGGTAAAATTCCGTCACTGTCTTAAAGCCCATGCGTTTTATAACCTTCATCATCAAAGCCTCCTCGGGCTCGATTTTACGGTTTTTGAATCGCCTGCCGAGAGTCTCTTTGGCTATTTCAATAGCTCTGTTGCTTATCTCGTTGAGAGCCTGACGTATTTTATTGCGTGCCCTTGATGTGGTCACAATAGAAAGCCAATCGGCTTTGGGTTGCTGGTTAGAGGCGGTGATTATTTCTACAGTATCGCCGCTATGCAGCTTATGTGTTATCTTACAGCTGCGCCCGTTTACGCGTGCTCCTACGCATCCGCATCCCACACGGGAGTGAATGTGGAATGCAAAATCGAGCACCGTTGCGCCCATGGGGAGTTTAAACAAATCGCCTTTGGGGGTAAATACAAACACCTCTTTGCTGTAGATATCCATGTTCAGCCCTTTCATGTGTTCGAGCGGGCTCTGCACCGAGTCCTCCAGGATATCGCGCACATGGTTCATCCATGTATCGAGGTTATTCTCGCTTTTCACACCTTTGTATTTCCAGTGTGCGGCCACACCGGTCTCTGCAATCTCATCCATGCGGCGTGAGCGTATCTGTACCTCCACCCATCGTTCTCCGTGGCCAAATACAGTGATGTGAAGCGATTCGTAGCCATTCGATTTGGGGACGGAAAGCCAGTCTTTCAAGCGGGCCGGATTAGGCCGATACATGTCGGTAACAATGGAATATACATTCCAACACTCGCCCTTCTCTTTCTCCTTCTCAACATCGAGAATGATGCGAATGGCAAACAAGTCGTAGATGCCGTTGACATCGGTGTGCTGCTTCACCATCTTATTCCATATCGAATATATCGATTTGGTACGACCTTTTATCTCAAATTTCAACCCGGCATCCAACAACTTACGTTTTACAGGGCCAATGAAATCCTCTATATACTTATCGCGTGCCACCTTGGTCTCGTTTAGCTTACCCGCTATGCGTGTATACATCTCTCGGTCGGTGTACTTAAGCGATAAATCTTCAAGTTCTCCTTTAATCTTATACAATCCAAGGCGGTGGGCAATGGGCGCATACAGATAGCTTGCGTCGAGTGCGGCGCGGCGTACAAAGTCCTCGTCGGGGTTGTGATTTATGGCACGCATCAGCACAAGGCGGTCAATAGTCATTATTATTATCACACGTATATCTTTTGCCATAGTCAGCAAGAGATTACGGTAATTCTCTGTGGTTGCTGTGCCATGTCGGGCATATAGGGTGTCAACACTCAGAAGCCCTTCGAGAAGAGTCTCTACATCGGAGCCAAACCGTTCGAGCAATTCTTCCTTATTCACAAGACCATATTTCAGCAACGGGAACAATACTATTGCCAACACCATATTGCGGTCAGGCGCAATCATGCGGCATAGTTCAAGCGCCGAAGTGACACCTCGTGCAAAAGTATAATCGTCACTGCTACAGAGCTCTGTCGATAATAAATCTTTATCGGCATGCCCCGCGGCAGACTTTTTGATAAATTGTTTTGCGGCCCAGCGCTCGTCAGCTCCTATCAAATCGGGAAATTCAGAGATTAATTGCGCATAGGCCGATTTTACATCAAGAATTCGGTTCTTTTTATCGGGCATAGTCAGTGAGCGACATTAAAACTACTCTACAAAGATACCATTTTAGGGTTTCTTTTCCAACAATCCCGCGGGAGTGAGACTCAACAATCAGTCACCATTCTTATGGTTGCGCGGATTATTGTTAAGCGTTGCCGTGCGCTCCTTCACTTCTTTCTCAGTTTCCTTGTTGTCGTCGGCCTTGTTTATAGCAACGCCGGGGTATTCATCGGCGGGTTTTGTACGTTTGCATTTACAACTCATGACAGTATTGATTAATGTGTTATACGATACTATCACAACGCAGGTACTCGCTATTTTGTTTGTAAAATCTGTTCTATATAATCCAATATCTCGTCGCGTCCGGTTCCCTTTTCTGAAGATGTAAGGAACATCGGAGGCAATTCCTCCCAATTCTCCATTAAAGCATTACAAAAGGAGTCGATATTCCTTTGGGCTGCTGCCCGCGACAGTTTGTCCGCTTTGGTAAATACGATGCTGAACGGCACACCGTTTTCGCCCAAAAAGTTGATGAATTCCAAATCTATCTTTTGGGGCTTGTGGCGGCTGTCAATCAACAAAAATAGATTCACAAGCGCCTGACTTCCCGTTACATATCCGTCAATCATTCGTTTGAGTTTATCCCTCGCTTCCTTACCGCGCTGAGCATAACCGTATCCGGGTAAGTCTACGAGATACCATTCATCGTTGACCATAAAATGATTTATCAGCATTGTCTTGCCGGGAGTGGCCGATGTCATAGCCAGGCTCTTGCGACCGGTGAGCATGTTGATGAGCGATGATTTGCCCACATTGCTTCGCCCTATGAAAGCAAACTCCGGTTTGCCGTGAGCAGGTATCTTCGTCACAGACGGATAACTCGAGATAAACTTTGCGCTTTTTATAATCATTGTCGGTAGGATGGTTACTATCTATGAACAACTTATCAGAGAAAAAGTGCAGCCGGACGATAAGCCGGGTTATGTCGGCCACCCGAAGTGACAGGTGGCGTTTCGTCATTTATCTACACCGTATGTCGCCACACGGCTTTAGCAGCCTACCCCCCGGCAATGGACGAGCAGCCCTTAAATGCCGGTATACTTGGCCTTGCAACCCATAGTGCATGCGGCACGCCATATCACTGTGGCGCCCGGTGAGCTCTTACCTCACCTTTTCACCCTTACCGCCCTGCTCTTTTTCAAAAACGAGTGCGGCGGTTGTTTTCTGTCATGCTTACCTACCGTTGCCGATAGCTTCCCGTTAGGAAATATGGTGCTCTATGTTGACCGGACTTTCCTCACATCGCTCACTAAGTCGACGCGCGACGAAATGCCCGGCTGCACGGTGCAAAGGTAGTTATTTTTCACCCCATTTCCAAGCCAACGGATGTCGTGCGGGATACAGCAGAAGCCTTAACGATGTACCATAGGTAAAATACCCCCATACCCAATCGATAAACACCGAAGCCTTGTTGCGCATTCCGAGCAGCGAAAGCAGATGCACTCCCATCCACATAAGCCATGCAATGAATCCTGTGTAGCACATCCGGCCTATAAACGCTACGGCACGGTTTCTGCCTACAGTGGCCATGGAACCCTTGTTGCGATATTTGAATTTCACTCTATTCGCAGGGTCACGGCTAAGGTTCCGGGCTACCATACGCCCTTGTTGTATGGCCACCTGAGCCAACTGCGGATGGCCGTGAGGATACCCTTCTGTAGTCATCAGTCCTAAATCACCTATTGCGTATATCGGGCGGTCGTCAGTACCGGGCACTTGGCAGTACTCGTCGGTCACTATTCGGTTGCCTTTGCCTACGGTAACCTCTGCTCCCTCTATAGCTACGTCGTGCCCTTTTACTCCGGCAGTCCATATCACCATTCCTGCGTAAAGTGTGCTGCCATCGCCCAGAGAGGCAGTTTCTCCGTCAATGTTCTTTAATATTGTATTAAGGCTCACAGCCACTTTGAGCTCTGCAAGATACTGTAATGCCTTGTTATGGGCCTTCTCTCCCATAGCGCTGAGCAGCATCCCCGAGCCCTCTATGAGTCTGATAGTCACCTCATTTTCACACAATTCAGGATAGTTGCGTTTTAATATGTAGCTCTTCATTTCGCCGAGAGCTCCGGCAATCTCAACGCCGGCAGGTCCACCTCCTACCACTGTGAATGTGAGCATTTGTCGGCGTTTCTCAGCATCCTTCTCAATGCTGGCCCTTTCAAGACGGTCAAGTATTTCATCGCGGCAACGCATTGCCTGGGCTGCCGATTTTAGTGTGTAGACGGTATCCACAAGTTTGTCGTTTCCAAAAAAGTTGTTTGTCGACCCCATTGCCAACACCAGAATATCGTAATCAATCTCCTCGTACTCGGTGATTACTTTGCCACTCGAGGCATCTATCTTCTTTACTTCACCGATGTGAAACGATGAGCCTTTGGCCTTTCCGCGGCTCACTTCGCGTCTGAAGGGGAAGCAGATACTGTCGGGCTGAAGTCCGGCTGAGGCAACTTGATAGAATAGTGGCGGGAAGCTGTGGTAGTTATTGCGGTCTATTATTGTTACATCATAGAGCTTCTTGTCGATGTGTTTGACAAAATTCAGACCGGCAAATCCGCCGCCTGCCACAACTATCCGTTTTTTCGATATCCTATTATCCATACCATTACAACACATTAATAATTTTAAAGTTTATTCACGCTGTATATCCCCTCAGTCACATCCAAAACCATTACATTTGCACTTAATGCAACGTATTATACTCCCCTTCATACTCTTATTGTCGCTTATCCCGGCACATGTTCGGGCCCAGGTTAATACCGACCAGATGCTTCAGGTAGGACGCAATGCGCTCTATTTCGAGGATTATGTGCTCTCAATACAGTATTTCAATCAGATTATAGCGGCAAAGCCGCACCTTGCCCGACCATACTTCTACCGTGCTTTGGCCAAATACAATCTTGATGATTATGAGGGCGCTATATCGGATGCGAGCAAAGCTATCGAGCGGAACCCGTTTCTTACCGACGCCTACGAGTTGCGTGGCATAGCGGCACAGACGCTCGGTCGGCCGGCCGAAGCTGTGGCCGATTATGATGTGGTATTGCAATCACTCCCCTACAACCGTGGCATTCTGTTCAACAAGGCACTCGCACAGGAAGAGATGGACTCTCTTTCAGTTGCATTGACTACTTATGATCAGCTCCTCACCCGTCACCCTAATTTCGACAATGCATATATCGGTCGTGCCCGTCTTTACCTCCGCCAGACTGATACCATAGCGGCACTCGCCGATCTCGACAAGGCTCTCCGGCTCAACCCCAATGCCGCAAACGCCTACATACTGCGTGCCGACATTGCTTTCACATCTAAGAATGACATACCGAGTGCACTTTCCGATATGGATATGGCTGTAAAACTTCAACCACGTTCTACATCCCTCTACATCAATCGCGCTTTGCTACGATATAAGTCCGATGACTATTTTGGTGCGATGTCGGACTATGATTACGCGCTTCAACTCGACCCGCTCAATCTCACTGCACTTTACAACCGCGCTTTGCTTCGAGCAGAAGTCCGCGACTATCAGGCCGCTATTTCAGACCTTTCCACTATCCTTAATCTGCGGCCGACCGACAATCTTGCCCTCTACAACCGGGCCATCATGTATCGCGAACTCAATGAGTTGCCGCTTGCGCTGCAAGATATTAATAAACTGATTGATGCGATGCCCGATTTCGCGGCAGCCTACTTCCTGCGCGCCGACATACGCACATCAATGCATCAGAAAGGTGCTCAGTCCGATTACGACCGGTCCATGGCTCTTGCGCGGAAAACCATTAAGCGCAATGGCGACGCTCCTACCGTACAGCAACTCTTCGGTGTCGACTCCGAATCCGACTCTCCCGAAGAGACTCAGGAAGAGGTTGCCGCCCGCTTTTCGCAGCTACTCACGGCAAGCACCGACGATGAAATCGAAGCGCAATACAATTCCGACAATATACGTGGACGTGTTCAGGACCACAATATTTCCATAGAACCCGAACCAATTTATGTGGTCACCTATTATACATCGCCCACCGAGCTTCGCCCTGCCGGGGAATATTTGCGCGAGGCTACACAAATCAACGACACTCACGTACTCGACTATAGCTTACAGGTTACAAACCGAGAGGTTTCCCTTACCGATACTCTCGAAATCAACCGACATTTCCAGGCCATCGAATACTATATATCCTATCTGTCAAACCACTCACCGCGAGCTATCGATTACTTTGCCCTCGGTATGTCGCGTATCACCCTGCGTCAATATACGGGCGCCGAGGAGGATTTCAAGAAAGCTATAGCCCTATCCCCCGACTTCGCGCTCGCATACTTCATGCTCGGAGTCTCGAAATACCGTTTAGCCTCGGCTGCCACCTCAGGAGTCAATGCCGCATCGCAGACGGCCGAAACAAGGCAGGTACTTCTCAACTCGGCTATCGAACAGTTCCAACACGCTCTCAAGCTCTCGCCCGATATGGCACTTGCCTATTTTAATATGGGTGTAATCTATATCGATTTACGCGATTATACTTCAGCCATCAATGCCTTCACTCACGCCATCAGCCTTAAGTCTGATTTTGGCGAAGCGTTTTTCAATCGTGGTTATGTTTATTTCAATCTCGGCAACCATGCTTCCGGAGCCGCCGATCTCTCTACAGCCGGCCAACTCGGTGTGGCACCGTCATACCGACTACTCAAACGCATGGCCAAATGAGATAAGCAAAAAAATCACGCCTCATAGTTGCACAACTGAAATAAAACAACTACTTTTGCATCATCAAAACCAAAGCCTGGTACCTTGGCCGAGAGGTTAGGCAACGGTCTGCAAAACCGTGTACAGCAGTTCGAATCTGCTAGGTACCTCTTTCAAAGAGCTTCCGTCTTACGCGACAGGAGCTCTTTTATTTTACATACCTTTCTCTATTTCCGAGCTCCTTCCATAAATCTTAATCGTTAAGTCGACGTTTACCGGCGTTTACAATATTAAGTATCTCTTATCAAGAGATACTAAACCATTGCAAATATATTGAAAATTAGCCACATACACAATTATAAAGCTGCAATTGCTAAACAAATAATTTGTTTGTTGAATAAGCCAAAAGCTAAAGTGTCATAGTTCAATTAGTTAATAGGGATAAGTATCTCTTGATAAATGATTTAGCAATAAGCCTTTAATATACAAACACATAACACCTTCATTATTAACTTAAAACACCAATCATTATGCAATCAGCATTAATTATCGCAGCACTTACTGGAGTTGCAGTTCTGTTATTTTACATCGTTGTAGCCTGGAAAATATTCTCAAAGGCCGGCCGTCCCGGATGGGCTATCTTTATTCCAATCTACAACCTCATCGTTCAACTTCAGGTGGCTAAAATGTCACCGTGGCTTGTATTCCTTTATCTCCTCGGCATTATTCCCGTAGTAGGCCAAATATTTTTAGTTGTATTCAGCATTATAATTACCGTTAAGACAGGCACTGCATTTGGCAAAGGCACAGGCTTCATCCTTGGCATGATATTCCTCCCCTTTATCTTCAACCCCATTCTCGCCTTCGGAAGCAGCAGATACCAATTCGACGACGAAGAAGAAGAAATGATTGAACTCGAAGTAACCAACGCTTAAACCATTATCTGCATACAATAGTCGGGTATAGCCGTCCGTGCTGGGCGGCTATATCTATTTTGGTGGTGGGTAACTTGTCGTTTACCTCCCTTATTTACGCTGCTGTGTTTATTAGTTTTGATTTCTCGAAGGATTACTTGAGCACAATATAAGCAACGCTCTCGACAGAAATGCCGAGAGCGTTTATAATGTATAGAAGTAATATCCTTCTTAGCAGCCTACGAGGTTGAGCAAACTGTCGTAGAAGAAGCTGACTATGCCGAGGCCAATGATGCCGGCAACGCAGACCCACATTGCAATGCGTTCAGACCATGCGCTCTTGAAGCGTGCTATGGTGCAAGGCTCTTCAGTATTGATATACATTGCTTTTACTACAAGCAGGTAGTAATATAGCGACACGATTGTGTTAATCAACGCTATAAGCACCAATACATAGATGGCTACCGACCCCTGACTGATTGCAGAGGTGAAGATGAAGAATTTGCTGAAGAAGCCTGCAAACGGAGGTATACCTGCCAGAGAGAACATGGCAAGCATCATTGTTAGAGCCAATCGTGGATTGGTCTTCGACAAGCCGTTGTAGTCATTCATATCCACTTTGCCGGTCTTGTTCTCAATCGACTGAATAACGCCGAATGCGGCAAGATTGGAGAAGATGTACACAAGTATATAGTACATCAGAGCGGCTTTGCCCATTGCCTCGAAAGCTATCACACCGAGCATTATGTAGCCGGCTTGTGAGATTGACGAGAATGCGAGGAAGCGCTTGAGATTGTGCTGACGTATGGCGAAGAGGTTACCGACTGTAATGGTGAGAATAATCAGCGCATAGAGCATCCACTCCCATGCCTCGGAGTATACGGCGCCAAATGCCTGCCAGAGTATTACAAGGAAAGCAAAGGCAGCCGAGCCTTTGGAGATAACCGACAGATATGATGTGACGGATGTGGGAGCTCCCTGATAAACGTCGGCAGTCCATAGATGGAAGGGTACGAGCGATAGTTTGTAGCCGAT
>JAGAUN010000026.1 GCA_017620715.1 Muribaculaceae bacterium | reverse complement strand
GTGTCTTCATTCCACAGTGATTTTTCCGTTATCACCCACGGCTACGCGGCTCACGGCCACCCCCGCTTCCCGGCACATCTGCCGCGCACGCGCAGCCCACATCCTTCCGGCAAGTCCGTGCTGCATCTTGCGGATCTCGCCGCCGAGCAGCGGGTGTTCCCGCCACTCCCCACGGTTCGCCACAAGCACATGTTCTATCGTCTGTGCCTCAGTTCCGGCCACCACGCAGCCCCCGCCCTCAATGGCAAGGTCGCCGCAGTTCTCGTATGTCAGCAGTCCGTTCATCGTTCAAAGGGTGATTAAACGCAGGTTAATAATCATTTGATTCTATCACATATTCCGTGTCGCTCAATGCCGTTATCTCTATCACCTGGCGGTTCGAGTGTGTCATCTGCTTCGCCGAAAACCCGGTCACCACCATGTGTGTTATCCCGAACAGATCGAGAAACGCCGAGCTCACCTCCAGAGCCTCCGGCCTCTCCATTATCTCCCGAAGCTGCGCCACGGCTCGCTCCGGGTATTGGTCGCATATCCGGCCATCGTCATCCACGGCCACTATCCCCACGCTTATGCTCAGCTGATAGTCGCCGTCGGTGATATACTCCTTTATCGTCCCGGCGCGGCCTACAAGAGCCGTCTTCACCACCTCCTTCTGCAGGCTCACGTTCACCGTCGCGTCGTTGATCAGAAGCAGACCCTCCCCAGGAACTTTCACCACCATGTCCGTCAGCGCCGTGCGCCCAAGCCAGTAGTCGCCGCTCCCGCTCCACTTCTCCTCCGCCTTGTTTATAGCCGAGCCACCCTCGGTCGTGCCGCCCGCCATCGCGTAGCCGGGCAGTGTCCCAAGCTTGTAATCCTCATCCTTCTGCGCGTCCCGCCCCTTGTTCGGGCGCAGCCTGTACGCAAGCCCCTTGGCCTGTATCGCAACGCCGGAGGCGATAAACCGCGCATTGATTATGTCAAACTTATATTCTTGCATAGTCTTTATTAAAGTGCATAGTTGGCATCGTTTACGGCAGAAAGCAGAGCCTCGGCAACTGCGTCCTTGATTCTTTCCTTGCTTTCGGAGAGGTTTGTAGTGGTTATGGTGAACTTGTCGATAAGGCGGTCAATGGTGATGTTTATGTTTTTGACACGGTCGGTTTCCTTTGAAGCTCCGCCGCCGACACCGCCGAGGGCATTGCCTATCGGAGAGCCACCGCCAAGACCGCCGCCGTTGCCGACGGGGTCGGCGTCACCGTCACCACCGCCGGAATTATCCGTTGGCTGCTCCGGGTGGTCTGCCGCCCAAGAGCGGTCTGCGGCTTCGCGTCCGAGGCGGGCTATCTTGTCAAAATTAAGTTTTTCAGCGATCCAGTTGTATTTGTCAATGAACCAGTTTATCAACGCATAGAACTTATCGCGCACCCAGTCAATGATTTTACCGAAGAAGCCTTTTATTGCGTTGGCAACATTCTTGAAAGCAGTGACAAGAGGCTTGCACATCGCGCTAACTTTGGCGACAACAGCGTTGACAACCTTTACAACAAAATTGCGTATAGCGGCAATCCACGAGCGGATTTTGTTCACGACGGCCATGAAGATATTGGCGACTTTCTGCGCCATCGACTTTATGGCGTTCCACACACCAACGGCAAACTCCGTTATTCTTTGCCATAAGCCCGACAGCCATTCCCACAGCAGGGAGAAAAGGGCTTTTATTCCTTCCCACGCCGTAAATACGGCCACGCGGAATCCCTTGCACTTATCCCATAACTGCTGAATAATGGCGATTACTGCGGCAATGGCGGCGGCAATCCACCCCACAATCGGAATGTTCATTATCGCCACGCCGATAGAGCGGCATACGTTCTGCGCGAGAACCTTGAAAGCAAGCCAGTAGCCGCCGGAGGCAGTAATAGAGGCGTTCATCAGCACAAGCCCGGCGCATACATTGCGGACGGAGGAAACGACCCCTGTAAACGCGCCTTTGAAATTCACGCTCCGCAGGAAGATGACAGCCTTTGCCGCGCCCCATATCAGAGGCACGAGCTGCGCGAGCGGCACAAGCGCACCCGCCACGACCTGTGTCCATATTCCGAGGTCGCCGCAGCAGTTGAAGATGGAAATCTTTATGTCATCGAATTTGGCCTGTACGCGGGCAAGACGCTCGTTATAGGTTTCCATGATGATTTGGCTCTGGTCTATGGCAGTTGTCGTGCCTGTTATGGCCTCCGTCCATTGCTGAACCTTCGGAATCCCCTGAACAAGAGCCATCGCAGCCGCAGAGTTCTCTTTACCGAACAATTTGCTGAAAAGAGCGTCATCGGCCATTACAGGCTTCAGGACTTCAAGACGCTCGGCGAGCGATTTTGATTTGTCGGTCAGATCGTTTACGCTTATCCCGGCAGCGACGAGTTCCTCGCGCACATCTTTAGGAAGGAAACGGCCTTGAGCGAGCGTAGACATGACATTGCGAAGGGCAACACCGCCCTCAGAGCCTTTTTTGCCCGCTTTGTCAAGAACCTGTATCGCCGCGTTCGTTTCTTCAAAGGAAACCCCGGCGGCTTTCGCGGCCATACCGCATTGCTCAAGAGCGACCTTTATTGCGGGCAGTTCGGCAGAACCCTCGCGGGCAGCAGCGGCCATCGTGTTCATCATCTCCCACATACGGTCGGAAGCCGCAAGCGGGTCATCGAGCGACACGCCGTATTGGTTCATGGCCGTTGTAAGAACCTCGGCGGCTGCGGTCGCATCGCCGTTCATCATCTTGCTGAGAGTGGCGACGTTCTTGCCCATGTGGTTCAGAGCCTCGCCGTTCTTGGTGAGTTCCGGCGAGAGCTGCGACAGGAGCAGTTTGTAGGAGGTCACAGACCCGGCGGCGGATATTCCGAATTCCTTAGCCGTGGAGCGGGCATATCTCTCGACAATGGCGAGTTCCTCGCCTGTCGCTCCCGATATGGCCTGTAAGTCCGCAAGCTGCGCGTTGAGTGCCGCGCCGGGAGCGAGGGTGTCATTGAGCGTTTGGCTCAATGTGTTCACATATTGCGTGAATTGATTAAGCGCAAGTATCTTCCCCTCGAATGTGTCCCACAGCGACGTGGTCGCACGGAGATTCCTCTGGAGGTTCTCTACCCCTCCCGAAATCTCGGCGACCACGGCGTTGCAGTTGCCGCTTATGTTGAATGCGTAATTGAAATTATAATTGCTCATTCTTCCTTTGCGGGTGAAAATAGTTTGGCGAGGATTCTTGCGGTGTTCTCAAGCCGGAAGTTTTCAAGCCATACGGCCTGTTGGAACAGCATCGCCCACTCCTCGTTGCTCAAGGTCGTGGGGTCTGTCCCGAAGTTGGCGCGGATCAAGGCGCACCCTTTTGCTATTTCTCCGGGGTCGTTGTCCTCCACGCCCCCGGAGAGTTGGTACGCCTCTACAAGTTTTTTAGCTTAGACACGCACTTGCCGAAGATGTTCTGCAGCTCCCCGGTCGCCTGCATCTTGTAGACCGCGTCAGTCTTCATCAGCGGCGACCCGCCGAGCCAGCAGTTGTCGAAAAGAACCTCTGCGGCTCTCACCTCGTTCTGCTTGGCCGTCGCCGAGAAAGCCTGCATAGTCTTCATGTCCGGGCGGTGGAAGTAGCCACGGTGCAGTTCCTCAAAGTCGGTGTCGGCCACCTCTACCTCCACCACACGCCCATGCTTGGCTTTCCAGGCAGCTATCTGCTCCTCGGTGATGTCGCCGTTGACTACTTTGTAATTCTCGGTGTTGATGTCGATTGTCTTGTCGTTCATATCTCGTTGTTTTAATGGTTGGTTATATTGATTGTCATACACCGTCGGGCTTGCCGTATTCGATGTTGCCCGGCAGCAGTTCGAGTTCCACCTGTTGGTTCATGTCCCCCTCCTTCCAGTCGCGCTTGTTCTCAGTGAACTGGCAGTTGCGGATCTTGTCGATCACTATGATGCCGTTGGGGGGAAGATAGGCCACCTCGATGTCGAAAGGCGCGATGTCCTGCATTCGCCCGGTCGGAGAGGTGCGCGAGATTGCCACCACCTCGCTCATGTAGAGCGTGATTTTCGCCGACGGGGTGATGCGTCCGTAGCTGCGGCTCACAGGATGCCGTCCCGCGCCGTAGTTGTTCTGCATATCCTGTTTGTCGCCGTAGGCTATGGCGACAATCCCGGTGACGACTATGCCGTTGATGCAGGTCTTGATGTTGCCCCACGAGTATTCCTCGCCGTTGATAAGCGGGATGCCGTTATAGGCTGCGTCTAATGGATTCATTCTTTTGTCGCGTTAATGGTTATAAACTTGTGGCGAACCCTATTTCAAGGTCGAGGTTGCGCATTACCCCCACGGCCACGTTCTTTATCACGCCGCGCACACGCGAGGTGGCGAGTATGTTCTGGTCGGGGTCTATGTCGAAGCGGTAGCCGCTCAGCTCCCCGGCTTTTGCCATCTCCTCAAGCGGTCTGTTCCCGGTGGTGATAAGATGCTCCACGGCGGTTCGCTCCAGTTTCCCGGTGTCGGGATCTACCTTCATGGGTCGTCCGAGTTTCGGCAGAAGATAGGTTCTGACACCACGCACGGCCTTGTCCATTGTGCGGACATCGTTGATGTATGCGTAGTCGCTTGTGGCGGTGTCGAGGGTGTGGTTGTCGTTGAAGAACGACCCGGCCAGTCCGTCGTATGTGCGCAGGAATATATAGCGCGAGTTGTCGAGGGTTTCTATCACGGCCTCGTCGAGGTCGCGGTATTTCTTGCCGTCGCCGAAAGCGGGGACTGATATGTTCGTGGGGAACGATTCCACCCACGCGATGCTTTCGTGGACTTTGGCTTTGCTGACTGCGCCGAGAAGATCGCCGAGTGCCGACACGCTTGCTTTGGCGGCGTTGGCCGCGTCCCTGTATAGTGCGTCGGCCACTCCCGCGCCGTCCTGTCCGATGATGACAGAAACACCGTTGCGGCCTATCTTGGCGAGGTCGGAGGGCAGCTTGGTTACGTCGGTGACTTTTGGCGCATAGAGTATTGACAGTGGCTTGTTCTGCGCCTCAAGCGTGGTGCGTACCGATTGCAGGGAGGTTACGAGCGTGTCGCTCAGTTCCACCGCACCGTTCCACACGCCCACCTGTCGCAGACGGCCTCCGGCATAGTTCTGGATCTGCTTGATTTCCGAAAAGGCGTTTGCCCCGGATGCGGGTTTGAAGATGCCCACGTAGAGGGTTATGCCGGGATTCATGTTGAAAATTGAGGTGAGCGTATAGTGCAGCACCTTCATTTCCCACGATTCCGCGTCGGCGGTGATGCCGTATTTCTCGGCACTTTCCGGCGAAGATATGGCGTGGATGCGCTCTGTCGTGGAGAAGCCGTCCACGCCTTCGGCTGCTTGCGGCAGGATTGCCGAATAGAACACGAGGCCGCTTATATGGTCTTCACCCGCGAGCGAGCGCACGATGTTGCCGTTGGTTCGGGTAATGGTGAGGTTCTGCATTATTCGTCGGTGTTGGCGGGTTCGTTGTCGGATTCATTCACGGCCTCCCCGGTAAGCTCGTCGATTTCCGGCTCTGCCGGATTCTTCGTGTCGTCGGTGATTACCGTGTCGATTTTCTTCCCATCGGGTTCTTTTGCGGAGTTGGCGGGTGTGGAGCGTTTGGCACTGTACACCTCGCGGTTCGGCAGGGAGTTGGCGTGGTTCTGCGCGTCGTTGCGGGTATAGAACGCCGTGCCGTCGGAGGTTACATGAACCTCGTTGATGTCGGGGTTCAGACGCAGAGTGGTTTCGGCCACCTTTGCGGCGGCTTGCGCGGCCACCGTAGCCGGATCTGTGGTCTCTTTTTTCTTTTTTGCCATTTGTCGTATGGTGTTTAATGGTTGTTTGAACGGTGTTTGATAACTATGGCGATGACCGCGAGCGACAGGAGCGACAAGGCTATCGAAACCCATGCGAGGGTTTTGCCCGTGCCTTTCTCCTCCCGGCTTTCAACCTCGCTCTCGCCGGAAGTTTCGGCCTCGGTTTCGGTCTGCGTGGCCGTGTTGGTCTGTGAGTGAGCCTCACATTCTGCGGCGGTGCTGTCGTTCCTTACGGCATCCACCTTTGCCCGGCTGTCGCTCCGGCTCTTGGCCTCGTGCCTCTCGCGTATGCGGGCGGAGAGTGGCGGCGTGCCTGTGGTGCTGTCCGGCGGTTGAGTGGTGTCGAAAATCTCGGTCACCCGCTCGGTGGCCTCGTCCCTTGTTTCCACCCTCTGCAGCCATGCGGCGAGCCATTCATTCAGAAGCCGCTCCGCCCGGATCGCCGCACTGTCCCCCCGGTGTGTATCCTCCGAGGTCGCCTGTGATACGGACGAGTGAATTTCTGACCGCTGCTCCTGCGTCATCCTTTTTGGCGCGGCGCAGCTCGTGGCTAACAGGACAGTTGTCAGCGTGAGGGCAAGAGTTGACTTTTTCAATAGCATTGGTGAGGGTGTCTACTTTTTCCTGTAACTGAATCATATCCTTGCGCAGCGGCTCGACCACCAGTTCCATTATCATCTGTATGGCCTTTTTGTCGTTGTCGAGTTCGCGCCCGCGCACATCGGCGAGGGTCTGCTTGACCTCGGCACGGAGCTTATCTACCTCCGCATTATGCTTGGAGCGCAGGAATATGGCCGTCAGCAGTGCCGAGAGCGGCGCGGTGATGATCGCAACCACTGCGGCAAGGATTGTTTCAGTCATCATTCGTTGTTACTGTTTTATTCCAATCTCTTTGAGCCATGCGGCCACGTCAAAGCTCGGACAGGCTTTCATATACTCGAAAGGCTCTATCACTCCGTTGCCGTTGAGGTCGGGTGACAGGTCGCGGTGGCCGATGATTTTTACTTTCGGATGCTTGGCGTGGAAGTCGCGGACGTATTTCGCCATCGCGCTTTTCTGCGACGCTGTGCGGGTATCTTTGGGCTTCCCTGACTTGTCGCAGCCCCCGGCATAGACTATGTGGCGGCTCACGGAGTTGTAGCCTTTCGCTCCGTTGGTGACTTCCCACGGGTCAACGTAGTTGTCCTCGTTGTTGTCGGCAAGCCGCTCAACTTTGCCGTCGAGCCGGAACAGGTCGGTGTAGCCCACCTGTTTCCACCCGCGACCGCCCGCCGATTTGGGAGCGGTGTGCATACGCCGGATGTCGGCGGATGTCACATCGCGTCCCTCCGGGGTGGCGGTGCAGTGGATAACGAGATATTTCAGTGGCTGTTTCATCCGGGTTTACGCTTTCAGTGCGCTCACTATCGCGCCGAGTCCCTCGGACTTTGTAGGCAGACAGATGGTGTAGGTGCGCATCGAGAACAGGTTCTCCTGTGTCGTGGGGTTGGAGGCGGCTTCCTGCAGATAGGTCTTGGTCGAGCCGTTGGCTTTCATGGCGCGTTTGAGCGAGAATGCCACGGAGCACTGGCGGTCTGTGGCCGCTGCCGGAACTGCGCCGTAGGCCAGTTTCTTCTTGGTGGAAGTGTTGTAGTAGGGGCAGGCGTCGTATTCATACACCTCGAAGCCGTACATTCGGTTGATTGCGCCGCTGTCATAGTTGTAATACTGTGCGGCGAATTTCTGATCCTGTTCCAGAAGGTCGGCCACATGGTCGGCGCAAAGCACGAGGATTCGACCCTCGGCGGGTATCTTGGCCTTGTCGAAAGCCTTTTTAAGCGCGATGATGTCGTGGCGCGTCAGTCGCTTGCGGTCGCCGTCCACCTCGCCTGTGGTGAGCAGAACCGGGGTCTTGGCGGTATTCTCCGCCGGAGCGAGCGAGTGTATGGCGCGGCTGAACCTTACCTCGTCGAAAGCCTCTTTGTGGCGTTCGATAACCGAGGCCATCTTGTCGTGGCCGAGAGCGTGCAGCTCGTCGTCGGTGATGCGCGTGGGCTTGCTTTGGTATTTGTCGAGGCGCACGGCAATGTCGCCGTCCTCAAGCGTCTCCACCTCCAAAGGATAGGAGGTGTTGTTCACAAGCACTTCGGGATCTACGCCGACATCGACCATGTGGATCACGTCCTTTTCAACATACTGGTCGTAGCTGCGGATCTTGCTGTACCACCCGACGGCGGCTGCGGCGGTGCGGAACGCTTTTACAAGCTCTCCCGTCCACGCTTCGGGATAAAGTCCGGCGCGGAGCGCGTTGGCGGGCGCGAGTCCGCCCATGAATGATGTGCCGACGGCAACGCCGTTGAGCGTAAGCGCACCGGCGAGCGGCGACACTCCCACGGCCACACCGAGGGTCGCGCCCATCGCGGAGGTCAGTGTCACTCCGATAATCATGCCCATAAGGGCGAGAAGAAATCTTTTCATTCGTTTTCTTGTGTGATGTTGTTGGTGATTTAGAATTCGGGTGCGAAGCTGAAATGCTCCTTGTAGAGGCGCACATACTCCTCGCGGTTGTTGTCGCGCAGGTCGGCGAGCTGTTCCGGCGTGGCCTTTTCCCATGACAGGGTGGCGGCAGGGGCTGCGCCGCCTCCGGCGGGACGCACCAGGTCGAGGGGTTTCTGCGCGGGCTGCATATCGGCGAGCAGCGCGTTGAGGCTGTCGAGGCCGACCTGCTTGCCGAGGCCGATGTATTTATCTTTCTTGTCGGGGGTAAGGCGTTTCTCTTTGATTGCCACGTCCACCGCGTCGGTGATGCGGGCAAGCGTCATTGTCGCCTTGTCCTCCTGTAGTTTGGTGATCGCTGCCACCGCGTCGTCCTCGGTGGCGGTTGGCGCGAGGCCGAGTTTCAAAAGGATCTTTTCCATGTTCTTTTTGATGTTGTTATTTGGGGTTTGTTCTGTCTTTTCTTCTTTTGCCGTAAGATTCAGCAGGGGCAGATGGTCGCTCGCTTCCCCGGCGGCGAGGGTGAGCAGTTTTCCCTCGTGGTACAGGCCGACCTGCAGAGCGTCGTCGTTCGCGCCGATGTCCACCACGGACACCTCTATAAGTTTGCTCTTGGTGACGGTCGGACGCGTCTGCCCGGCCACAAGAAGCGCGGGGTCTTCGCTCCATTCTATGATGTCAAGCCCGGCGGAGAGCATACGCAGCGTGCCGCGTTCCCACTTCTTCGAGATATTGCGCTCGTCCTCGGTGTCGTCGTCGAATTTCGGTGTGCCGTAGAGAGTGTCCCCCTCGACACGAAGATTCTCCATAATGCCTATCGGCATATCCTCCTTGCGCCCGCGTCGGTGCATATAAAGGACTATCGGATTTTTCTGATACTGGCTGATGTCGATTCCCTCGGTCAGTACCCTTGCGCCGTAACTGTTGAGGCGCGGTGTCGATATGATTGCTTCTTTTGGCATTGATGTGGTAATGATTAAAAATGTCGGCGCGGCTTGTGTGGCACTTCACTGTGTGAAAACCCTGTGCCGCCGCGCCGACGGATCGCAAAAGGGGGTTGTGGCGGAGGTAGGATTTGAACCTACGACCTCGAGGGAATGAACCTCGCGAGCTACCGGGCTGCTCCACTCCGCATTGTGGTTTACGGCGCAAAATTCCGAATAGTTCAATCCCCTGCAAAACAGAGTGTAAAGTTTTTACACTCTATTTTATCACACCGCCGCTTTGTGCGAATTTTGCACTGTAAAATCAACATTGACACAACCCGAAAACATCATTTTATTATGAATGGCTAACAAGGTTTCAACAGATAAGATTGAATTCGCCGAGGCTCTTTTCATGCAGGGTATGCCGCAGAAATCCATCGCCGAGAAACTCGGCGTGTCGGCAAACACGGTCGGCAAATGGGCAAAGGACGGGTGCTGGGGAGAAAAGCGTACCGCAATGACCCTCACCCGAAAGGAGGTGACAAACAACGTCCTCCGCTCGCTCAACAATCTCGCCATCAAACTCGGCGAAGCCGACCTTAAAGACGTTGGCGGTTTGGCCGATCAGATTGCCAAGCTCTCGGCAACTATCTCCAAGCTCGACAAGGAGGCTTCGGTGGTCGATTTCATCGAATGCTTCATGGCGTTTGGCCGTTGGCTCGAATACCAGGCGGAGACCGACCCCGCTATCACCGCCGAGTTCCGGCAGATGGTAAACAAGTATCAGAACAAATATATCCTCGAACTGCTCGGCAGTAAATTGTAGCGTATGGCACGGCACACCTCTCAGAACCGCAAGGAAGCGATAGAGCAATGGAAGCAATGGTGCGAGACCGTGCAGACACGCTCCGTCGTGGCTGTACGGGAGTCCCCGGCTGAAAAGGAGAAGCGTATCAAGTATCTCCTCGCCGATTATGGCCGTTTCTTCTCCTACTATCTCGCGCACTATTGCGACGACGAGGAAACAGGCAAGCATACCGACTGCGCTCCCTTTCAGATCAAGGCGGCGCACACCCTCCGCGACCACCCAACAATCCAGTATGCCGCGCAGTGGGCGCGAGGACACGCGAAGTCCGTCCATTTCGATGTCGGGATTCCCATGTACCTCAAGGCTCTCAAGAAGCTGCACCTTATGGTGCTTGTCGGCAAGAGCAAAGACAATGCCGAAACGCTGCTCGGCGATATTCAGGCCGAGTTTGAGTTCAACCAACGCTATATCTCGGATTTCGGAGTGCAGAAGGTGACCGGCTCGTGGGAGACAGGTAAATTCATCACCGCCGACGGTCGCGCATTCTTCGCTCGCGGTCGTGGCCAGTCGCCGCGTGGCTTACGCTACAAGAAGTATCGCCCGGACTATATTGTGATCGACGACCTCGATGACGACGAGCTTGTCAACAATCCCGACCGCGTGGCACGGCTCACAAAGTGGGTCAAGGAAGCTCTCTTTGGAACGCTCGACGGTGGCCGTGGACGCTTCTGCATGGTCGGCAACCTTATCGGCAAAAACTCCGTCCTCGCCAACTTCATGGCCTCCGACGGTGTGGTGGTCTCAAAGGTCAATGCCATTGACCGCAACGGCAAACCCTCGTGGGCTGCCAAGTGGTCGATCGAGGAGATACGCGCCGAGGAGCGGTTCATGGGATATATCTCGTTCCAACGCGAGAAGATGAACAACCCGATTACCGAGGGCAGCATCTTCCGCAACGACTGGATACGTTGGTGCAAACCTTTGAAACTTGCCCGATATGATTATCTCGTATGCTACTGCGACCCGTCGTTCAAGTCCACCACGCGCAACGACTACAAGGCCATCAAGTTGTGGGGCAAGACCGGGACGGATCTACACTGCCTCGCGGCCTTTGTTCGCCAATGCTCGGTCGCCGAGATGGTCGGGTGGTTCTATGACCTCCACGAGAAAATAACCGACGCCGGAGCAGTTTGCTCGTATTACATAGAGGCTAATTTCCTCCAGCAGATTCTCCTCGACGAGTTCGTGCGCGAGGGCAACATCCGGGGCTATCAGCTCCCCATCTTCGGCGACAAGCGCAAGAAGCCCGACAAGTTTCAGCGTATAGAGGCCATCTCCCCGCTGTGGGAACACGGCCATGTCTATTACAACGAGCGCATGAAAAATGACCCCGATATGCGCACAGGCATAGACCAGACTCTTTCATGCGAGCGCGGCATGACAGGCCACGATGACGGCCCGGATGCCGACGAGGGCGCGATTTTCATTCTGCAGGGACTTACGCGCCAACAGATATTCATGCCCTCCTTCGGTCGCCGCAAAGCCCCTAAAAATTCATGGTAACACTTTTCAAAAACTTTCATATATGAACATCTTCAAAAGCATCAAAGCCTTTTTCCGCGCCGTCGTTTTCGACTGCCGTCTGCGCCACTGCCGCCGTGAAGCCGACCGCCGCCGCGCCCTCTCCGGGCAGAAGCAGCTCGTCATCGTTCTTGACCGCCGTCCGCTCGTCGTCAGCAAACAGCATATCAAGCGGCTCGTCCGCGAGGGTATGTACCGCCGTGGCGTCACCGCCGCCGACATCGAGGCTAAGGCTATTTATCGAACTGTATAACTCCCCGGCCAATGTTCCTTACAGAAGATGATTACCGGGTTGTCACCTGTCCCTCCGACCTCGCCATAATCTGCCAGTCCTCCGACGAGATCCGGCAGATGGCCGAGCGTACCGCTATGGAGGAGGTTGCCGGATATGTCCGCACCCGCTATGACATAGACACCGCATATTCCAAAACCGACATACAGCGCAACCCCCTCCTCGTGCAGCTCACAGTGTCCATTGCCCTGTGGTGGCTCGGCCAGTGGTTGCCCGGTATGATGGGAGGCGAAATGCGACAGACGCTTTATGACAATGCAATTTCCCGATTAAAGGATATACAGAAAGGCAACTTTACGCCGGACTTCCCGGAGTACCCGGATGGCGGTGACCCGGACAGCGGTTGGGGCGGCAATCCTATGCGCTATGGCAGCATGAAAAAGAACGGTTACGACTGGTAATTTGTAAAACGCTGTTTAATCGACGTTTGAACGATGTTAAAACTATCTGCTAAAATAGAGATTAAAGGTGATAAGACGTGGGTGTTCGAGAAGATCACCGCTTGCGAGATTGTGCGCGACAGCGAGGCTCTCACCACCACCTGTAAGCTCACCCTGCCACGAAAAGTAAAGTGGAAGGGTGAAGCCTCCAACCCTATAAAGCGCGGCGACAAAATCTCCGTGTGGCTCGGTTACGATGACAGCCTCCAACTCGCTTTTACCGGGTATGTTCTACGCAAAGGCTTCAAAGCCCCGATTGAGATTTTTTGCGAAGACGAGATGTTTATGCTAAAGCAGACTCCTTGCGTGAAAAAGTCTTATAAAAACGTCGATATTCAGACGCTGCTCAAAGACCAGAATCTGCCATACGATATAAAGGTTCTCGGCGAGCAGAGCATAGGCCAGTACCGCGTGAATTTTGAAAACGTGGCCGAACTGCTCGCTCACCTCAAGGAAAACAATATCCGCACTTTCTTCCGTATTGAAAACAACAAGCCTGTGTTATACTGTGGTGTCCTTTTCGACCACGGAAACGAGATGCGACAGGTTTTCGCCACCGGGGTAAACATCATTTCAGACAGCAGCCTCGACGAGCAGAGAGCAGAGGACATGAAGATAAAACTGAAAGTGGTGAGCCTCCAGCCCGACAATAAAAAGAAAATCAAGGTCGAGGTCGGCGACCCCGACGGAGAGAAACGCACCCTGCATTGTTACGGCAAGACCGAAGCTGAGGCAAAGGCGTGGGGAGAACAGGAACTGGAACGTCTGAAGCGTGATGGCCTTACCGGGTCGTTTCAGACTTTCGGCCATGTGCTTCTCGATGTCCTTGACGTTATCGGCATTAAGATCGACGGCGAACGCAAGGGCAAATATCAAGTCCATAAGAATACAATAACATACGGCAGCTCCGGCTTCCGGCAGGATATTACCCTCGGCGCGAGGGCGGCAGAGTGATGGATATTAGAAACGCGATCAAACAGCTTGCCCTGTCCGGCTCTGAAATATATCTCAACATCTGCACCGTAGACGCGGTGGACGAGGATGCCCGGACTATCGACTGCACCCCCATCAACGAAGGTGCGCCGCTCCTCGGTGTGAATTTACAGGCCGACCAGACGCAGACGGTCGGGGTGGTTTCCTTCCCGGCTGTCGGATCTTATGTAGTGGTCGGATTCCTAAACCGCGACGTGGCTGTTGTGGTGCTTGCAATGGAAATAACAAAATCGGTTATCACCATCGGCGACACGGAGGCTGTTGTTGAGGATAATTCGGTGGTGCTGACAACAAAGAAAGGCACGGCCAAACTCACCGCAGACAATCTCAAAATCGACATCAACGGAACGACCCTTGAGATGAAAAAAGGAGTGTCGGTATGGAACGGCGGCAGCGAAACCACAGCCAACGCCACCGAGTTGCAGAAACAGCTTAACCTCTGCAAGGCGAGAATCGACGCTATTATAAACGCTCTGAAATCTTCGGCTGTCGCTCCGCAGGACGGCGGCGCGACATACAAGGCCAATATTGCAGCCGCACTATCCGGCCTCACCTCCGAGGATTACTCAAACATGATTGACGACAAAATAAAACATTGAACCGACAATGGCAAAAAACAGATACGCCACGCAAACCTCGCTTGAGTCTATACGTCTCTCCGCTCGCCGCAACAACGAGCGCGGCGGCAGCATGAAGAAGCGCAAGAGTCTTGTGATGATGCTGAACCAACAGACACAGTCCCTCACCAAACAGGACGTTGCCCGGTGGCGGCGTGCCTGGGCAATGGCTCTCAACATCGAGAATCCCAAGCGCGGCGCGTTATACTCAATCTATACCGACGCGCTGATTGACCTGCACCTTACAGGCTGCTTTGCCCAACGCTATCACAAGACGCTGCTCAAAGCCTTTGTGCTTACCGACGACGAAGGCAAGGAAAACGAGGAGGCCGCAAAAATCTTTGAGAGCAAATGGTTCTATCATTTCCTGCTCAATGCGCTCGAATCCATCGCGTGGGGACATTCCCTTATCCAGTTGGGCGATGTGATTACGGATGCCAACGGCGTGATGAAATTCTCGGATGTTGAGCTTGTGCCGCGTGAGCACGTATGCCCGGAGTTTGGCGTTCTGCTCCGCGATCGCTCCGATTCTCCGCAGCAGGGTATTCCGTACCGGGAGGGCGCGTTGTCAGACTGGTGTGTGGAAGTCGGCGAAAGCCGCAATCTCGGACTGCTGCTCAAATGTGCGCCTCACGCCATATCCAAAAAGAACATGACCTCCTATTGGGACGTGTTCGGCGAGATTTTCGGTATGCCTATGCGTGTGGGAACGACCACCTCGCAGAACCCCGCCGACCGAAAGCAGATAGAGGTGATGCTTGAGGAAATGGGCGCGGCTGGATGGGCTTTGTTCCCGGAAGGTACGACAATCGAAATCAAAGAGTCCTCGCGTGGCGATGCTTACAATGTCTATGACCGTCGCATTGACCGCGCCAACTCCGAGATGTCAAAAGGCGTGGTCGGTCAGACCATGACTATTGACGACGGTTCTTCAAAGTCACAATCGGAAACCCATCTTGAGGTGTTCGAGAACCTGTGCGCCGCCGATGCTAAACTGTTGGCTTACGTTATCAACGACGACCTTATTCCCAAGATGATCCGCCTCGGATTCCCCCTCACCGGGCTTACGTTCAAGTGGGACGACGCAGCCACATACTCTCCGGCGGAGCAGCGTGAACTGGAACGTATGCTCTTGCAGTTCTTCGACATCGACCCGCAGTATTTCACCGAAAAATACAAAATACCGATTCTCGGCGTAAAACAGTCTTCCGACTCTTTTTTCGAGTAGGGGGTGAGGATTCCACAGACAAGGAGGCCAAGCCCCAAGACACAAAGAAACAGAAAGCCGACCATTACCGCCTGTTTAATCGGGCATTAAACACTCTTTACGAGCCGGACACTCTCGCGCTTGCCGGAGGGATCGGGCGCGTGGAGTTCAACCATGATGTGTTCGATCGCGCCGTGCGCGAGGTATTCGCTCGCGGGGGATTCTCGCCCGATATGCTTGCCGATCCCGCCGTGCGTCCGCTCGTCGAGGAAACATACAGTGCGCTCAACCGAGCCGTCGATACGGCCATCAAGACCGAAACGCCGCCGGAGCTGACTGCCGCGCTGCAAAACAATGCTTTTATCTTCTCCGGCTTCAAGACTTTTCATTCGCTTTCGGAGGTTGGCCTTGCGCTCACCGACGCGGACGGACACGTGAAGCCTTTTGACGTGTTCCGGCGCGATGTCGAGGCCATCGACAGCAAGTATAATACCAACTACCTCTATGCGGAGTATAACCACGCTGTCCACACCTCGCAGATGGCTGTCAAGTGGCACGGTTTTGTGGCCGACGGCGACCGCTACAATCTCCAGTACCGCACCGCCGGGGACGAGCGGGTGCGCTCGGAACACGCCGCTCTCGACAATATCACCTTGCCGCCGTCCGATCCGTTCTGGAACGACTATTTGCCGCCGAACGGTTGGAACTGCCGCTGCGACGTGGATCAGGTGCTGCGTGATGATTATCCCATGTCCGACCCGGAACTTGCGAGAGCCGCAGGGGACGCTTGCACCGACGAACCGAAAGCCCGGATGTTCCGATACAATGCCGGACGCGAGATGACGCTGTTCCCGGCAAAACATCCTTATCTCCCGAAAGGCTGCGGCAACTGCCCGCAGCGTGGCAGTCTGAATCTTGCCACACGTCCCGACCGTGCTCTGCCGCAGTGCCGTGTCTGCGGTGAGGTGTTCCGCGAGTGCCGACGCGAAGGTGAACGAAGGCTTAACGAGTGGAAATCGGCCAATATCCCGGAGCGCGGTGGTCTGTCTATCACGGGTGAGAATTTCCACACAGGCTCGCTGCTTGTTACTCGTGGATCTGTGAGAGGAGTTGTCGGCCATACTCTCAACATGGCGGTGCGTGATTCCCTGCTTGGCATTAGGCGTGGTGCTGCCAGTTACCGATATATCGGGTGGAAAGAGTGCGGAACAGACCCTGAGACCGGGAGGCGTAAACACCCGGAGGCCGCTTTCTTCCTGTATTACGAAGTGGAGATTGCCGGGCGGACTTATTTTGCCAATGTCAAGGCGCACCGCCATTATAAGGCCGAGGAGCTATATTGCATCCGCGAACGATGCAATGTCGCGGATTTGAGGCACGATGCGCCGCCCGCTGTCGATGACTGGTAAAAACAAAATAGACCGCTGAAAACGTCGAGTGGGTCAAGAATCCCCGCAGCGAATGACATCAGCAGTCTATTGTAAGCGCAAATTTAGCGACTTTTTCTTATACAACAAAATAAACCCCAACATTTTCAATACAATGGACGAAAAAATTACAATTACAGCCGAGTTTTCGCAGACTGATGTCGCCGCAGCTCTGATGTGCCTCGGCGAGGAGCTGACCCCGGAGCGGTGGGAACAGATCAAGGCCGCGCCCTCAAAAATAGATTTTTCAAAGATTGAGGATAAGTCCGACCGTATGCAGGTCAAACTCGGTCTGATTTCCATGCTGTTCCTTAATCTCGCCGACTAAATCACCGCCGCGATGCCGCGCAACATCTATGACGATATTCTGAGCGATGCCCGCGTGAAGCTCACGGAGATGTTCAAGAACAACTTCCGTGAGCAGGGCTTCTTCGGCCAAAAGTGGGTGGCGACGAAAGTCAGCAAAACCAACAGGCGCGGTCGCGGATCAATCCTTATTGTCACCGGGGCTATGCGCCGCTCCATCCGCTCTATGGTGCGCGGCATGGCCGTGGTGTTCACCTCGCATCTGCCTTACACCGCGCTGCATAACGAGGGTGGAAATTTCGCCGTGAGTGTCCGGGCGCACTCTCGCACCAACCCAAAGACCGGGAACACTTTCACGGTGCGCTCGCATAGCCGCCAGATGAATATGCCGCAACGCCAGTTCATAGGCGACCACGAAAAGGTGCAGCAGGCCCTCGGCGACATCGTTTTCAAACGGCTGCAGGAGTTCTCGCAACGCCTCGCCGATGACTTTAACCGACATTGATATGAGATTACGCATTTTTACCGATTTAGAGGCGCGTCTGTCGCGTGTACGCCTTGTGGACGGCAAGTATATCTACTGCCGACCTAAAAGCGGCTCAAACGCAAAATTACCGGGTGTCCCGGCAATCAATCATGTCGGCCTGTGGAACGAGAACACAGCCCGCCTCACACAGTCGCGTCCTTTCGCGCCGCCCGGCATTTTCGTGGAGTTCCTCCCGGTCGTATGGTCGCCGCTCTCTCGCGGCGCGGTACATGGCGATATGACTGTGAGGCTGCATTTCGTCACGGCAACGCTCGCGCAGACCGACACACCTTACCGCGACGAGGCTCTGAACCGCTTCCGGCTGATCCGCGCCGTGAAGCTCGCTTTGGCCAAATTCTCCGGCGGCGCGGACGAGTGTGGACGCAGTTTTTCGCAGTTCCAGTATTCCGTCTCTGACACAGACCACAACCACGAGCAGATATGCGAGGACTTGGAGGAGTGGCGCACACACTGCGTCGACTGCTCCGCCACTGTCGATGACGGCTATATCCTCACTCCCCGAAATGTCACGCTCGACACAGGCGACATATTCGCCGACGCTTTCTCCGAGGAGATGGTATAGACACAGCACCGCCCGCAGAACCGAATCTGCGGGCGGTGTCGCTTCTATTCTCCCGTGTCTATATCATCGAACAGGGAGGGCTGGCTGTCGCGGGGCTTGTCGGAGAATCCCTCAAGCCCGCGTCGAAGATAGCTGAGGAACGTGTGGTAGCACATGGGATAGACGGGGTACACAAAACGCCTCCACACCTGTTTATAGCATTTCGCAAGGTTGCCCTCCTCGTAATGCTCGCGGGTGATGTCGCAGACGTGTTGTATGCGCAGGAGTGTATTTTTGTGAGGTTTTGTCGCCATGTTAAGATTTTAACCGCTATCTTTGCAACACGTTCCACTGTGTTGCTCGCTGTTCGGTTAATCCCGGCGGCGGGCTTCTTTCTTTTCATGGCTTCCGTGGCTTTCTGTGTGGCTCGATGCTCACGAACCCCTCGATGTGTTTTCTCACTAACCCCGACCCACAGCATACCGGGCAGATTTCCCGGATATGGCTGCTGCCGTCCTCGGTGCGCCTGTACACAGACCCTTCGGCCTTGCAGTTGCGGCAAACCTCCAGACTGTCGCGGGTAAACTCCGTGCGCTTCTCCATAAGGCTATCCCTCCGTTTTTGGTTCTACAAAGAAGGTTTCGTCCTGTACCACGTCGATGCAGCAAGCGTCCATGACTATCTTGCAGTCGTCGAGGTCACGCTCGGCAAGGAGCTTGTCCTTTGCCACTTCCTCAACCATGCGGACGTAGTTCCTGCCCTTGATCTTGAGCAGTTCGAGTATCCCTGCCCACGTCATGCCCTTGCGGGCTTTCAGCTTGGGATTCCCGGTGCGGAAGCCGAGGACGCCGTGTGTGGTCTCCATGCTCTTGCGCTTGGTGAACAGTTCCTCGCGGTTCTCGATGGCGAACACTTGCATCTTCTCGAACGCGGCTTTTTTCTCCGCGTCGAGGTCGGCAAGTGCGTCGGCGTAGCTCTCGCGGATCTCCACGAGTTTAGCGTCCATTTCGGCGGTGATCGACCGTTGTTTCGCGTCGGCGGTGGCGTATGCGCTGAACGCCTCCTCCATTGCCTCGCGGCTTACGCCGCTGATGATGGTTTTCTTTTCTCTTTTTGCCATTTGTCTGTTGTTTAATTGGTGATTAAATGGTGGTTGAATTATTCTCTTTCTTTTTGCAGTTCGGCTATCAGCGCGTCGGCCACTTTTACGGCCACTTCCGCGATTTCCGAATATGTGGGTCGCTCGTCTGCGGGTTGTGTGAGGCATATCCCTGCGCAGTAGATAGCCACATCCCGCGCGGTTTCCCGGCGGTAGCGTTCCCAGTCCGTTTTGTTCTGGTCGGCCATTTTGCGGTTCATCGCTATTACCGCGTCCATGTACTGTTTTTCAATTACTGTCATCATACTTGTTTTTATTTGTTTAGGAATGATAATATGTGCTTGATTACTTCGACCGTCCACCCGTTTCCGAGCATTTTGTATTGTTGCGTTTCCGAGCATTCCCACCTGTACCATTCGGGGATTGTCTGCAAACGGGCGCACTCGGTCGGGGTCATGCGCCGCAATATATCTCCGGGCTGTATCACTATCGGCGACTGTCCGGGACGTGCTGAACACAGTGCCGGAGCAATTCCGAATGGCGAGTAGATGCGGTTCTGCTGATACGGCTGTTTGCCACCACTCTCCGTGGAGGGATTTATCTGCCTCACCATACGACGACAGACTATATTGTTCTGTTCCCAGGCATTCGCGGTCAAGGTCGGGGCTTTATCGGCGTAAACCGAACAACCTTTGTCGCCGCGTGGCCGTTGCAGGATTATATCCATGTCGGAATGATTGCCGCAACCATGGCCGCCGACCGTGAGGCACGAAGCTTTCAGTTGGTCGTGCTTGACATATCCGTATCTGTCTATTTTTACGATGTCATACATACCTTTACCACCTACTCTCACGGCAATGCTTTTGTCGGCGGGCGTCTTGATAGTAAGACCGAAGCCCCTGCCGTTTCTCTCGTTGCGCTCCTTGTGGGCGATAAGATTACGCAGCACTTTATCCGTGATATGGTATTTTTCGTCAACCTCGTCCTCCAATATGTCCGCGAGATACAGACCGCGATCGGCGGGCAGCGGTATGTCGGTGCGATAGCCGTCGAAAAGATTCAGAGGCGCGGTACGGATGTTGCTCCAATATAGCCTCACACGGTTCTGCGCCGATACGAGCGCAGAGTTTATCACCACCGGATGCAGCCCGTCGAGGCATTGCGTGATTATCGCCTCGTTAGTCCTTTTCATGCGCACGTTTTCAAGCAGAAATTTCACGTCGGGGTTTAGTCCGTAGGCTTGATGGACTATCCTCTGAAATTCAAAGAACAGTTTACTGCGTGGGTCGTCGAAGTTGAGTTGCTTGCCCGCGAAGCTGAATCCTTGGCACGGCGATCCTGCAAGTATCAAGTCTATTCTCGGCAACTGCCCCATACTCACCCCGCGCACATCTCCCAACTGGATTGTGTCCGGGAAGTTGAGTTGCGT
This sequence comes from Muribaculaceae bacterium, assembly GCA_017620715.1. Classification (GTDB taxonomy): domain Bacteria; phylum Bacteroidota; class Bacteroidia; order Bacteroidales; family Muribaculaceae; genus Paramuribaculum. Next base: position 10,623 of record JAGAUN010000026.1, on the reverse strand, counting down.
CTGCGCTATGCAGAATTTGTCTATCTCGGAGGCATAGTATGCGTCCACCGAGACTCCAAGTTCCCGCAGGGCTATTTGCCCGCAACTCATTCCGTCAAATAGACTCAATACCGTCAGTCCCATATCAGTTCAGAAGATTATTGTCCGTGCCGAACCGCGCTTCATAAGCTATCTTCCCGGCCACCTCGTTCACGCTCTTTGCGTCCCGCTGCTTGCGCAGAAACATATTGTAGATGGTGGTGAGCCGCTCAAGCGATATTTTGTTGAAGTTATCGACTTTCGCCGCTTGACAGGCCACGCCTTTTATGTACCCGATGCCCTCTTTCTCTTTCCCTATCATGCGAAGCCAACCGCCGATGGCGGCGATTACGCGCTTGCGCATTTTGTCGAGCTTCGCATCTTCGGGGTTGGCTATCTCGTTGAGCTTGTCGCAGAGTTCCAGAAGTTCCGCGTTGGTGAGGTCTTTGCTGCTCTCCACGCCGTAGCCGGATATAAGCGCGAGCTTCATATCCGCGTCCATGTTGAGCCGGGAGCAGAGCGTGTGGAATTTTTTAAGCAGCCACTTCTGCTGTTGTGCTGTAACTGTTGCCATAATATCTCGTTTATTTGTCGTTGTCAATGATTTGTGCGTAATACTTTGCCGCGCCCTCCGGCCATATCACAAACTCCTCGCCGCCTCCTTCCGCCGTGGCAAAGCGCGTTGTCGGGAATGCCTTGAACCCCTCGACGCGAATTTTTACCTCGGCCAGTTTGCGGACGTGCCGCGCCACTGCCGGATAGGGTCTGCCTCCCTCCTCGTGGGCTATAAAGATGAAAAGTTTATCGGGGAATTCGTCCATCAGCGATGCAAAGGTGCTGCGCGAGAATCCGACCAACGCGGTTATGGAATCTATCACCACCACCTGCGGGCTTTTACGCTTGCGCAGCCTCTCCCGCAATGCCGGGATCTGCTCCTTTGAGTAAACCACCACCTTGTTCCCGACCTCGGCCATGTTCGCGTCGTTCCACGAGTTCTGAAAGGAAAGCGACAGCCCCTGCTCGATGGTGTCGTAGGCGGCTTTGTCTACAAACTGCGTCAGATAGGCAAGAAGCGAGAGCGCGAAATGGGTCTTGCCGCTGCCGCTCTCCCCGAAGATGATCCATGCGCCGCGCAGTTCCGGCTTCCCGAAGGTGGCAAGCCACTCCCCGGTAAAGTCGGCGACCTTGAAATTCGCGTCGCACACGTTGCGGTTGCTTAATGCCTTTGCCATTTTAGCCAGTGTTTAACCGGGGCTTAACCCTCGGCTGATTTCAGTTTGAGAGCGCACACAAGGCGTTTTACGCGCCGTAGGTCGTTGTCCGCGTCGTCGATGATACGTTCTATCTCCCGGCGGTCTTCAAGGCCGTTGGCGGCGCATACAGCCTTTATATCGCCTCGGTTCACAACAGGCATCGGAATGAACTTGCGGCCTATGCGGGAATATATCTCTTTATAGCCTTTGCGGTTGTTCACCACGCCGCGCTCTATGCGCTTCTTGAGGTACTGCGTGGCGCAAAGGACGATTCCCACAGTATCCTCCAATTTGTTGTATATGGTGATGAAGAAGTGAAGCACTTGGTCGGAAAGCTTGTCGGCCTCGTCCAATACTATCAGCACTCCCTCGCGGCGTTTGAGCTGCCGTATCGCCTCGCGTACCATGTCGGCGACCGTCGAGCCGCCCGATTCTGTTCCGAGGCTCTGCAGCAGTTCGCCGAGAAATTCTTTGCGATTCCAGTATTCGGAGCAGCTCAACGCGATCACGTTCCTGTTGCTCTCCGCGTATTTCTTTATTGCCTGGCTCTTGCCGCAACCCGCGTCGCCGACAACGGCCATTACGAGCGAGTGCCGCTGTGCGTCGGTCAGCACCTGTGTCATGCGGCGGTAGCCCTCGGTTTCTATCACAGCCCAGTTACGCGCGTCGTAGCCTATCTGATTGGCTACCGTGCGCCACATATCGTCGGAGATAAGATCCCAGTTGCCGTTGAGCATTTGGCTTACTGTGGCCGCGCTCACGCCGCGCAGGGATTTGGCGGCGGCGTTTTGGCTCTCCTTGCTGTCCACATAGCTCCGAAGTTTGGCGGCTATGGCTTCTTTTTCTGTCTGTTTCATTTCCTATATTAGTTTTGCGATTATTCGATTTTCAGTATAGATCTCTTGTATCCGAGGCAATGCCCGCGCCGTCGCTTTCCTCGTAGGCTGTTTCCTCGGCGATGTCGGTATATTCGAGGCGGTACTGGCTCTTGCGGTCTTTGTTCTGTCCCCGGCTGTCGGTCAGTACCCCGGTGATGTATGGGTTGCCGAGGTCGGGGTGGCGCAACAGGCTCTCACGCGCTATCTCGGTGGCTTGCCTGTCGTAATCGATCACTGTACGCTTCAATTCGTCGTTGAAGTCCTTTACCCTCTGCAACTGCTCCGCGTCGCCGGGGCGACGGTCGGCAAGTGCCATCGGCTGCACATATTTTTCCTCAAGCAGTATGCGTATGTCCCCCTCGTCGCTCACGGCCAGAACCTCGTGGAGGTTGTCGGGGTCGTATCTGATGCTCCACCGCAGGTGAGCGTATTTTCTGAATTCGAGATTGAAGCTGTCGTATGTCCTGCGCTCGCCGAGCAGCCGGACGTTGAGGCCGCTTCCCTCAAGTGTGTTCTTGAAGCCTGTCTGCTCTCCGAATGTCAGCAGATAGCTTTCGGTTGTCATAGGCAGAAGTCGGTCGGCGGGAATCCGGCTGAATCCGGCCATGTATTCCTCGCGCTTGGCGGCGCGTTCCGATTCGATTATCCATTCTATCTGCGCCCTTACCCCGGCCTCGTCGGGTATCTGTCCTTTGTGCGCGTTGATCCATTCCATATTGGGTTGGCTCTCTTTGCGCGAGGTGATGCCGTAGCCGCTCCAGTTGCCGGAACACTTCTTGGCGTATTTGTGGTTGAGCCGACGGAAATACGGCTCTATCGGCTTGGCTTTCGCGTTGCCCACCTTTGCCGGGGTCACATATTCGGCCATGCCGTAGGTCGGCAGCATTATCTTGATTTGGTAATTGTCGCTCTGTATCTGAACGGGGCGAAGCCGCTTGCCGAACAGTTCTGCCGTGTGGTTCGTAGCGTCGCGCAGCGCGGCCTTTATAAGCTCCGGGCTTTCCTGATAGCCCGTCGCATATCCTATCGGGTATTTGTTGAAGGGGTCGAGTACCACAACCACCGTCATGCGGTTGCAGTAGGTGGTGCGTCCGCCGCGCTTCCCCTCGATGCGCTTCTTGTACCAAAGCTCCACCGTCCATCCGTCGAGCGACCAGAACAGCATCGGGGCTGTCGGGGCAAAGCGTTTGTTCTGCATACCGTAGCGGTTCATGTATTCCTTTGCTCCCTGCCGCCCGGCGTTCACGAGCCAACCGAGTTTCTGCAGCCATACCAGCATTGTCCGGCGCGTCACAGTCGGCCATCCGAACCCCTGCGCGACCGTATTGTAGTAATCGGCCACCTCCTGTCCGTCGAGGTTGGTATGATACTCAAGGAATTTTGTAAGCCATGCCACCTGTTCCGGGGTCGCCACCCTCGCGGCGTTCTTGTTGCGGAACTTGCCCGAAATCAGCACCTCGTAATTAGGCTGACCTCCACGGAAATATTCTTGATATTTGCGTTGAAGCACTCGCGGGTTCTCCGGGAGACTGTGGGGATAGATGTCGGCCACACGGGGGAGGTGTGCCGCCACCGCTGCCCAAAATTCGCTCAGTTTTACCCGGCGGCTTCTGCCGACTTTCTTCTGCTCGGCCTCGGCCTCCATAAGTTTAGTCCGGCAAGCGTTGAGTATCGAGGCGGAGTTGGTATAGAGCATCCGCTTTTCGTCGCTCAGTCCCCGCGCTCCATCTATGCTCACGCCCTCGTAGTAGGCGGCGGCAACGTTGTCGATCACAATTATGTCGATGAATGCCCGCGCCTGTGCCTGTGCCTCCGGGTCTACATACCGCCGCTTCACCTCCGCCCGGTATTTGGCGGGCAGACTTTCCACGGCGTAGAGTGCGGGAGTACCATAACAGCCACGACGTACCGTTTGGATCTGTTTTTTGCTGACATAATAGTCAAGCGTTGGCTTTGTAAGTATGCCGTCGGTCAACTCGGCGTAGCTTATGCAAAGCGTGTCGTTGTGATACTCCATATTTTTCTGTAATTTTGTAGTCGTTAATTCTTTAATCTTTTACGCTATGTTTTCAGATCCCTTTGGTGGTGAGTCCGGCCTTGCAGTCGCTAAGGAGGAAGCCAACGAAATCAAAAAGGCCATGCCCTGTCCCGTTCATAAGCGCAAGATTCTATTTCAATGTGATTATGACGATTCGGGACTTAATGCCTACATTACGCGCTATTGCTGCCGTGAACACGCGGAGCGCGTGGCGAAAGCGTTTAAGGAGGCTGAGATTTTCGACCACATATACATCGAAAAACAGAAGTGATTCGCGGCCAAAATCGGTCGAGGTCATCGTCATGGTCGCGCCGTCCGTTGATTTGCGCCATGCCTTCTCGCGTAGAAATTTGCGCTCCTCGGCGGTAAACTTGCCGGAGAGTTTCACTGCGGCAAGTATCGGACGCTTGATGATTGCTTTCTCCATACCTTAGAGCGACATCGCCACCTCCTGTATGGCCTTTAGTTCTGTCATCTGCGGGTTCTGCCACTGTCCTTTGACCTCGCCGCGCTTGTCGCGGATCTCCACAAGCCCGGTCTTGAAGTTACCCTCAAGCGTCGCGCCGTTCTCAAAGGTCTGCACCATGTAGCGGGTCATGCCTTCGTCTGCATCCTCTCGGTTGGTGAGATAGATGGTGTCGAATTCCGGCGCGAGCACCATCTGAGGGTTGCCGCGCTCTATCGCCGCCATGCGGATTTTCTTATGGATAAGATTGCTCTTGTTGTATTTGAGAGCCGCCCACACCGTCACGTGCGACACATTGAAAAGGCGAGCGAGGTATTTTGCCTCCTCCGGGGTTACTGCAATGATTCTTTTACGTTCCATCATTTTTTGAGTTTTGTGAGTTGATTACTGATTCTGGCTATCTGCTCCTCCAAGATTCCGAGAGCGTGGCAGACCGTGCCATATACCCAGCTGTCGGCAAACTCTTTTTCGGTTTGTAGGCGAGCCTCTATGAAGTCGGCCACAGCCGAGATGTCGTCGTGCGCCTTTATCAAGGGGCGTTTCACCCCCTGTAGAGATTCTATGATTTCCTCTTTCGTCATCATTCCGCGTCCGGGGTTATGCGGTCAAGCAGGTTGAGCGCGAGGTGGATTATATCTTTGTTCGCTTCATATCGCCATCTGTGGGCAAGATTGGATGCGCCGTTTGAGCTGTGTCCATAAGGATCGGTGTGCATTACATCATCCGTTTTATGCTCTGCTGTGTGGCGGAGATAGAACTTCACGGCCTCCTCGTTGCAATCTTCGTCGCAGAGCAGCTTGTTGACCTCGACGAAAAATTCAAGTTTGATGTTCGCCTTGAAGATATGTTCGGCTTGCCACTCAAAGCTATCGGTAAAGTTATCCGTGAGTGTTTCCATTCCGCTCTTTGCGATACCCTCCATTCGGAGTATCTGTCGCGCTACATAGCGCGAGAGGTCGTTGAGCGCGTTCCGTTCCGGGGTGTTGCGGGCTTCTGTTGTCATATTCCTTTCGTTTGTTTACTGTTATCTCGCCAAATTTTCGTATCTTTGGCGGCTGTTAATTTTTTAACTCGCTGCAAAGTTAAACAAGAAATCTCGTCTATGCAAGAAATCTCGCAAGAAAAATCCCCCATAAAGCAAAAAATCTTGCTTTACCTTGCTGAAATAGGTATGTCCGCTGCCGATTTTTACAGAAAATCGGGGGTGACGAGGGGTGTATTAGCACAGAATAATGGAATTAGCGAAGATAATATCGCTCGATTTTTCAAGTGCTTTCCTGAGGTAAACCCCTCTTGGCTTATCTTGGGAGAGGGAAATATGACGCTTGATAAGCCGCTAAACCAAGAGTCACAAGTAGAAAAACGAGAAATCTCGTCTATGCAAGATGCCCCATTATTTTTTTCTGAATTGTTAGCGACGATAGAGCGACAGGCTAAAGAGATTGGACGTTTAGAGGCAGAATTGGCCGAAACAAAAAAACACGCGGAAAGACTTGCAGCACTTGTAAACACCGATTCTACTGCGCATGTAGGTTGATAGGTTTTGCCTTACTCCCATTCAATCGCCGCGACCGCTGACAGGCCGCTTTTTTCGTGCGTTTATTTATTTTTGGGGTGCTTATATGGCTATTGTTAGATATATTTCGCACGAACACAGATACTTATGTGCTTTCTAAGCCTTGTTAAAACCCTGCTTTTTATGGTATTATAGGGGGTCTTATCGCTTGAAATTGCCCGAATTTTAACACCATTTTGACCTTATAGGGGGTTGAACACGCCTTAAAATGGTACTGAAAACTATGTCCAACACTATGTCCAAGTCTATGTGCAACACAAATTCTTGATGATTTTCGAGAGAAACGACCTATGCGCAAATTAGCAGCGATTATCGCGGGACATAGCATTCAAACAGCCTTTAATTGACGTTCAAACACCTCTCAAATAGCCTTTAATAAGTGGCGGCGCATATCTCCACGGCAACGTCACAATAACGGACAGCCACACGCCTATAAATGGCCGTATTTCCGCGTGTTTAGCCAATCCACCACCATTCTATCAACCCACGCGGCATCGACCGCCACAGGCCATCAATGCGCTCCATGTAGCCCGACACGCAATAAAAAAGGCCGCGCTACAAGCACGACCGCACACAATCCAACATCAATCCAAATTTCAATCCAACCAACAGCCCCGGAAATACAAGCAAAATCCAAGCAAATGTACTTTTCGTTTTTTCGGTCACCTCACAGCATTACGCCGTAACTCACTGAAACATCGCGCCTTTCAAACAAATCCGGCTCACTCAACATTGCACATTTCGTTTTGCCGCCCATAATCCATTAAGACACACTACGGTACTACATACTTTAACTAACATCCGATGATTCGTACCGTTTAATTTTTCATTTAACGGCTCCCGGATTGGGAGTCGTTTTTTTTGGGGGGGGCGCCCCACAGGCGGTTTTGGGAGCCGATGGCACATGTAATCTTAGAATTACGGAGCGGAGAGGATATACGAGCGCAAGCGTGACTTCCTCCGGGTCAGCAAGGTTGTGAGCACGGGAGTATGCAGCTTCGCCGCTGTTATCTCGGCTCCATACAATCAAATGCGCTAATGCGTGATTGTGTGTTCGGGGGAATGCGGCCTTAACGGCCGCTGTATCCCCCGCCCCATACCCATATTGCCCCGCCCCATACTTTGATGGTGCACGATGCGCGATGCACTTTTATTTGTAAAAGGGATTGGAAAATAGAAAATTATAGCTATCTTTGCACCGCTCAAAGTGTGGGCCGCCCCGATGGCGGGGTTTCAGGCCGATAACTGGGCATCTGTATTAATTCACTTTATTAACCCATCATTATTAATGACTGAACAATTAAAAAACACCCCCATCGAGGATTTCGATTGGGATGCCTATGAGAAAGGTGATGCCATAGGCGAAAAGACTCGTGAAGAGCTCGTAAAAACCTACGACGAGTCGCTCAACACTGTAAAAGACAAAGAGGTAATCGAAGGTACCATCATTGCCCTCAACAAACGTGAGGCTGTGGTAAACATCGACTACAAGAGCGACGGCATCATCCCCATGAACGAATTCCGCTACAATCCCGACCTGAAGGTTGGCGACAAGGTAGAGGTGTTCATCGAAAACCAGGAGGATAAGAAAGGACAGCTCATCCTCTCACACCGCAAAGCACGCGCAGCCCGCTCATGGGATCGTGTGAACGAAGCACTTGAAAAAGACGAAATCATCAAAGGCTTCATCAAATGTCGCACCAAAGGCGGCATGATTGTAGATGTATTCGGCATCGAAGCCTTCCTTCCCGGTTCGCAGATCGACGTACGTCCGATACGCGACTACGATATGTTTGTAGGCAAGACCATGGAATTCAAGGTTGTGAAAATCAATCAGGAATTCAAGAACGTGGTAGTAAGCCACAAGGCTCTTATCGAGGCAGAGCTCGAGCAGCAGAAGCGCGAGATTATTGCCAAACTCGAAAAGGGCCAGGTGCTCGAAGGCACCGTGAAAAATATCACCTCCTACGGTGTGTTCATCGATCTTGGCGGTGTTGACGGTCTTATCCATATCACTGACCTTTCGTGGGGCCGCGTAAGCCACCCGCAGGAGGTTGTGGAGCTCGACCAGAAGCTCAACGTGGTGATACTCGACTTCGACGACGAGAAGAAGCGTATTGCTCTCGGTCTCAAGCAGCTTATGCCCCATCCGTGGGAAGCTCTCGATCCCGAGCTCAAGGTTGGCGACAAGGTTAAGGGCCGCGTAGTGGTGATGGCCGACTATGGCGCATTCATCGAGATAGCCCCCGGCGTAGAGGGTCTTATCCACGTGAGCGAGATGTCGTGGAGCCAGCACCTGCGTTCTGCTCAGGATTTCCTCAAGGTAGGCGACGAGGTTGAGGCTGTAGTGCTTACTCTCGACCGCGAGGAGCGCAAGATGAGCCTCGGTCTCAAGCAGCTCAAAAACGACCCCTGGGAAGATATCGAAACCAAATATCCCGTTGGCAGCCAGCACACTGCCAAAGTGCGCAACTTCACCAACTTCGGTGTATTCGTTGAGATTGAAGAGGGCGTTGACGGCCTGATTCACATCTCTGACCTCTCATGGGTTAAGAAAATCAAACACCCCGGCGAATTTACCCAGATCGGTGCTCCCATCGAAGTGCAGGTTCTGGAAATCGACAAGGAGAACCGTCGTCTGAGCCTCGGCCACAAGCAGCTCGAAGAGAATCCCTGGGATGTATTCGAGACAATCTTCACTCAGGGCTCGGTACACGAAGGCACTATCGTTGAGATGGTAGAGAAGGGTGCCGTGATAGCACTTCCCTACGGTGTGGAAGGCTTCGCTACTCCCAAACACCTTGTGAAAGAAGATGGCACTCAGGCTCAGGTTGACGAGAAGCTCAACTTCAAGGTGATAGAGTTTAACAAAGACAGCAAGCGCATTATCCTCTCGCACAGCCGCATATTTGAAGATGAGGCTAAGGCTGAGCGCAACGAGGCCCGCAAGGCCAAACGTGCCGCTACCGCCGCCAAGCGTGCCGAGGAGGCTCCCGTAGCCGCTCCCGCTATCGAGAAGACTACATTCGGTGACCTCGAGGCTCTTGCCGCTCTCAAAGAGAAACTCTCTGAAAACAAGTAATCTGTAACAAGAATTACCTCTATAGGCGAGGGCGCTGCCAATAACCGGCGGCGCCCTCGCTCTGTATGATGCATGATTATGAGGCGGAGGAAGTCTAATCTGTCTTGGCCACTACAGCGTACTAATGCACCGTCTTATACATAAGCCACATAAGTATAGCCAGTACCACGGGGATAATAATCCAATAATACTTGCGACGTTTAATCCTCTCTTCCGGGGAAAGCCGTTGGTAATTTCTCCATGCTATCCAAACAAGCCCTATGCCAACGAGTATATCAATCAGCACACTTATTGCCAAAAATATATACACATTAGTCGGCGATATCTCATTCATATACTTATTTTTACTGAGTTACGTATTGATTATATCAATAAGTCCGGGTTGCCACACACTCATGAAATTTATGGGTAGCCTCCAAAGTAGAAAATAAAGAATACACCATACCTCCTAATCCAATACATATGCCTGCCTCGGGAAAAAAGAGCCCCACACCATCAGTCAAGCCTAAGATAGCAATGTCAGCTTCCTTACTATCAATCATTTCATTTGTTAATTGCCTCAAACATTCGGCATAAGTATCGACGTAGGCAGGCTGCATTTCTGTTGGGTTGGGCAAATACTCATCAATTATAGCAGCGTCCTCTATAACGTTATCTCTGATTATGTCCGGACTCTGAGAGAATGTTGTATTCAACGAATTTATTAGATACCCAGGGTTGTGTCCTCCCATTTCTATATAATCATTCCTGAAAGAAAATAGATTTTGTACTTCTTCAGGAGAAGACAACTCTATCATCTTATCTATACTAAATTCAACCATTATTTCATGCGCACGTTTGTTTTCCTCTGTACAGTATATTTGACGTAAACTATCAAGCTCGGACTCTGGCAACAATAGAAGATACCGTATTAAATCGTAGCCATTTAATGTATCTAATGATGCACGCGATGGTTTAACCCCCCAAAATTTCAGCTGTTCTACAATGCTTTGTCTGGTTTTATTCCTTGCCTCGTCGTACTTGGACAAAATAATCGTACTATCATCAGCTCTATAGGATGGCTCTATATAATCTGATGAGCAAGAGGACAAAGCAAAAACAGCAAAACAACAATAAATAAAAATTTTCATAAATAAATATTTTTTTATTTTGAAACATATGTAACTATCATTCTGTTTGGTACAAGTAAAAATTTATTGATATTTCTGCCACAGAATCGGTGAATTCGTGTTTGGGATCCGGGAGATGTGGTGTGATGAAGCATTTGCACCGCGTTGCCGAGGCTTTATGTATTTTCGGGGCTTTTCCACAG
>JAGAUN010000025.1 GCA_017620715.1 Muribaculaceae bacterium | reverse complement strand
GCTGTAGCATCAGCCGAACCGCCTCCAAGGCCCGCGCCTGAGGGAACGCACTTGTCGAGGTACATCTCAACCGGGGCCATATCGAAGTCATTGGCTAACAATCGCCACGCTTTCATTATAAAATTATCCGCGGGTTCGCAGTCGAGAGTCAACCCCGACTGAACCAGTGTGGTATTATCTCGCTGAGACGGTACTAACTCAAGCACATCGCTCCAGGTTACTGCTACCATACAGGTTTCAATATCATGAAAACCGTTCGGTAATTTCTTTAAAATATTCAGTCCGAGATTGATTTTTGCTCCTGGGAATACTACCATTGTAGAAAACGTGTAAATATAAATAAAATCAATTTAGAAGCGAAGTTACGAAAAAATCGGTAATTTTGTCATCGCACTTTTCCTCCATACCCTATGCCTACCAACAATCCCTCTCGTAATAATCAGAAAGAGCGCCAGTTATTAGATTTCGGCGGCCGTCAGTTGCCTCAGGACAAGGAGCTCGAAGCAGCCGTGCTCGGAGCCCTTATGCTTGAGAAAGACGCCTATACCATAGTCTGCGACATACTCAAAGCCGAGTGTTTCTATGAGCCTGCCAACCGTAAGATATACGAAGCCATACAGACGCTTGGTGCAGCTCAGCAGCCTATCGATATGCTTACTGTAACCGAGCAGCTGCGCCGCAACGGTACGCTTGAGGAGGTGGGTGGCCCGGTATATGTAGCCGACCTCACTTCGCGTGTGGCATCGGGTGCTCATGTCGAGTATCACTCGCGTATTGTGGCGCAGAAGTACCTTGCCCGCGAACTTATCAGTTTTGCTTCGGAGGTAGAGAGGAAGGCATTTGACGAGTCGAACGACGTTGACGATTTGATGCAAGAGGCCGAAGGTAGGATTTTCGAGATTTCTCAGCGCAACGTTAAGAAGGATGTAACGCAGATAGACCCCGTTATCGGGCAGGCTATTGAGCAAATCCAGGCGGCCGCCAACCGTGCCTCGGGCTTGAGTGGTCTCGAAACGGGATTCCACGAGCTCGATAAACTCACCTCCGGCTGGCAAAATTCCGACCTCATTATTATTGCAGCGCGCCCCGCCATGGGTAAAACCGCATTTGTGTTGTCGATGGCTAAGAATATGGCTGTGAATTACAATCAGCCTACAGCAATTTTCTCGCTTGAGATGTCGAATCTGCAGCTCGTTAACCGTCTGGTGAGCAATGTGTGCGAGTTGCCGAGCGAAAAAATCAAGAGCGGTCAGCTCACACCAATGGAATGGGATCAGCTTATGGCCCGCATAAAGCATCTTTATGGCGCCCCGCTTTATATCGACGATACTCCCTCGCTCTCTATCTTTGAATTACGTACTAAGGCTCGACGCCTGGTGCGTGAGCACAATGTACGCATTCTCATAATCGATTACTTGCAGCTCATGAATGCTTCGGGCATGAAATTCGGCTCCCGTGAGCAGGAGGTAAGTATGATATCACGCTCGCTCAAACAGCTTGCCAAGGAGCTCAACATTCCTATCATAGCCCTTTCGCAGCTCAACCGTAGCGTGGAGTCGCGCGGCGATTCCAAGGAGGGTAAACGTCCGCAGCTCTCTGACCTCCGTGAATCGGGAGCTATAGAGCAGGATGCCGATATCGTTTGCTTCATACACCGCCCGGAGTATTACCTGCGTTCGGGCAGAGATGCGTCCGACAGGGATATCCGCGGACTTGCAGAGTTTATAGTGGCAAAGCATCGTAGCGGTCGTGTAGACGATGTTGAGCTGCGCTTCAAAGCTGAATATGCCCGTTTTGAGAATATGGAAGACAGCTCCGACACATTGCCTCAGGGATTGGTGTCGGTAGAATCGAGTCTCAATGATGGTGGCCCTATCGGTTCTGATTCTCCATTCTCCGGCGGCACGGCCGATATACTTTCCTCCCCGTCGTCGCCTGTTACTCCTTTTTAGTTAATTTGCATTTTTCGGAAGATATACATACCTTTGCCGTATACTCGACGACAAAGGGGTGCCCATCATTATCGGGCTGAGATTTTTACCCTCCGAACCTGATGCGGATTATACCGACGAAGGGATTGTCTGTAATAAGCCTGAGGCTTAACTCCGTATCGCCGACATATTTTTTTGATTAATCAATGCAGTCAAGCGATATGAAAAGCTATATCCCAGTTATGAGCATTGCCGGTTCCGATTCGTCGGGTGGAGCCGGAATCCAAGCCGACATCAAGACTATATCGGCGATTGGCTGTTATGCCTCAACGGCAATCACCTCTCTGACGGCTCAGAACACCACCGGCGTAACTGCAGTAGAGCCTGTGTCTCCCTCTATGGTCAAAGCTCAGATTGACGCTGTATGGGATGATATACCCCCCTTGTCTGTAAAGACCGGTATGCTTTTCAGCAGTGAGATAGTCAGTGCGGTAGCCGAGGCTTTGGCTCACAGAAATGTCAGTAATCTCGTAATTGACCCTGTGATGCTCTCAACTTCGGGAGCACGGTTGCTCGACGAGGATGCCGTTGACAGTCTCACATCTCTTCTTTTCCCCTTATCCACTCTCGTCACTCCCAATGTGGCTGAGGCACGGGCACTCGCTTCGTCTGACAATATTGACGATCAGGTAAATGTGCTTCGTGAAATGAAGTGCCGCAATATACTTCTTAAAGGCGGTGATACGGCCAACGAAGATTACAAGATTGATTATCTCTATCTGTATGGGGAAGATGATCCGGTGGTTCTTACCGCTGATGCTGTCAACACCCAAAATACCCATGGCACAGGATGTACGCTTTCATCTGCTATTGCCTGTTATCTCGCACTGGGATTTGATCTGGTTGAGGCCTGTATGCGTGCAAAACTGTATGTAACCAAAGCTCTCAATGCTGGCGCGAGGGTCAGCATCGGTCACGGACATGGCCCTGTAAATCATCTGTTTGCTCCACGACACATGAAATTTCTTTCAAATGATAAACATTACCGTAAATAATAAGCCTCATGCGGTAGCCGATAACTGTAGTATTGACCGGCTTATCGAAACACTCGAATTAAATAGCAAAGGTATTGCCATTGCAGTCAACGATACTGTTGTGCCACGTAATACATACTCCTCACATGTATTATGTGATGGTGATAGCGTGATAATTATAAAAGCATTTTATGGCGGATGAATTCCGAATACTTTAAAATAGCTATTACACCCGAACAGATTGAGTCCGACGAGTCACAACTTATTCAAGGGGCTCTTTTGTCGGGATTCGATTATGTTCATCTCAGGCACCCCGATGCGAGTCTGCGCGATATGCGTAATCTCATTGAGTCTATTCCGCCCCGCTATCACTCGCGATTGAAACTTCATGGTCATTTCGAACTGTTGCATAGTTTCAACCTCGGGGGAGTGCATCTCAACAGCCGGTGCCCGTCAGCCCCGCATCAATTCACAGGGTCTATCTCACGCTCATGTCATTCTATTGATGAACTTTTTGAGGTCAAAGATTGTGAGTATGTTACGTTGAGCCCTATATTCGACAGTATTTCCAAGCAAGGCTACAAAAGCGCTTTTAGCGATGAGGATTTACGCCGGTTGAGTCAGGTGCGAAATGTGCCCGTGATTGCTCTTGGCGGAGTTACGCCCGAACGAGTAAAGTTGTTGGAGCCTTACGGATTTTCAGGCTACGCGGTACTTGGTGCACTGCGGAGCTTTCTTGACTTATAGAAATCATATACAACTACTTATGTTACAATTTATAACCGACAAATCAGACAAATATAGCATAGCCGAAGAGGCTCAGATGGCCATAGAAGGCGGTTGCCGATGGATACAGTTGCGCATGAAAGATGCCTCTGACAGCGAGGTACGTGAAGTGGCTGCTGAACTTATTCCGCTATGCCGCGAAAACGATACCTTTCTTATAATCGACGACCGAGTGGAATTGGTAGCCGAACTGAAAGTATCAGGTGTGCATCTCGGCAAAAACGATATGGATCCGCTTGAAGCCCGTGAACTCCTTGGCCCGCATGCCATTATCGGAGTCACCGCCAATACGGCTGAGGATATTATTAAGTATAAAGGGAAAGACCTCGACTATTTCGGGGTAGGCCCCTTCCGCTTCACCTCCACAAAGTCAAATCTTGCCCCCACATTGGGCATCGACGGTTATCGGAATATAGTCGAAGCTGTGCGCGAGGCGGGAGTTGAATTTCCGCTGGTAGCCATTGGCGGTATTACCCAAGAGGATATACCTGCTTTAATGGATACAGGAATTAACGGCATAGCTGTGTCGCACGCCATAATCAATGCCGCTGACCCCGTGCAGTATACAGCCGATATGATTAATATGTTGAAAGCGCGGCTCAACCGTCAATAATCTGAAATACAATATTCACTATGTCACATATAGAAAACGATATCCTCGAAATAGGAGGAAAGGCTTTCACAAGTAGATTGTTTGTCGGAACAGGCAAATTCGCATCCAACGAACTAATGCTCGAAGCTATTCTGGCCTCAGAGTCGCAGATGATTACTGTGGCCATGAAGCGCGTAGACCTACAGGACGAAGAGCACGATGACATGCTTACTCACATCAACCGCGACAACGTGCAGCTTCTTCCCAACACCTCCGGTGTTCGCGATGCCAAGGAAGCTGTGTTTGCGGCTCGACTTGCGCGTGAGTGCTTTGGTACAGATTTCATTAAACTTGAGATACATCCTGATCCAAAGTACCTTATGCCGGATCCTATAGAAACCCTAAAGGCAACAGAAGTGCTTGCAGCCGAGGGGTTTAAAGTTCTTCCATACATACAGGCCGACCCTGTTCTGTGCAAGCGGCTTGAGGAAGTAGGCGCAGCGGCCGTTATGCCTTTAGGCGCTCCCATAGGCAGCAACAAAGGTCTTTGCACCCGCGACATGCTCGAAATTATCATTGCCGAAAGCAATCTGCCTGTAGTGGTGGATGCCGGTATCGGAGCTCCCTCGCACGCGGCTGAAGCTATGGAAATGGGAGCCGATGCTGTGTTGGTAAATACAGCTATAGCAGTGGCAGGCAATCCCGCTGCAATGGCTCGTGCATTTGATCTCGCCGTCAAAGCCGGCCGAATGGCATATCTTTCAGGTCTTGGAGCTGTTAACTCCATTGCATCATCTACCAGTCCTTTAACTTCATTTCTCGACTAAACATGAAAATCGAAAATATCGACGTACACAGCTATCCCGGTTCCGAAAAGTTCTATATCAAGGGATCAATGCACCCCATTCGCGTGGCCATGCGTAAAATCAATCTTACGCCTACAGCGACAAAGAATGCCGACGGCTCAACCACTCTTACCGACAACGGGTCGGTGCTCGTGTACGATACCAGCGGAGTATATACCGACCCTACTGTTAAGGTGGACATCAATAAAGGCATTCCGCGTCTGCGCGAGGAGTGGATATCCAAGCGCGACGATTTGGAAACGCTCTCCGATATTACATCGGCTTACGGGCGTGCACGTCGCGATGATGCTGCTCTCGACGACATTCGTTTTCCTTTTCAGTACAAACCACGTGTGGCCAAGCCCGGTAAAGAGATTACTCAGATGGCATTAGCCCGTCAAGGCATTATTACTCCGGAAATGGAGTATGTGGCCATACGCGAAAATATGAATGCCGAAGCTATAGGTATTGAAACCCATATCACACCCGAGTTTGTTCGCGACGAGATTGCGGCCGGGCGCGCCATTATTCCCGCCAATATCAATCATCCCGAGGCCGAACCGATGATTATCGGCAGAAACTTTCTTGTAAAACTCAACACCAATATAGGTAATTCAGCTTTATCTTCGGGTATTGAAGAAGAGGTCAACAAAGCCGTGTGGAGCTGCTATTGGGGAGGCGATACCCTGATGGATCTTTCTACCGGCGACCATATACATGAGACCCGTGAATGGATTATCCGCAACTGCCCGGTGCCTATGGGAACTGTACCTGTATATCAGGCGCTCGAAAAGGTTGGCGGCGATTTGTCAAAACTCGATTGGCCCCTATATCGAGACACTCTCATTGAGCAGGCAGAGCAGGGCGTCGATTACTTCACTATTCATGCCGGTGCTCTAAAAGCTCATGCCGAAATGCTGGGCGAGCGCCTTACCGGTTGTGTCAGCCGTGGCGGTTCTATTATGACCTCATGGGCCGTGATGCACAATCAGGAAAATTTCCTCTATACCCATTTCGACGAGATTTGCGATATCCTTGCCCGATATGACGTGGCCGTATCACTCGGCGACGGCATGCGACCCGGTTCTATTCACGATGCCAACGATCGCGCCCAGTTCCTCGAACTGGATGTGCTTGGCGAACTCACTCAAAAAGCGTGGGCTAAGAATGTGCAGGTGCTTATCGAAGGCCCCGGACATGTGCCCATGCATAAGATTCGCGAGAATATGGATCGTCAGTTAGATAAGTGCCACGAGGCTCCGTTCTATACTCTCGGCCCGTTAACTACCGATATTGCGCCCGGTTATGACCATATTACATCGGCCATCGGCGCCGCTCAGATTGCCTGGATGGGTACAGCTATGATTTGCTATGTTACTCCCAAAGAGCACCTCGCGTTGCCTACGCTCGAGGATGTACGCACCGGCGTAATTTCCTATAAAATTGCAGCTCATGCGGCCGACCTTGCCAAGCAGCATCCGGGTGCGCAGCTGCGAGACGATGCCCTGAGCAAAGCCCGTTTTGAATTCAGATGGAAAGACCAGTTCAATCTTTCGCTTGATCCGGCCCGTGCCCGCCAATACTATGTGGAGAGCCACAAAGACGATGACCATTTCTGCACTATGTGCGGACCGAATTTCTGCGCAATGCGAATAACCCGGAAGATATCGGACGGTTGCAACAATTGATTTGCTATGTTTTACGACGAACTTCAGAAGTACGACTGGGATACAACCACTCAAACCATACTAAGCAAGACTTCGGCCGATGTTGAGAGGGCGCTGCGTAATCCGCGCCCCGGCATCGACGACTTCATGGCCTTGGTTTCGCCCGCTGCGGCTCCCTATATCGAGCAGATGGCCGCGTTATCGCGCAAACTCACACTCGAGCGTTTTGGCAAAACCATATCCATGTATATACCGCTATATGTGAGCAATGCCTGCACCAATGCCTGCGTGTATTGCGGCTTCAACCACGCCAATCCGCTCACGCGTATAACTCTTACAGAAGAGCAGGTAGAGCGCGAATGTGAGGCAATAAAACGCCTTGGCCCGTTTGAAAACCTGCTTATTGTGTCAGGTGAATTCCCTGCGCTCAACGGGGTAAATTATCTGGAAAAGGTGCTGAAGATAGCCGACCGCTATTTTGCCAATCTCACCATTGAGGTGATGCCAATGAAGCAAGCCGATTACGAGCGGCTTATTCGGTCGGGGCTAAATGGAGTGGTCTGCTTTCAGGAGACTTACCACGAGCAGGCATACAACAAATACCATCCCCGCGGCATGAAGTCGATTTTCAAATGGCGCGTCAACGGTTTCGACCGTATGGGGGCGGCCGGACTTCATAAAATTGGTATGGGTGTGTTGATTGGTCTTGAGGACTGGCGCACCGATGTTGTAATGATGGCCCGGCATCTGCAATATCTGCGCCGGCACTACTGGCGTTCACGGTTCAGCATCAACTTCCCCCGACTTTGTCCGGCCGAAGGCGGTTACAAGCCCAACGTTGTAATGACTGACCGTGAGCTTGCGCAACTCACATTTGCTTTCCGAATATTTGACCGTGACGTGGATATCTCCTACTCCACCCGTGAGGCACCGGCTTTCCGTGCCAACATGATGAGTCTCGGAGTCACCTCTATGAGCGCCGGCAGCAAGACTGATCCCGGAGGTTATGCCGTAGCTCAGGATTCACTTGCGCAGTTTGAGGTAACGGATGTGCGTACACCTCTCCAGGTTGCTTCCGAGATACATTCGCTCGGATACGAACCGGTGTGGAAAGACTGGGACCGTTCGTTCAATATTGTGCAATAGGCGGCTAATCGCTTACTATCTGTATCTGTTGGCGTACTGATTCGTCGTGCACCGACAGCAACAGCCTCCTCACGAAATCTTCTCCCAGCCCGCTCTCTACGCCTTCGGCTATGCGGGAATGCATGATATCGTTGTAGCGGCCTGCCTGCACTACCTTCATATTGTTGTCGCGTTTGAATCGGCCTATCTCGCGGCACACTGCCATACGCTGCGAAAGTACTCTGATCAGTTCTGAGTCGAGATTGTCTATCTTGGCGCGCAGTGCTGTTAGACTTTCCGATTTCGTAGTGGTGGCCGGCACATGCAGTCGTTCCAGTATCTCCGACAGTGTTTGGGGCGTGACCTGTTGTGATGCATCGCTCATGGCGCAATCAGGGTCACAGTGCGTCTCTACAATCAGGCCGGCGTAGCCAAGGTTGAGTGCTTCCTGTGATAGAGGCTCTACGAGCTCCCGCTTCCCGCCTATGTGTGAAGGGTCGCATAATATAGGCAATTCGGGATATCTTAGATGCAGTTCTATGGGGATATCCCATTGAGGTACGTTGCGATACAGATGTTTGCCATACACACTGAATCCGCGGTGTATGGCTCCGAGTCGGCGTACTCCGGCGTTGTAGATACGTTGCAATGCACCTATCCATAGCTCGAGATCGGGGTTTACGGGGTTTTTGACCAAAACGATTTTGTCGGTGGCACCGCGCTCGGCTATGGTATCGGCTATCTCCTGCATAGCAAAAGGATTTGCCGATGTACGGGCCCCAATCCACAATATGTCTATACCGGCATTGATAGCAAGATTGACATGTGTGCGGTTGGCAACTTCGGTAGCGGTCAGCATTCCGGTGGCTTCCTTTACATCATTGAGCCATTGCAGGGCTATTGCGCCTACTCCGGCAAAAGTGCCGGGCGATGTGCGCGGTTTCCACGCGCCGGCGCGAAATATAGTTATACCCGCCTGCGACAGCGCTGTTGCTGTAGCCATCATCTGTTCTTTTGATTCGGCGCTGCATGGGCCGGCAATTATTATGGGTGCGTTGCTGTGGGTCGGTACTATTGGCAGTAAGTCGTTCATATCTTTAGATTTCTTTCGTGTCTTTATTTATTCGGTGTAGTGCTTCAAGTAAAATCTCTTTGGGAGCGCAGAGCGAAAGCCTTATGTAATCATTGCCGTTATGGCCGAATATGCTTCCCGGCGTCAAAAACAAATCATACCGGTCAAGCAGGTGGTCGGCAAACTGCTCTGATGAGTCATAGCCCTCGGGAATCTTTCCCCATAGGAATAATCCACATTGCTTATCGGCTACATGGCAACCTAATGCGCTCATTATTTTTCGACCTATTGCCTGACGCTCTTGGTATACGTCGTTAAGTTGACGTGTCCAATCTGTGTCAAGTACGAGTGCCCTGCAAGCGGCTTCCATCATCGGACGAAACTGGCCGGAATCGACATTTGACTTCATTTTCACAATCCAGTTAATAAACTCGGGATTAGAGGCAACCATAGCCATACGCCATCCGGCCATGTTATGGCTTTTGCTGAGCGAGTTCATCTCTATCGCAATATCTCGCGAACCGTCTACGGTAAGTATACTCGTTGGATTAT
Organism: Muribaculaceae bacterium; assembly: GCA_017620715.1. GTDB lineage: Bacteria > Bacteroidota > Bacteroidia > Bacteroidales > Muribaculaceae > Paramuribaculum. The sequence goes on along the minus strand of JAGAUN010000025.1, from coordinate 2,330 downwards.
CATTGAGTATCAGGCTGTAAGGATTGTCGTTTACTATTACTATGCCGTGTTTATGGCCGAAATCTATCAATCGTCGAAACAAGTCTTTGCCGGGAGGTGTGCCGGTGGGCATGTGCGGGTAATTCACCCACATCAGCTTGATATTGTGGCTCATGGCCAAATTCTCAAGTTCCTCAAAGTCGGGCTGCCAATCATTCTCGGCACGGAGGTTATATCTCAACGGTATACCGCCCACCATCCGGGTTGCCGACCGGTATGTGATGTATCCGGGGTCGGGCACGAGTACATAATCACCATCATTGAGAAAAGCCATTGAGATGTGCAGAATGCCTTCTTTGGAGCCTATCAGCGGTTGTATTTCGGAATCAGTATCGAGCGTTACGCCATACATTCTTTTGTACCAGCTGCTGAACGACTCTCGCAGTTCTTTTGTGCCCCGCGTAAGCTGGTAGGAATGCATATCGGGGCGTTGTGCGTAGTTGCTGAGGGTCTCAATCACTTCCGGCGCAGGCGGTAAGTCGGGGCCGCCGATTGCAAGCGACAGAATGTTGCGCCCCTCCTGTTTAAGACGAGCCACCTCACGGAGTTTTCGCGAGAAATAATACTCTTCGATGGCCTGCACGCGGGCCGATGGTTGTATACTGTTGTTTGTCATAATCTAAATTGAATTGTTGCAACTTTTGTATTCACCCAATATCTTCAGGTCTGACGTAAGTGGCCTTACAGCCTCGAGGGCCTGAAGGTATTTATTATAGTCTTTGAATGAAAGGTCAACGTAAAACCGGTATTCCCACTCTTTGCCTACAATGGGTGTGGATTGTATCTTGGTCAGGTTCATGTCGTAGAACGATAGAATGGTAAGTACCTTCGACAGTGCTCCCTGAGTGTGTGGCAGTGTAAATACCATCGACGACTTGTCGGCGCTCTCGCGTGAGTATCGGAGTATGTCGGCATTCTCGTTGTGCGCGAGTATCAGAAAGCGTGTGAAGTTCCGTTTATTGGTCTCGATTCCTGCCTCCAGTATTTTGAGCCCGTATTTTTCGGCGGCGAGCTGACTGCACACGGCCGCTTTGCCTCTCGACTGTTGCTTTGCTATGAGGGCGGCACTGCCTGCCGTGTCAAATGCTTCCGAAATTTTAACATCCGGCAGTGTGGCAAGGAACTGAGCACACTGCATCAGTGCCATTGGGTGGGATATAACCTCGCGGATATCATCGATGTTGTCGTCGGGAAGAGCTGCCAGCACGTGTGATATGCGTACCTTATGCTCGCCGGCTATAAACAGTTTCGATTTGGTGAGCAGTTCGTGATTTTGCAGCAGCGGGCCTGCTATGGTATTTTCAATCGCCATGATACCGAGCAGCGAAACATCGGTATCGAGAAGGTCGAACATTTTCTCAAAGGTTTCGCACTCCACAGCCTGTACCCTCTTATCAGGCAGGTGCTTCGAAAAGTATTCGCGGGCGGCGGCTTCGTGAAAGCAACCGCTCACGCCTTGTATTGTTACTCTTATATCGTTCAATGTCATTGCAGTGTATTATCGTTACTAAAAAAGAAATCCCAATTCGTTTCGAACCGGGACTCAATGCTTTATTATTCTTAATGCAGATTGTAGAGCATGTCAGCCGCTCCGGCTCGGTGGGGGAGTCGATAATAGCTAAATCGGTATTCGTATTGTTGGCGAATATACATCATACGGGCAGCACTATCATGGGGATGTCCTGACTGAACAGCAGTCGATGCGCTATACCGGGATTGAATAGGCGCACAAAAATGTTTTTCTTTTTATTAGGAACGGCAATCAGCGATATGTTGCGCGAATCGGTGAGCTCCTTAAACTGAACATCGGCTCCCATAATGTTGAGGGTCTCTACCGTGAAGTTATGAACGGGGTAGTGGCGGGTGCAGTATTGCTGCAGAGCGCTCAGCGATTCTTCATCGATATGAGATGCTTTCTTGCCGGGAATCTTAAGTAGCGTGACATTGTGATTTCCGCCGGGCGAAAGTTTAAACAGCATCTCAAGCGCCAAAATATCTTCCTGGTCGAAATTGCTAAGAAACAGTATGTTCAGGGGCTTGGTATCGCCGCATTCCTGTGTCACAGAGGGAACGGTGAATACGGGCGTGCGGCACGTGTCAAGCACCTCTGCTGTTACCGAGCCAAGACGATCGCGCTCTTTGGCGTCAGTGCCTCGTGTCCCCATTACAAGCAGCATAGGATTCTCCTCGCGTACATACGCCGAGATAACCTCTTCGGGCAATCCCTCGGCTATTTTAGTGGTGTATGGCGCGGCGGGGATTTCGCCGTCTTTGATAAACGACAATAATTT
>JAGAUN010000024.1 GCA_017620715.1 Muribaculaceae bacterium | reverse complement strand
TACAAGGTAGAGCTCGATACCCAGGCACAACCCGTAAGCGTAGTCAAGACTCCCCGCCCCTCGGCAGCTCCCCGCACCGAGACAGGCGCCAAAGTCATAGCCAAGCCCGCTGCTACAGCCGCAGGCCATGTAGTGAAAGCTCCTCTGCCCGGCACCGTACTCTCGATAGCCGTAAAGGTAGGCGACACTGTCAAGGCTGCCGATACCGTTGTGGTGCTTGAGGCCATGAAAATGGAAAACGCCATCCATGCCGGCCGCGACGGTGTGGTTAAGTCTGTAAACGTAGCCGTCGGCGATGCCGTGCTCGAAGGCGCCACCCTCATTTCTATTGATTGATACTCCATTTCTTCATAAACTTCTGAAACAAAGTATACGCTATGTCTGAATTTTTTGTGCAGAATCTATCGGAGTTCTGGAGCCTGACAGGATTCGCCAACGCCACCTGGGAGCATTTCGTAATGCTCGGCGTAGGATTATTCTTCATTTGGCTCGCCATCAAGAAAGACTTCGAACCGATGCTTCTCGTTCCGATAGGCTTCGGTATGCTCATAGGCAATATCCCCTTCAACGCATCGGCCGGCCTTGAGATAGGCATCTACGAGCAAGGCTCGGTGCTCAACATCCTTTACAACGGCGTGAGCGCCGGCTGGTATCCTCCGCTGATTTTCCTCGGCATCGGTGCCATGACCGACTTCTCAGCCCTCATAGCCAATCCCAAGCTGATGCTTATCGGCGCAGCCGCCCAGTTCGGCATCTTTGGTGCCTACATGGTAGCATTGCTGCTCGGCTTCGCTCCCGACCAGGCCGGTGCCATCGCCATAATCGGCGGTGCCGACGGCCCTACCGCTATATTCCTTTCGTCGAAACTCGCCCCCAACCTTATGGGCGCCATAGCCGTTTCGGCTTATTCTTATATGGCTCTCGTGCCGGTAATCCAGCCCCCTATCATGCGCCTCTTCACCACCAAGAAGGAGCGTCTGATAAAAATGAAACCCGCCCGCGCCGTGTCGCAGAACGAGAAGATAATCTTCCCCATTGTTGGCCTTCTGCTCACATGCTTCGTGGTACCCTCGGGCCTTCCGCTGCTGGGCATGCTCTTCTTCGGCAACCTGCTGCGTGAGTGCGGCGTATGCAACCGTCTTGCCAAAACGGCATCGAACGCCCTCACCGATATCGTCACCATACTGCTGGGTATGACCGTGGGTGCTTCAACTCAGGCCTCAGAGTTCCTTACAGCCGAAACAATCGGCATCTTCGCCCTCGGCTTCATGGCCTTCATCATAGCATCATCGAGCGGCGTATTGTTCGTGAAACTCTTCAACCTCGTTTTGCCCCATTCAAAGAAAATCAACCCGCTCATCGGCAACGCAGGCGTATCGGCTGTGCCTATGTCGGCTCGTATATCCAACAACCTCGGTCTGGAATACGATCCCTCCAACTACCTGCTCATGCACGCTATGGGCCCCAACGTAGCCGGTGTTATAGGCTCGGCAGTAGCAGCCGGTGTACTGCTCGGATTCCTTGCCTGATACTCTTTCTGAATAATATTTGCTCACACAATAGCTTGACCCATCGCGGCATAGCTTTGTGTGAGCATATTGTAACTACATTGTAATTGTATTGAGCAAACCACTTTCGCAAACTCAATGTTATAGCAGAGAACGCACCGCAGTACGCCACTCGGTTTCACACCCCAAATACACTGCTACAATGATTACACAGAAAGTTATCGATTCAATATACAAGAAATACAGCAAACGGCCTTCTTCGCCCGACGAGCTCGATATCATGCTCCTCTTCGAGTATCTTATCGATAATCATGAAGTGGAAATAGACGACAACGGCAACCTCATCATCAACAGCCTGCCCACCGCATCTCCTTTCCACCGCATCGCTCTCAAACGCGTTCACGGCATAGTGGAATTCGAGCACACAATAGCAATAGTACTTCACTCATCGATAATATTTCTCAACAAGCGCGACAACAAATCGTACGTACACATACGTCCGCCCAAGCTCTCGCTGCTCGACAAACTCAAGGCCCGTATGGCCTCAGTTTCAGTATGACCATAACAAACTCAACATCACTGCCGCGTGCCATTGAACTACTTGCACCGGCACGCAACGCCGATATAGCAATCGAGGCCATCCGTCATGGAGCCGACGCAGTCTATATCGGCGCTGAGTTTTTCGGTGCACGTTCCGAAGCATCAAATACACTGGCCGAGATAGCGCGTGCGGTAGAATTCGCCCACTCATACCAAGCCCGTATTTTTGTAACGCTCAACACAATACTCTACGACGACGAACTTTCAAAAGCACGCGCTCTGATAGAGAGTCTGTATACCATCGGTGTTGATGCCCTCATCATACAGGATCTCGGGCTGCTCGACCTTGATTTGCCGCCTGTCGAACTGCACGCCAGCACCCAGTGCAATATACGTACATCGGAAGAGGCCGACTTTTTGCGCCGCCTCGGCATAAGTCGCCTGATACTTCCGCGCGAACTCACACTCGAAGAGACAAGTGCTATTGCTCAGAATGTAGGTGATACCGAACTCGAAGCCTTCGTTCACGGAGCCTTGTGTGTGAGCTACAGCGGCGATTGCCAGGCAGGCCAGGTGCTTGCCAACCGCAGCGCCAACCGTGGACGCTGCCCCCAGATTTGCCGTCACCTCTACACCCTTGAGGACGACAAAGGCAACCGACTGTTGCCTCCGAGGCACCTGTTGTCGCTACGCGACCTCAACCGGTCGGACTATCTGGAGCAAATGATGGCTGCGGGTATCACCTCATTTAAAATAGAAGGCAGGCTCAAAGACGCAGGCTATGTAAAAAACATAGTGGCCCACTACCGCACGCTCATTGACAGCATCATCATGCGGCATCCCGACAAATACCGGCGTGCATCGCTGGGCAATGTGCATCTCAATTTCACACCCGACCCGGCCAAGAGCTTCAATCGCGGCTTCACATCTTATTTCACCACCGAGCGTAAGCCCTCCTGTCAGATGGCCTCGATGCTCACGCCCAAATGGGCGGGAGAAGAGATAGGCAACGTGCTGTCGGCCAAAGGCAACCGCCTGATATGCCGTTTGCTTCAGCCGCTCAACAACGGCGACGGCCTCACATACTTCACCCCAGCGGGCACGCTCGAAGGGTTCAACGTAAATGTAGGCGCGCAGCCTCCTACAGGCACTGTCATCGCCAATCGCAAAGTGGATATAGCCAAAGGGACCCCTCTGTATCGCAATATCGACAAACAGACAATAGACATGCTCTCGCGCCGCGATACAGCCACCCGCCAAATCCCGCTTGATCTAATACTTCGCCCCACCCCACGCGGCATTGCGCTCGACGCAATAGTATCGGGCTCCGACATACACGCGTCGGTAAGCATCGACACCGAGCTGAATGCGGCACAAACTCCTCAACTCCAGGTTCGCAAAACACAGCTTTCGCGCACGGGAGGTACCCAATATTCGGTAGCATCCATTGTCGACAACGTAAGTGCCGACACCTTCGTGCCCAACTCAATATTATCTGAGCTTCGCCGCAACCTCATCAATACGTTGACCCATACCATCGCCTCGCGCCATCATTATTCATACCGGAAGCCAGAGAGTAATGACGCTGTAGCTCCGACCACCCTGACATATCACAACAATGTGGCCAACAGGCGAGCCCGTGAGGTTTACACACGCCACGGCGCACAACAAATACAACCGGCCATTGAACTGCAGACCACCCCGCAACCGGGCACACGCATCATGACCACACGCTACTGTCTGCGCCGCGAACTCGGAGCCTGTCTCCGTACACCCCAAGGCAGCCGCCTGCCTTCGCAACTGTATATCCACGACGGCAAAACGCGTCTGGCGCTCAAATTCGATTGCAATAACTGTGAGATGCACGTTATAAAATAATTTTCACTACATTTGCATCTTGTATATCACACTCACTTAATTATGAAAAAGGATAGAATACTGGTTACCGGTGGCACCGGTTACATTGGCTCTCACACGGTAGTCGAACTACAAAACGCCGGCTACCCCGTAGTAATCATCGACAATCTTTCCAACTCAAACATCGAAGTGCTCGACGGCATTGAGCGCATCACCGGTATCCGGCCCGACTTTGTACAGGCCGACTGCACCGACATGGAAGCCCTTCGCCGATTGTTTGCCGATTATCCCGACATCAAAGGCATCATTAATTTCGCAGCAAGCAAAGCTGTAGGCGAGTCGATGCAAAAGCCTATCCTTTATTACCGCAACAACCTCAACACCCTGCTCAATCTGCTCGACCTCATGGGCCCCAACGGAGTAAAGGGTATCGTATTCTCATCGTCGTGCACCGTTTACGGCGAACCCGATCATAATCCCGTCACTGAAAAGTCGCCCATCAAAAAAGCGACCTCGCCCTACGGCAATACCAAACAGATTTCTGAAGAGATAATTACCGATGTAATCAACGCCGGCGCGCCTTTCAAGAGCGTGATACTCCGTTACTTCAACCCCGTGGGCGCGCACCCCAGCGCCGAAATAGGCGAACTCCCCAATGGCGTGCCCCAGAACCTCATTCCCTATCTCACCCAGACTGCCATTGGTATCCGTAAGGAGCTCAGCGTATTTGGCGACGACTACGATACACCCGACGGCTCATGTATTCGCGACTACATCAACGTAGTTGACCTCGCAAAAGCCCACGTGATAGCGGTGGAACGTATGCTCAACGATGCTTCAGAAGCCAAAATCGAAATATTTAACCTCGGTACCGGCCTGGGCACCTCCGTGCTCCAGCTCATCAACACCTTCGAAGATGCCACCGGAGTAAAAGTACCCCACCGCATAGTAGGCCGTCGCGAAGGCGACATCGAGAAAGTTTGGGCCGACCCCACATACGCTAACGAAGTGCTCGGTTGGAAAGCTGAAGCCTCACTGGCTGATACCATGCGCTCAGCATGGGCATGGCAATGCCGCCTTCGCGAACGCGGCATAATGTGATTTTAAGTCCCCGGCACCATGCTGCGACAAATTGCACTGATGATATTGCTTTTGTGCCTCGCCGTCACCGGTGAGGCGCAACTGCGCTATCTGCCCCAGCCCGAGCCGACCGATTCCATCACGATATCGCTCCTCACCTGCGCGCCCGGTGCCGAGGTATACCAGCTCGAAGGACACTCGGGTCTGCGAATGCAGTACGGGGAGAACGATTTAGTGGCCAACTGGGGGGTGTTTGATTTCGACTCACCGGGATTTGCCTACCGTTTCTGCAAGGGCGAGACCGATTACATGATAGCCGTTTATCCACTTGCATCATTCCTGATACCTTACAACGTTGAGGGCCGCAGAGTCACATGCCAGAGGCTTGCGCTTACCCGCGCCGAAGCCGCCAAGGTGCTTGAGTTGGTCGACCGGAATCTTCTGCCTGAAAACAGAGTGTATCGTTACAATTATGTGCTCGACAACTGCGCCACACGCCCCGTAGCCATTATCGAACAGGCCGTGGCCGACTCCATTCGTTTCAATACACCGTATCTAGAGTTGGGCGACACGCCCACATTCCGGTCTGTAATGAGCCATTTCCACTCATACTACCCGTGGTACCAGTTCAGCATAGACCTTGCGCTCGGAAGCGGCGTCGACCAAGAGATTGACACGCGCCTTACAATGTTCGCTCCCGCCGTGCTGTGCCGGATGATGGCGACCGCAACCGTAGGCAACAGACCGATAGTAGACCAAACCACCATACTTATACAAGGCAACGAGCAAGGCACACCCCTCGCCCCGACTCCGTGGTATCTCACCCCTCTTACCGCAGCCTCGCTTATATGCTTCATCACCCTCGTGCTCGTGGGCGTAAGCATTTCCACCCGGCGCCTTTTCAAAGGATGGTACGCTCTGCTCTTCACTGTACAAGCCATAGGCGGACTCATACTCACCTTTCTGTGTTTCATCTCGGTACACGAAGCTACCTCGCCCAATATTCTGCTCTTCTGGCTCAATCCGCTGTGCCTTCTCGTACCGGCTTTGATTTTCTCAGAAAGAGGACGAAAGTGGCTTACCCCATACATGTGGGCCAATCTGCTTATGTGTCTCGTTCCGCTCATCGGTGCGATTTTCGGAGCACAGGTGCTCAACGCAGCTTTTTACCCTCTCATATTCACCGACATACTCCTGTCAGCCAATTATATACTATTTTCGCGTGACTCGAATCGTTAGCATTGTACTACTCCTTCTTGCATTGCCGCTTCATGCCGCACAAGCCCCGGCCTCTCTGATTTTAAACATCGTAGTGGAAGGACTCGACGAGCATTATATCGCTCTCACCAGACCTCTCATGAATCCCGGCGGAATGGCTCGTCTCACCGGGCTTGAGGCCACAAGCATCTCGCACATCGACTACGGCAGCCATCTCGACCCCGTTGCAGCTGCCACTATGCTGCTCACGGGAGCTTCGCCGATGGTCAACGGCGTACCCTCGGCATGGGTATACAATCCAGAAATCAATCAGGTAAGCCCCATATTCAAAGACACAAAAGCGCTTGGCAACTTCACCGATGAGACCCTTTCGCCCTCCGCCATCAAAGTATCAACTTTGGTTGATGAGCTGCGTGTGGCAACCGGTGGCCAAGGCAAAGCCATTGCAATAGCTGCCGACCCTCAGGTTTCGCTCGCGCTCGCTGGACATGCCGCCGACGGTGCCTACTGGATTTACGACCGTACCGGCAACTGGGCCTCCTCGTCTTATTTCGGCGATATGCCCTCGGTTCTGTCAAACCGTAATTATCGCAACTCCTTAAGTTCACGTCTGGATACCATGCGTTGGACTCCACTGCTCAATCCGGCCGTTTACCCCACTCTATCGCCGGCATCTACAGGTTTCAGCCACAACTTTCCAAAAAAAATGGCTCACCGCACAGCCGCTTTCAAAGCTACGCCGCTGGCCAATCGAGAAGTGACCGATGTGGCCATAGACCTCATAAAATCGCTCAATATGGGTACCGACGCTACGCCCGATATTGTCAACATAGCCTACTCACTTGCTCCGAAGGGCGCCTCAGAGATTGAGATGCTAGACGCTTACCTGCGGCTCGACCGCGACCTTGCGCGACTCTTCTCGGAAGCCAATCGGGTAGCCGGCCGTTCGGGTGTAGCTATCATTCTCACAGGCATTCCCGCAGCCTCAACCACCACAGCTCCCGATGCGCCTATATACCGTATTCCCACCGGCGAGTATTCGATAAAGAAAGCCATATCTCTGCTCAACATGTATCTGATTGCCATGCACGGCAACGGCAACTGGATACTGGGCGTATATGACTGCCAGTTTTTCCTCAACCACAAGCTCATAACCGACAGCAACCTGTCGCTCACGGTATTTCGTCAGGAGGTGGCCGATTTCCTTGCACGCATGGCCGGGGTAGGCAATGTATACACTATCGACGATATTATTGCTTCACGCGCCGGCGAGAATCCACAGGCCCTGAAGCGCAATACATCGATTGAGCATTGCGGAGATGTGATAATAGAAGTAATTCCCGGGTGGATGGTGGTTGACGACCCATTCGGCGGCCTGACCGACAACGGCATAGTGCGTTGTGCGGCACCCTCTCATCCGGCCTACTTACTCATACCGGGTTGTTCCCCCCGGGCAATCGAGACACCTGTCGATGCCCGCGCTCTCGCTCCTTACCTTTCCCGACTGATAAATATACGTCCACCGGCAGCAGCTGCTACCGCCACACTTCATTAACAAACCGCAACACAAGATGCCCCGATTAAAACACGTATTACCTTTATTGTGCGCACCCGCTGTAGCCGCTCCCGTCACCGTTCAAGCTCAGTCGCAACAAAAGCCCAACATAATATACATAATGTGCGACGATATGGGTTACGGCGACCTCGGATGCTATGGCCAGCCCTACATATCCACGCCACATATCGACTCACTCGCCAGCCGGGGCATACGTTTCACTCAGGCTTACGCCGGCAGCCCGGTAAGCGCTCCTTCGCGCGCTTCGTTTATGACCGGACAACACTCCGGGCACTGCGAGGTGAGGGGCAATAAAGAGTACTGGCCAAACTCACCTGCGGTACGCTACGGCCAAAACGACGACTATTCGATAGTTGGTCAGCATCCATACGACACAGCCCACATAGTAATTCCGGAAATGATGCGCGATCTGGGCTATACTACCGGCATGTTCGGCAAGTGGGCAGGCGGTTACGAGGGCTCCCCGTCTCTGCCACACACCCGGGGTATCGACGAATTTTTCGGCTACGTTTGCCAGTTTCAGGCGCATCTGTATTACCCCAATTTCCTCAACCGCTACTCGCCGGAGCAAGGTGACACCACAACGGTACGCGTCACACTCGACGAAAACATATCTCATCCCATGTTTGGGCCCGATTATCGCAACCGCCCGCAATATTCGGCCGACCTGATACATCAGGCAGCAATTGATTGGATTGACCGCCAGAGTCCCCAGCAGCCATTTCTCGGCATACTTACCTATACACTTCCTCACGCCGAGCTCGTGCAACCCGATGACTCAATCGTGGCGCAATACCGCGAGCGTCTCGGCGATGAATTCGATTGGCCCGGGCAGGAGTATTCGCGCTACAATCCTTCGCAATACACCCACGCACAATTCGCAGCCATGATAGCGCGACTCGACACATACGTGGGTCAGATTGTCGACAAGCTGAAAGAGAAATCGCTACTTCAAAATACAATCATAATATTTACATCTGACAACGGGCCTCACGAAGAGGGCGGAGCCGACCCGGAATTTTTCGGGCGTGACGGCAAACTGCGCGGCCTCAAACGCCAGATTCATGAAGGGGGCATACGTGTACCTTTTATTGTAAGTTGGCCCGGCCATACACCCGAAGGCACTGCCGAAGATACACCCATAGCGTTTTACGACATAATGCCGACATTTGCCGAAATAGCAGGTGTGACAGAGTTTCCCGGCAAATACGCCAATACCCGGCTGACACCCGACTACTTCGACGGGATATCGTTCGCCCCATTGCTGCAAGGGGGCGAGATGCCCCACACGCACGACTTCCTTTATTGGGAATTCGACGAGACCGACCAGATAGGCGTACGCCTACGCGACTGGAAACTAATAATAAAAAAAGGGATACCCCACCTCTATAATCTGGCCCACGACATACATGAAGACCACGATGTAGCTCAATTGCACCCCGAGCTTGTAGAGGCCATGATACGTATCATACACACACAGCACACTCCCAACAAGCATTTCTCGGTGACTCTCCCCCGATAGCACTTCATACGGCACAGTTTTTGCTACTAAGATTCGTAGATAATTAGTATATTTGCACATTATTATTTACGGGTGCACACGCGTCCATACCGATTATTGAAAACAAATAAAATATCTCCATAATGTCATTAAACTCATTCCTAAGCAAAATATTCGGCAATAAATCGCAGCGCGACCTCAAGGAAATACAACCTATAGTAGACCGCATAAAAGCATTGGAGCCGGAACTCTCAACACTCACACCCGACCAGCTTCGAGAACGCATCGACCTCGTTCGTCAGGACATAGCATCGGCTACCGCCGAGAACGAGCAACGCATAAAAGAAATCCGCCTTGAAGTAGAATCGACACCGGTTGACAAACGCCAGCCCCTGTGGGACGAACTCGACCGCCGAGAGAAGCAGATACTCGACACTATCGAGGCCAAACTCAATGAGCACCTACCCATAGTTTTCGCCACCATGCGCGAAACGGCAAAACGATTCGCCAACAATCCCACTATCACCGTAACCGCTACCGACCTTGACCGTGAGCTTGCCGCTCAGGGCAAGGATTTCATCCATATCGAAGGTGACAAGGCTATCTACCAGAACCACTGGCTCGCCGGCGGCAATGAGATTACCTGGGATATGGTACACTACGACGTGCAGCTCATAGGCGGCGTGGTGCTCCATCAGGGCAAAATAGCGGAAATGGCTACCGGCGAGGGTAAAACTCTCGTAGCTACCCTGCCTGTTTTCCTCCGTTCGCTCTCAAAACGCGGCGTTCACGTGGTGACCGTCAACGATTACCTCTCGAAACGTGACTCCGAGTGGATGGGTCCGCTGTACATGTTCCACGGCTCCACGGTCGATTGCATCGACAAGCATCAGCCCAACACCCCGCAGCGCCGCAAAGCCTACGAATGCGACATTACTTTCGGTACCAACAATGAGTTCGGCTTCGACTACCTGCGCGACAATATGGCCATGACGCCCGACGACATGGTGCAGCGAAAACACTACTACGCAATTGTCGACGAGGTCGACTCCGTGCTTATCGACGACGCCCGTACCCCTCTCATCATATCGGGCCCCGTATCGAAAGGCGACGACCAGCTTTTCGAGACATTCCGCCCCAACGTCGAGGCTCTGGTACAGGCACAGCGTAAACTCGTAAACCAGATACTCGCCGATGCCAAAGCAAAACTCGCGTCTGACGACAAAGAGACCCAGAAAGAGGGCGCACTGCTGCTCTTCCGCGCATTCAAGGGCCTTCCAAAAAACAGCGCCCTGATACGCTTCCTCTCACAAGAGGGCATGAAGAACATACTTCTTCAGACGGAGGCGTACTATCTGCAGGACAATTCGCGAGAAATGCCCAAAGCCACCGAGCCGCTCTACTTCGTAATCGATGAGAAGAACCGTCAGGTAGAACTCACCGACAAAGGTATTGACGCACTCACAGGCAAGAGCCAGGATCCCGAATTCTTCGTTCTCCCCGACATAGCATCGCAACTTTCTGAAGCCGAAACCATAACCGACGTTGCCGAACGTGCCCAGCGCAAAGACGAACTCATGCAGAACTATGCCGTAAAGGCCGAGCGCGTGCACACCGTATCTCAGTTGCTCAAAGCCTACACACTCTTTGAAAAAGATGTGGAGTATGTAATCGACGACGGGAAAGTAAAGATTGTCGACGAGCAGACAGGCCGTATCATGGAGGGTCGCCGATACTCCGACGGTCTCCACCAGGCTATCGAAGCCAAAGAGGGAGTTACCGTTGAAGCCGCAACCCAGACTTTCGCCACCATCACGCTCCAGAACTATTTCCGCATGTACCACCGTCTGGCCGGTATGACCGGTACAGCCGAAACCGAAGCAGGCGAGTTCTGGGACATCTATAAGCTCGATGTTGTTACCATCCCCACCAACCGTCCGGTGGCCCGCAACGACATGCGCGACCGCGTATACAAAACCAAAAAAGAGAAGTATGCAGCCGTAATCACCGAGATTGAGTCACTCATTGCCAAGGGTCGTCCGGTGTTGGTAGGCACCACATCTGTAGAAATTTCTGAACTTCTTTCACGCATGCTCAAGATGCGCAACATACCGCACAATGTGCTCAATGCCAAACTACACCAGAAAGAGGCTGAAATTGTGGCACTGGCGGGCAAAGCCGGCACCGTAACCATAGCCACCAACATGGCCGGCCGCGGTACCGACATCAAGCTCCCCGACGAGGTGAAAGAAGCCGGCGGTCTGGCCATCATTGGCACCGAGCGCCACGAATCACGCCGTGTCGACCGCCAGTTGCGCGGCCGTTCAGGCCGTCAGGGCGACCCGGGTTCGTCGGTATTCTTCGTGTCGTTCGAAGACCAGCTTATGCGCCTCTTCGTAACCGACCGCGTAATGAAGATGCTCGACCGCTTCGGTCTTAAAGAGGGCGAAATGATTGAATCGAAAATGATTAACAACGCCATCGAAAACGCTCAGAAGCGAGTTGAGGAAAACAACTTCGGCATACGTAAGCGCCTCCTTGAATACGACGATGTAATGAACAAGCAGCGTTCTTACATATATTCACGCCGTCACCACGCCCTTGTAGGCGAGCGTGTGGAAGTCGACATCAACAACATGCTTTGGGACGTTATAGAAAACCTCGTTCAGAATTATTCGGCATCGACCGACTACGATGACCTCTCGCTCGAGATATTCAAAATCCTCGCCATAGAAATGCCGGTTACTGCCGAACAGTTCCGCGCCCTGTCCAAGGAAGACCTCATTGCAGAGTTGCATAATGCCGCTCTCGAGGCTCTTGACCGTAAAAATGCTCGCATACTTGAAATTGCACGACCCGTAATCGACAATTATATCACCGAGCACGGCACCGATGGCCGCATCGTAGTGCCCATCACCGACGGCAAACGTGTATTCTACGTTCGCGTGTCGCTCGAGGATGCTGCCAATACCCTCTGCAACATCATCATCAAAGAGTGGCACAAGGCGCTCCTTCTCGTTTCAATTGACGAACTCTGGAAAGAGCATCTCCGCGAACTCGACCAGCTACGCCAGTCAGTACAGAATGCTTCGTACGAACAGAAAGACCCGCTCGTAATCTACAAGGTTGAGTCGTTCCACCTCTTCGAACAGTTGCTCAACAACCTCAACGTGAAGGTTGCCACCGCTCTGATGCGCGGCCACATACACATACCCACTCCGCAGGGTCAGACTCAGCAGCCCGGTACCCAGGCCCAGCCCCAGGTACAGCGAGCCATGCCCCAGACTCCCCGCCCCGCCAACTACCGCACCTCTCGCGAAGCAGATGTGCCCGGCTTGCCCGGTCAGGCCGAACAAAAAGCGGCAGCTTCAGCACCTCAGGGCCCGCAGCGCACCATGCCCACTGTCAATACCGCGCCTAAGGTTGGCCGCAACGATCCTTGCCCATGCGGAAGCGGCAAGAAGTTTAAGAACTGTCACGGTAGAAATATGTAATAACCCCTTCTCCTCACACACATGAACCGCAATAAAATCATACTTATCATATCGTCAATACTGGCCATTGCCCTAATTGCCATAATAATATACCTGCTGCTCACGGTAAGCTCCCAAAAAGCAGAAATAGCCGAGGCCCAGCTCACCAACCAGCAACTGCAGGACAATCTCACAATGGCCGGCGAGCTTGCCGAGCTAAACGCTCAGTTTGAACAGCACGAAAACGACGCTATCCGCCTTGAAAACGACACAATTCTGGCCAAGTACAACGCTGCCAAATCGCGCGTAGAGGAACTGCTTGCCGAGCTCAACTCACAGAAAATAAAGAGTGCCGAGCAGATTCAGCGCCTGCGCGACGAGATTGCCACTCTGCGCGGACTCCTCCGCCACTACATAGCGCAAGTTGACTCGCTCGGACGCGAAAACGCAGCATTACGTCAGGAGAATACCGAGGTACGTGCCCAAAACGAACAGCTCACCACCCGCGTCAACGACATCACCCGTCAAAACGAGACCCTCAACGAGCGTATCACACTCGCCGAGAAGCTCAATGTGACCGGAGTGACACTTACCGCACTCAATAAGAAGGGCAAGAATGAGAAGAACGTAACCAAGGCACGCCAGCTTCTTGTAACCTTCACCATCCCCCAGAACAACTCTACCCCAGTAGGCAACAAGACCATATACCTCCGAATCACTGGGCCCGAAGGATCGCTCCTCGGTGCAGGCGGGTCATTTTCGTTTGAAGGCCAGACGCTGCAATGCACGGCCAAAAAGACCATCGACTACGCCGGCGATGAGATTGCGGGCATAAAGATATACTGGGATGTGAACGCCACCCTCAATCCCGGCGATTACACCGTAGAGCTCTTTGCCGACAACTTCCGCCTCACCTCACGCCATTTCACCCTCAAAAAATAGCACGACCGAAGTATGATTCACGACCTGCTCGCCCAAATCAACTCCATAGAAGTCACCACAGTTTCGTCGGTGTTCAAACTTCTGCTGAGTCTGATACTGGGCTGCTGTGTGGGTTTTGAACGGAAACGCAAGGGACAGACGGCCGGCCTGCGCACATTTGCACTGATTTCAATGGGAGCCACGCTCGCCATGATACTCAGCATCTATGTGCCGCAGGAATATATGGGACTGAAAAACGGTGACCCGGGACGAATAGCGGCCCAGGTCATCACCGGTATCGGTTTTCTGGGTGCGGGCGCTATAATACAGAGCAAGGGCTCGGTAAGAGGACTCACCACTGCCGCAGGCATCTGGATGGTAGCCACAATAGGCCTCGCCGTAGGCGTAGGGCTTTACATTGTAGCTGTCGTGGCCACGGCGCTGATTATCTTCATACTGATGTTCCTTGAGCAGATTGAGCACAAGGTGCGCCTTGGCGGCGAAATGCGCATAATACGCATGAAGGTTCCCGCCATTGTTACCGATATAGAACCATACCGGCAATGCCTTAAAAACCATCGCGTGAACCTGGTGGATATATACGTAGAGTACGATTATTCCGAACCTACCACGCGCCTCAATCTGGTAACGCTCTCACGCGAGACGGTCGATTTCATAACCCTGTTTACCGACCTGCAAAGCATAGGACAGGCCACCACCATCTCGCTCGCCAATCAAGTCACAATATAGTCAACGCCACCGATGATCAACGCTCTCATACTCGCCACAGTCGACGCCTCGGCCCAATCGGCATCACTCGGTATCGAAAGCCT
Source organism: Muribaculaceae bacterium (assembly GCA_017620715.1). Lineage (GTDB taxonomy): Bacteria > Bacteroidota > Bacteroidia > Bacteroidales > Muribaculaceae > Paramuribaculum. The sequence goes on along the minus strand of JAGAUN010000024.1, from coordinate 4,502 downwards.
CATCCGCGACCTTGCCTTCATTCTGATACTTGGCGCCTGCGTAACACTCTTCTTCAAATACATCAAGCAACCGGTAGTGCTCGGCTACATCGTGGCCGGATTCCTTGCGAGTCCTCACTTTGAATATCTGCCGTCGGTCACTACCGAACACAACATCGAGTTCTGGGCTCAGATAGGCATTGTGGTGCTCCTCTTCTCGCTCGGTCTCGAATTCAGTTTCAAGAAGTTGATTAATGCCGGCGGCTCGGCCGTCACTACGGCGCTGATCATAGTCACGGGCATGATGTGCGCGGGCTTCTGCACGGGCCACCTGCTGGGATTCAGCCACCTCAATAGTCTTTTTCTGGGAGGCATGCTCTCAATGTCATCAACCACCATCATCATTAAAGCATTCGCCGACCTGGGCCTTACGCACAAAAAGTTTGCCTCGCAGGTATTTGCTGTGCTCATAGTCGAAGACCTCTTTGCCGTATTGATGATGGTATTGCTCTCGTCAATTGCCATCAACAACAGCGTACAGGGCACCGAACTTCTGCTGAGCGTAAGCAAACTCGCCTTTTTCCTCATCATCTGGTTTGCGGTAGGAGTATTTGTACTCCCCACCGCCCTCAACAAAGTGCGCTCATATCTCAATAGCGAAACACTTCTTATAGTGAGTATGGGCCTTTGCCTCGGCATGGCAGTGTTCTCGGTATACTGCGGATTCTCGCTCGCGTTAGGAGCATTCGTAATGGGCTCGATTCTGGCAGGCACAAGTTTTGCCGAACGCATCCACTATATCACCACCCCCGTCAAAGACCTCTTCGGATCGGTATTCTTCATCTCGGTAGGCATGATGGTGTCGCCAACTGTAATCGTCGACTATGCCGGCCCCATACTCATACTCTCGGCCACCGTAATTGTAGGAATGATAGTATTGGGCACACTTGGCATGCTCATCTCGGGGCAAACACTCAGGGTAGCCATCGAGTCGGGCTTCTCTCTCACTCAGATAGGAGAGTTTGCATTTATCATTGCTACTTTGGGCATGCAGCTCGGCGTACTCGACACCACCATATACCCGATAGTAGTGGCTGTATCGGTACTCACCACCTTCACCACACCCTACTTCATACGCATGGCCGACCCTGTATACAACTTCGTACAGCGCCATCTGCCTGCCCGACTGCATTTCCTTATCGACCGTTATCGCGAAACCACCGTAAATCAGCAAGGCTCACAGGTAAAGCTTCTCTGGAAAGCTGTGCTGCGCCGCTATCTCTGGCGCATAGTGCTCTACACCTGCATTCTCACGGCAATATGCGTCATCACCTCCCATTGGCTCATGCCATGGCTTCGAGAGGTCATCCCCTCGTGGGCATCTTTGGCGGGCACGCTCATCGCGCTTTCGGCCATGGCTCCATTCCTTCTCGCTCTGTCTTACCCGTCGTCAAAGCAGGTTGAGCGCGAGATGCTCAAACAGGCCAACGCAAGTTTCGGGGTGCCATTGGTGATAATGCGCATAGTGCGCATACTCATAGCGCTGACCTTCCTCATCATTATCTTCTCAGGCATATTCTATTTCCGTATAGGCGTTGCGGTGGCACTGGCCATAGTGATACTTATAGGAATACTCATGTCTACGCGCATCAGCCGAAAGCTCACCTCTATAGAAAAAACATTCCTCGACAACCTCAACGAGCGCGAGCTACGCCGCTCCGGCCGCAACAACAATATCATAGCCAACCTCCATCAGGCGTTCATGACGGTAGGCTACACCTGTCGCTTCGTAGGAATGCGCCTCTCCGATTCCGGCCTGCGCACACACTATGGCGTGAGCGTGGCCTCGATACAGCGTGGCAACATAGTGATTCCCGTACCCGCGCCCACCGAACGTATTTTCCCTGGCGACACGATATGCGTGATTGGCACTGAAGAACAGATACAGACCATCTTGCCACTCATCGAGACCACCGACAACAACGAGTCAACCGCGTCGCCGCTCAATCCTACCGATATGCGTCTCACCTCCATACTCCTTTCGCAGTCCTCGCCGCTGATAGGCAAAACGGTGACGCAGTCAGAGCTCTCCACCAGATACGCCTCTCTGCTGCTGAGCATCAAGCGCGATGATAAGTTCATATCGCCCAAACCCGACACCGTGTTTCAGGGCGCCGACGAGCTATGGCTCGTGGCCGTACCCTCTATCATAGCCCCGCTCAAATAACCCGATAAGAATACCCTTTCAATATCAACATAACAACCTCTCCAATAGCGTAGCCCTTTATGCAACAGAAAATCATTATTCTCGACTTCGGTTCTCAAACCACGCAACTCATTGCGCGGCGCATTCGCGAGCTCAACACTTATTGCGAGATAGTGCCGTACAACAAATTTCCGCATCACGACCCCGATGTGATAGGCGTAGTACTGTCTGGCTCACCCTTCTCGGTTTACGATGAGAAGGCTTTCCGCACCGACGTTGCCCCTCTCATCGGCAAATATCCGCTGCTGGGTATCTGCTATGGCGCGCAGATGATGGCCTATCAGGCCGGAGGCGCCGTAGAGCCGGCTGACTCACGCGAATATGGCCGCGCACATCTCACCGATATCGATGTCGACAATCCTCTCTTCCGCGACATCAAGCCCGGAGCTCAGGTGTGGATGAGCCATGGCGACACCATTACCGCCCTCCCCGAAGGATACCACACAATCGCCTCGACCGAAAAAGTAGCCATTGCCGCTTATCAGAAGGCCGGTACAAAACTCTGGGGCGTACAGTTCCACCCCGAAGTGTTCCACTCTGAGTGCGGTACCCAGATTCTCTCCAACTTCGTAATAGGCATCTGCGGAAGCCGTTGCACCTGGAGTGCCGAATCATTCATCGAATCTACCGTGCAATCGCTCCGCGAGCAACTTGGCAACGACAAGGTTGTGCTTGGCCTTTCGGGCGGTGTCGACTCTTCGGTGGCGGCAGTACTGCTCAACAAGGCTATCGGCAAAAACCTCACATGTATATTCGTTGACCACGGCCTGCTGCGCAAAAACGAATTCTCCGATGTGCTTCACGACTATGAGTGTCTTGGACTCAATGTAGTGGGTGTGGATGCGTCGGAACATTTTTTCAGCGAACTTGCCGGCGTAAGCGACCCCGAACGCAAACGCAAAATCATAGGCAAAGGTTTTATCGACGTATTCGAACAGGAAGCCCACAAACTCTCCGACGTGCGTTGGCTGGCACAGGGCACCATTTATCCTGACTGTATAGAATCGCTCTCTATCACCGGCACCACCATCAAGAGCCATCACAATGTGGGCGGTCTCCCTGAGAAAATGAATCTTCGCCTTTGCGAACCTCTCCGCCTGCTCTTTAAAGATGAAGTGCGCCGAGTAGGTCGTCAGCTTGGCATGCCCGAGCACCTCATCACGCGTCACCCGTTCCCCGGCCCCGGGCTCGCCGTAAGAATACTTGGCGACATCACCCCGCAAAAAGTAGCTATACTTCAGGAAGCCGATCATATTTTCATTCAGGGTCTGCGCGACTGGAATCTTTACGACTCCGTCTGGCAGGCCGGCGTAATACTGCTTCCGGTGCAGAGCGTAGGTGTGATGGGCGACGAACGCACCTACGAACAAGCCGTAGCGCTCCGCGCCGTCACATCTACCGATGCCATGACGGCTGACTGGGCACGACTCCCCTACGACTTCCTCGCCGAAATATCCAATAAGATTATCAACCGCGTGAAAGGCATCAACCGCGTAACCTACGACATCTCCTCAAAACCACCGGCCACCATCGAGTGGGAATAATACCTTACTAACACAAGCCGCCGGTGAACGAATGCTCACCGGCGGCTTGCTTTATATGATATTTAGTACAGTATCAGGCCTGCGGAACTACAGGAGCTGCTGATGCCACGGGGGCAGCGTCGGCGCTCTTGGCTTCCCAGCCCAATGCACTCGCACCTAAGATAGCGGCATCGGCTTCCTTGAGTTCGCTCTGAAGCACTTTCACTTTTCCTTTCCAGATGCTGAGCATATTTCGCTCCATCGACTCTACAAGCGGCTTCATGAGCAGTTCGCCCGACTTTGCCAGACCTCCGAAGAGCACAAAAGCCTCGGGAGCCGAGAATACTGTGAAGTCGGCCAATGCCTCTCCCAATATCTTACCGGTGTACTCAAATACATCTTTTGCCAGTTTGTCGCCCTTCATTGCGGCGTCGTAAACATCCTTCGATGTTATTTCCGAAGCCTGGAGCTCACGCAACAACGAGGGGGTGTCGGTAATTTCAAGATACTCGCGGGCGGTACGGGCCACACCTGTCGCAGAGCAATAAGTCTCAAGACAGCCCGAACGGCCGCAACCACACAGACGGCCGTTGTTGCGCCGTACTATCACGTGTCCGAGTTCACCGGCAAAACCGTCGTGCCCGTATACCAGCTGACCATTGATTACTATGCCCGAACCTACTCCCGTGCCGAGTGTAATCATTATAAAATCTTTCAGACCGCGTGCCACGCCG
>JAGAUN010000023.1 GCA_017620715.1 Muribaculaceae bacterium | reverse complement strand
CCCGAACCCAAAGACAAATTCACAGTGGGTATAGTTGACGACGTCACCTTCCTCTCCCTTCCCCCGGTTGAGGAGATAGCACTGAGCGGCGAGTCGACCTTCGAAGCCAAATTCTACGGCCTCGGCGCCGACGGCACAGTGGGTGCCAACAAAAACTCCGTGAAGATTATCGGCGACAACACCAAGAAATATTGCCAGGCATACTTCGCCTACGACTCCAAGAAGTCTGGCGGCTTCACCTGCTCGCACCTCCGTTTCGGCGACGAGCCCATACGCAGCACATATCTCGTCACCACCCCCAACTTCGTGGCATGCCATGTGCAGGCTTACCTCCACATGTACGACGTGACACGCGGTCTGCGCGACGGTGGCACCTTTCTGCTCAACACCATCTGGGAAGGCGACGAGCTGGCAAAAAACCTCCCCAACAACGTCAAGAAATATTTCGCCGACCACAATATCACCGTTTACTACATCAACGCCACCAAGATAGCTCAGGAAATAGGCTTGGGCAACCGCACCAACACCATACTCCAGAGTGCATTCTTCCGCATCACCGAGGTAATCCCCGTTGACCTCGCCGTAGAGCAGATGAAGAAATTTATTGTCAAGAGCTACGGCAAGAAAGGCCAGGATGTAGTCGACAAAAACTACGCAGCCGTTGACCGCGGCGGCGAATATCGCCAGCTCCCCGTCGACAAGGCATGGAGCCAGCTCCCCGCCGACGAGAAATGCGCCGACTCGGCTCCCGCATTCATCAACGACGTAGTGCGCCCCATCAACGCACAGGCCGGCGACGACCTGAAGGTATCGGCATTTGCAGGCCGCGAGGATGGCACCTGGGATCAGGGCACAGCCGCTTACGAGAAACGCGGCGTGGCCGCCTTCGTACCCCAGTGGGATTTTGAAAACTGTATCCAGTGCAACAAGTGTGCTTACGTCTGCCCCCACGCCGCCATCCGTCCCTTCGTGCTCGACGCCGAAGAGCTCAAAGGCGCTCCCATCAATCCCGAAGCCACACTTCCCGCCATCGGCAAGACATTTGCCGGCATGCGCTTCATACAGAGCGTAGACGTGCTCGACTGTCTCGGCTGCGGCAACTGCGTGGATGTATGCCCCGGCAAGAAGGGCGTGAAGGCTCTGGCCATGAAACCCCTCGAGACTCAGCTCGACAAGCAGCCCCTGTGGGACTACTGCGTGAAAGATGTAGCCTCAAAGCAGCACCTCGTCGACACCAAGCTCAACGTCAAGAACTCACAGTTCGCCACCCCGCTCTTCGAGTTCTCGGGAGCATGCTCGGGCTGCGGTGAGACACCCTACGTGAAACTCATATCACAGCTCTTCGGCGACCACGAGATGGTAGCCAACGCCACCGGTTGCTCATCGATCTACTCAGGCTCCGTTCCCTCAACCCCCTACACCGTCAACGCTCAGGGCCACGGACCCGCATGGGCCAACTCCCTCTTCGAAGACTTCGCCGAATTCGGCCTCGGCATGAGCATAGCCACCGAAAAGATGCGCGCACGTCTGGCCGATGCCATGACCAAAGCCGTAAACTGCCCCACCTGCTCTGCTGAAATCAAGGAGCTCGCACAGCAGTGGCTCGACAACTCCGAATCAGCCGAGGTAACCCGTCAGGTAGCCGACAAGCTCGTGCCTCTGTGCGAGCAGTGCGGTTGCGACGCCTGCCGCGAGATTGTAACCCTCAAGGGCTTCATCGTGAAACGTTCGCAGTGGATTATAGCCGGCGACGGCGCCGCCTACGACATAGGCTTCGGCGGTCTCGACCACGTATTGGCTTCGGGCAAGAACGTCAACGTGCTCGTAGTTGACACCGAGGTATTCTCCAACACCGGCGGCCAGGCATCCAAAGCCACACCTCTGGGCGCCATCGCCAAATTCGCAGCATCCGGCAAACGCATCCGCAAGAAAGACCTCGGCCTCATAGCCACCACCTACGGCTACGTTTACGCCGCACAGATAGCCATGGGCGCCGACCAGACACAGACCCTCAAGGCCCTCCGCGAGGCTGAAGCCTACGACGGCCCCTCAATAGTAATAGCTTACGCACCCTGTATCAACCACGGCATACGCGCCGGCATGGGCAAATCGCAGCAAGAGGAGGCCAACGCCGTGGCATGCGGCTACTGGCACCTGTGGCGCTACAACCCCGCCCTCGAAGAGGAAGGCAAGAATCCCTTCTCGCTCGACAGCAAGCAGCCCGACTGGGATAAGTTCGAAGACTTCCTCAAAGGCGAGGTACGCTACGCATCCGTGCTCAAACAGTATCCCGCCGAGGCACAGCAGCTCTTCGAAGCAGCCAAAGCCAACGCACAGTGGCGTTACAACAACTATCGCCGTCTCGCCCAGCAGCAGTGGGGCGTAGATCCCGAGATAGGCCACCTGCCCCAGTAATCATCAACCCCCGTCTATAGCAAGGGCGCCCCGCATCAGCGGAGCGCCCTTGTCATTTATTAAGCATTGTCGGGGTATGGGGCCGGGGATATGGCGCGCCAGCACCTTCCCCGGATGTCACACGAGGGGATGCGCCCTGTCGGGGCGCTATAACCGTCGCCCCATAGCTTTTTTGTGCTTTAACGTGGCAACATCACTGCGCGGCTCAGGCACACTGCCTCGTCGCCAAGCATGATGGCCGTGACGAGCCCGTCGGGCCCCATGGCCGAACACACCTCCACAGTGTCGTCGTAATGAGCCTCGCGGCGGTACTCTATCTCGAAGCGGCGCAGCATGCACTCATCGTAGTCGGCCAAGTCCATCTGATTGAGTATCAATTCCACATAGCGGGCCGAGTTGACGTGACGGTTCACATCTATATCGCTCACGCGGAAGCGATAGTCGTGCACAATCTGGGGCGGATCGATAGCCCTTATCTTGCCCTGCTTGGCCATAGGGCACTCTCGTGGACTCACCGTCTCGCGTATATACTCTATCGAACTGAGGTCGGCCGGTCGGCGCGACTCCATATTGATAGCCACCCATATAGTGCGCGCATAGCCCAGCACCTCACCGCCGGGGCCCGTCACTGCAAAGTTTCGCTCCGAGAAATGGCGGTTATACCCCTCAATCCAGGTAGTGAGCGCGTACTCCTCGAAGAGGCGCGGATAGCGGTCCATCTCAATGGCGATGCGCGACAGCACCCACAGATTGCCGTCGCGCGCCAGGCGCTCGAATCCCACACCGAGCTCATCGGCATGTTCGGTGGCCACCTCTATGATGTGCTGCACCAGCTGAGCAGGCGCCAGCTCACCCTGAGCATTGCATTGCGCCGCGGTGAGCGTGTATCGGTGAGTATATTCCTTATTCAGTATCATGATATATATATTAATGTGTAACCGGCCCCCGGGGGGCTCAGTGCAAATTTAGTTAATTTTAGTCACATACCCCACAGCCCGGGTGCCGCATCGCGAATTGTGCATTGTGAAATATGCATTATGAAAGTGTTGTCTTATGTTATAAAACACACGCGAAGAGCAGATTTTTTGGCAGTAATTATGTTAAAAACTGAGAATAAATGCTGACAAGTGTTGTATTATTAATAATTATTGTTACTTTTGCAAAATCTATCCCCTAACAGATAGAAAAGCAATGTGAAACAAAAAGGTAAAAAAGAAAATCAAACAGAAAGGGAAATTTACAAAAAAGAAGCAAATTAACAAAATCGATCAGGCAGCACCAATCATTACCCTCCGCTGCCGCTGAGACTCGAAAATCAAGAAACCAATTAAATTATATGTCTAATTATTATTAAGTATGAAAAAGCTGTTTCTATTACTTACAGCCATCGTGACCCTTGCGTTAAGTGCTTCGGCACAGAACCGCACTTATCACGGCACGGTGCTGAGCTCAATGGACGACGAGCCTCTGGTAGGCGTTAACGTCGTACCTGTTGGAGCCGAAGGCGGCGTTATCACCAACGTCGACGGCGAGTTTACCATCACGGTTCCCGCCTCGGTAAAACAGGTAAAAGTATCTTTCATCGGCATGAAGCCCGCTGTGGCCGACCTCGTCGACGGAATGAAAGTATATCTTGAAAACGATGCCCAGTCGCTCGAAGGCATCATCGTAACCGGCTACGGTTCGGGTAAGAAACTCGGTTCTGTGGTAGGTTCGGTAGCAGTTGTAGGCCAGGAGACATTCGAAAACTCTCCCGCCCCCAACTTCGTTGACGCTCTTCAGGGCCAGGTAGCCGGTCTTAACATCTACTCATCGACCGGTGAGCCTATGTCGACCCCGAGCTCTGTGGCTATCCGCGGTATCAACTCAATGAACGCATCAACCGCACCTCTCTATATCCTCGACGGTGCCCCCGTTACCGCATCGGTATTCAACACTCTCAACCCCAACGACATTGAGAATGTAACCGTGCTCAAAGACGCTTCATCGGTAGCCATCTACGGTAGCCGTGCAGCCAACGGCGTTATCGTTATCACCTCGAAGAAAGGTAAATATGGTGAGAAAGCCCGCGTATCGTTGCGCGCCACCTACGGTTGGTCAGCAATGGTAACCGACCAGGTGAAGATGATGAACTCGCAGCAGTATATCCAGTTCCGCGACATCATCGGTGCATCTGTTTCGCAGGAAATCCGCAACATAGTCGACACCTACGGTATCTCTACCGACTGGAGCAAGGAAATGTTTAACAACCACGCACCCGTATACTCATTGGAAGGTACCGTACAGGGCGGTTCGGACACATTCAGCTACTATATCTCGCTCAACCACTACGACATGGAAGGTATCGTAGAGCAGTCGGGCATGCGCCGCGACGGTCTGCGCTTCGCCCTCGACTCGAAGGTAAACAGCTGGCTCAAAATAGGCTTGCAGGGCAACCTCGCATACGCCAAATACCAGACCAACTGGGTATCTGACGCTGCCCGCAGCGACAACGCCAACTACACCAACTCGCCTATCATGTGGGCCCGCATAGGTGTACCTTATGACTCACCCTACTACTATACATTTAACGACAACGGCGATATAGTATACGGCGACCGCGCCGACTACCTCCACTTCTGGGGCAACCCCGCACCCGGCTACTCATTCAAATACTCGGGCGGCGATGACAACCGCGTCACAGCCAACCTCAACCTCTACGAGCAGATCAACCCCGTCAAGGGTCTCACACTCCGCGCACAGCAGGCCGTTGACGCCTACGACAACCGCGGTACCACAGTCAATCTGCCCAAGCCCATCTTCACCACTCCTATGGGCGACACCTACAACCCCGGTGTGACATCCCAACAGCAGGCAGCCGGCAAGACTCAGACCGACGGTTCGGTAGGCGAGTCGTTCAGCCGCTACTATATGTTTACATACACCAACACCGCTGAATATCGTTTCGACGTAGCCGAAAAGAACCACTTCACAGTGCTTCTCGGTCAGGAATCGATTATCACACGTTCACGCGGCTTCAGCGTAAACACCCGCGGTCAGTACAACCCCAAGATGATGACCCTCTCCAACGGTACCGAAGTACGTCTGAGCGGTATAGGCTACAGCTTCTCGGAATATGTAATGAACTCTTACTTCGCCAACCTCTCGTATGACTTCGACGGCAAGTACTTCGTCGACGCATCGTTCCGCCGCGACGGCAGCTCGAAGTTCGCTCCCGGCCACCGCTGGTCAAACTTCTACTCTGTAGGCGCCATGTGGAACCTCAAGGCTGAGAAATTCCTTGAGAACGTAAACTGGCTCAGCGACCTCAAAGTACGCGCAGGCTACGGCACAACAGGTAACTCGGGTATCGGCGCTTACGACTACTACGGTCTTATCGCCAACACCACTCCTTACGGAGGCAACGGCGCCACTGTAATAAGCGGCACCACCAACCCCAACCTCTCATGGGAAACCGTTCGCTCGTTCGACGCCGGTGTATCGTTCGGCTTCTTCAACTCACGCCTCACCGGTAGCGTTGACTTCTACAAGAAGAAAACCTGCGATATGATTCTCGACATCCCCTACTCCTACACCACAGGTATGGGCGGCGCACCCGGCAATATCGGTGCCATGACCAATACAGGTGTTGACGTTCAGGTTCGCGGCGACATAGTTCGCACAGCCGACTGGTATGTAGGCGCATCTGTCAACTTCAACTACAACAAGAACGAACTCACCCAGCTCTACGACGGACAGGACGAGCTCAAGCTCCCCAACTACGGTCTCGACTACAAAGTGGGACACTCACCCTTCGAATTCTACGACGTGCGCTACGTTGGTGCCGACCCCCGCGACGGTAAGCAGGTATGGCTCGACAAAAACGGCAACCGCACCAAACTCTATTCTGAAGACAACGCAGTGCTTCTGGGCAAGAGCTACATAGCTCCCTGGACCGGTGGTTTCGGCGTACAGGCCGGCTGGAAAGGTATTCGCGTAAGCGCCGACTTCATGTGGGCTGCCGACAAATACATCATCTCCAACGCCAACTACTTCACACGCAACCCGCAGATGGCCACCCAGCAGCTCAACCAGGATGTTGAGATGCTCAAGATCTGGCAGAAACCCGGCGACCGCACATTCTATGCAGCCGCAACCGAAACTTATCAGTTCGACTCACGCTGGATTGAAGATGCCTCGTTCATGCGTCTGAAAAACATCACTGTTTCTTACTCACTCCCCAAGAAATGGATGGACGCAGCCTCAATGCAGGATGTTACATTCCACTTCACCGGACGTAACCTCTGGACCATCACCCGCTTCTCAGGCTATGATCCCGAGCCTCAAATCAACAACATCAAATTCTTCTACCCCAACACCCAGCAATATGAGTTCGGTGTCGAAGTAACATTCTAAAAATTAGTTCCCGATTATGAAAAAAATATTTTTAAGCATATTCATGGCAGCAGCCGTACTCACCTCGTGTGATATGGACACTGCTCCCAAGGGGGTGCTTACCGATCAGGACGGTATCACCAACTACATCGACTGCGAGGCTGCCCGCAACGGCGTTTACGCAGGTATGCGCAGCTTCGGCACCGGTGGCTACATCTATTTCACCGATCTCCAGATGGATATGTTCATCGGTACCGAGACCAACGGTAACCGCAACGGCGAATTAGCCCGCGGTGAAGTATACTCCAACAATCAGGATATCGAGGCCGTATGGAGTGGCGTATACTCCCGCATAGGCAATATCAACTATTTCATAACCCAGGCCGAAGCTCTCCTCGAGAGCGGAACACTTGAAAACGCAAGCCGCGTGGCCAATGTGAAAGGCTTTATAGCAGAGGCCAAGTTTGCCCGCGCAATGTACTATCTGTACCTGTTCGACCACTTCTGCCAGGCATACACCGCCGACAAGGCCACCACACCCGCTCTGGGTCTGCCCCTCGTTGACAAGTATCAGCCTACTCCCGACCGCAAATCGTATCCCCCGCGCTCAACTATGGCCAAAACCTTCGAGTTCATTGAAGAAGACCTTACCGAGGCTTACGACGGTCTCGTGGAATGGGAACAGGCCGGCCACAACGTAGCTGCCGCCAACTCAGCTTACGTAAGCAGCTACACTGTTGAAGCTCTCTGGGCACGTGCCGCTCTGCTGAAACGCGACTTCGACACCGCTATCGAAAAGGCTCAGAACGTAATCGACGCCGGTATCTGGACTCTCACACCCTATGCACAGTATGCCGCCCTCTGGACCAGTGACCAGGGCACCGAGCTGATATTCCGTCCCTTCTTCCCCAACCTCGTTAACACCGAGCAGGGCGCCATCAGCTCAACCGGCGACGCATGGCTCAACTCCAACGGTAAGGAGAGCGACTATATCCCCTCTTACATGAACTGCCTCACAATGTACGACCGCACCACAGTGGCTGTAGGTGGTCAGAACCGCTACAAAGATGTACGCTACGGCACATTCTTCACCCAATGGAACCTCAAGTATCAGGGCTCAGCTTCACCCGCATTGGTATTCACCAAATATCCGGGCAACGCCATCTTCAATTCCGGCCGTCAGGAATACAAGAACATGCCCAAGCTGTTCCGTCTCTCAGAGCTTTACCTGATTGTAGCTGAAGCCTCTTACGAAAACAACGACGAAGGCACAGCCAACACTTACCTGGCCGACCTCCGCACACAGCGTATCCTCGGCTACGACAGCAGCGAGGAATATTCCGGCACCGAGCTTCGCGACGAAATCCGTCTGGAGCGTACCCGCGAGCTTATCGGCGAAGGCTTCCGCATGAGCGACCTCCGTCGCTGGGGCCTCGGATTCCAGCGCAATCCCTCTTACCCCATCAGCCCGACCTTGAGCCGTTTGTTCCGCAGACCCGAAGCCACTCTCCAATACGCCCCCAACTACTATCGCTTCGTATGGCCTATCCCCCAGGCCGAGATGGACGTGAACCCGCAGCTCAAGGGCCAGCAGAACCCCGGTTATTAATAGTGTAAAACACCTAAAACACCAGAATCAATTATGAAACTTAACAAAATATTCGCAATCGCGCTGGCTGCCCTTACACTGACAGCATGCTCCGACGACGACGAGCCCGGTATCAACTCTGCATCGGGAGTGTCAGTCAACTTCGAGCAGGCCACGCTGACAGTCAATGAAGTTGCCGGTATGGTACGCGTACCTGTAGTGGTTTCAGGCAAAACCAACGGCAACGTATCGATGAATATCGAGGTGGCCGAAAACGGTTCTACACCCGCCACCGCTGATGTAAACTATCTGCTTTCTGACAAGCATCTCACCATAGGCCCCGGCGAAAGCGTAGGCTATGTGGAACTTCTCATTGTCAACGACCGCTTCCTCAACGACGACCGCACCTTCACCATCACAATATCAGGTGTTGAAGGCGCAGCCAAAGGCCAGCTCTCATCTTGCCTCGTGACCATCGAAGACAACGACGAGTATCTCTACGGACGTCTGCAAAGCGACTGGGTCATGAACAGTTTCGACCCGTTTGAAGACGGTGAAGTACCGTTGAAGTGCAAAGCCACTATCACCGGCCTCAACCCCGGCGATGACGGTTACGGCGAAATACTCTTCATCAACTTCAACCAGAGCGGTACCGACTACACCATTCAGGGTGAACTCGGTGTTGCCAACGACGGCGTTACCCCCGTTATCTGGGTAGATCTCGGCCAGGCCATGATTTCGGGTATGGACTACAACAACACTTATAACCTCGACATCCTCCTGTATGCCCTCGATCTCGCATCCGGCTCTGCATACGGTCAGGGTTCACTTGCCATCGCCATCAGCGACGACGAATCGCAGCTTGTATGGCCCGCCCGCTACGCTCTTATGGGACGTGCCTTCGCCCTCGCGCCCGACGGCGGCTACCTCGGCGCCCTCGGCTGGTGGAACGGTTACTACAACCTGACCTGGGACCGCGACTAATCGCAACCAACAATCCTCTTATATCAAGATGCTGCGCCGAATTCGACGCAGCATCTTTGCTTTACGCCCAAACAGGCTTAAAGTCCTTAATGTCCTTAAAGTCTTTAAAGACCTTAAAGACCTTAAGAGCCAAAAAATCCCAATCTCCTTGCTTTAAAGCACAAAATTCTCAGTATATTTGTCTTAAATCAATTCACTTACCATGAATGAGCTTATACCTAATCGTGGCACCAACTATAAAATTTAGTATCATATCAAAAGAGCGATGTGATATTTCAAATCACATATTATTTCTGCTCACACTTCCTTACCAAAGGCGACCGCACAATCGACCAGATGATACAGGCGGCCCGTAGCGGAAAACAGAATATCATTGAAGGGTGCGCCGCATCTGTCACGTCAGCTAAAACTGAGATAAAGCTCATCAATGTAGCCAAGGCAAGCCTTTGCGAACTTTTAGAGGATTACGAAGACTATCTGAAAACACGTAATCATACCCAATGGGAAAAAGGGAGCCCGCAATATGAAGCGATGCGGCGTTTGGGGCGCAACCACAACGACGCAAAATTTTTTCTCGACTTTATTACCACCCGGCCTCCCGAAACGATTGCCAACATGGCAATAATACTGATAAAGCAACCCGATTACCTTTTGTTTCGACAACTCCAACGTCTCAGCGACGATTTCATTAAAAACGGAGGCTTCTCTGAACGCATGCTCAAGCTCCGTCTCGCCAATCGCAACAAACAACCAAAATAGAGTTTTTGAGTCCCTAAGGTCATTAGGGTCATTAGAGACCCTAAAGCAATCACAATCTTCCTATCAAATTGCTAAGTGTTTCACAATTTTTCATTACATTTGCAACCTATATTACATTTCTTGCAATCAAAATAAAACTATGAAAAAATATTTACTCCCCGCACTTGCACTTGTATTAGTAGCCTTGCCTGCATTGTCGCAGAGCAAAATAAGTCCGCAGGGACGCTTCATGCTCACCGGCTACCGCATGGAGGTGGCTCACCGCAACACCCTCATACAGGAAGCCAACCGCACAGGCGCTCCCATACCCGAGATAGCCCTTCAGCCTATAGCCGAACCGGTTGAATCGGCACTGCTGTCGCTCACCGACCTCTCGGCTATAGCCCGTATAGAGGCTATGGGCTATGAGGTGACACCCATTATAGACCAATATGTGGTGGTAACCGCGCCTATCGAAGCCCTTGCCGCAATATCGGAAATAGATGCAGTGCGCTGCGTTGATTTCGGTGCCTACCAGCACACCCACATGACCTTTGCCCGCGCCGACGGCAATGTCGACGCGCTCCACGCCGGCATCGATGTGGATGGCGTGAATACAGTGTTCGACGGCCGCGGTGTGATAACCGGCCTTATGGATTCGGGCATCGACCCCAACCATGCCAACTTCCGCAACGCCGACGGCTCGCTGCGCGTGACCCGCGTATGGGCCCTTAGCGGCGCCAATGCAGGCGAATACTCCACTCCTGAGACCATAGCCACCTTTACCACCGAAAATACAGGTGCCACCCACGGCACACACGTGGCCGGCATAATGTGCGGCGGCTACGCCTCTACAGCTACTTTTGCCACCCAGACCACCGGCGACGGCGGCGTGGCCGCCACCCTCACAACCGGCAACAACCCATACTACGGCGTTGCTACCGGCTCCGAGATATGCATGTCGGGCGGCACACTCTCCGACGCCAACATCGTGACCGGCGTGAAAAACATCATTGACTACGCCCAGTCGGCAGGCAAGCCGGTAGTAGTGAATATGTCGTTAGGTTCGAACATAGGCCCGCACGACGGCACCGACTATCTCACCGACGCCATCAACAGCCTCGGTACCCGTGGCATCATAGTGCTGTCGGCCGGCAACGAGGGCGACGAAGCCCTCTCGCTCGAGAAGCAGCTCTCGGCCAACGGCTATCTGCGTACTTTCATTAAAGACAACTCCGCCAATCAGGGTGCGGTAGATATATGGAGCTCTACCTCCGACCCCATCACCGTATCGTGGGTGATATACGACACATCAACCAAAACCACTACCACAATAATGTCGGTATCGCAAGACACCAACGGAAATATGGCCATAGTGGGAACCAACTCCTCATATACTCAGAACGCCGACTTCAACGCCTCGTTTTCGGGATACATAGCCCTGCAGGCCGAGGTCGACGCCAACAACAACCGCTTCCACGTATACGCTCCGGTGAGTCTTGCCCCCGTGACCGGAACCACCAAAGCAATGGGCGTGATAGTACAGGCATCGACAGCCGCCAAAGTCAACATCTACGGACAAAGTGTGGAATTTGCCGGACGCAGCACATCGGGTTATACCAACGGCAACAGCAAAGCATCAATCAACAATATAGCCGGTGCCGACAACGTGATAACCGTAGGCTCCTACACCACACGCACCCGCTGGGGCATACTTATGGCCGGGTATTCGCGCTACTACACCACGGCCAAGACCATCGGCGCTATATCCGACTTCTCGTCATACGGCAAGATAAAGGGCAAAAACAAGCCCGACATCTGCGCTCCCGGCGAAGGTATCATATCATCGTTCAGCCAGCCGTATATCGATGCCAATGCCATCAATACCGACGAGTATTATACCGCCCGCGCAAACGTCAACGGCCGCAACAGTTTCTGGGGCAACAACCAGGGCACTTCAATGTCGGCTCCCTTTGTGAGCGGCGTGGTGGCACTGATGCTTCAGGCCGATCCCACCATCGATGTGGCCAAGGCCAAAGAGTTGCTCAACTCAACAGCCAACAACGATGATTATACCCTGCTGTCAGGCAACAACGACCGTTGGGGTTCGGGTAAGGTAAATGCTATTGCAGCCGTGCAGGCGGCAATAGCTCAGCGTGCGTCGATAGGCGATGTATGGGCCGACGACGAAAGCCGCCTCATACTCAACCTCACCCCCGGCAGCCTTGAGGTATTCGTGGCCGGCGAGACCGCTCTCACGGTAAATATTGTTGATATTCAGGGTCGTACCGTAGCTACCGCCTCGACAGCTGCCGACAGCCTCACTATGCCCACCGGCTCGATAGCCTCGGGCATATACATTGTGCAGGCCCAGGGCAAAACAGGCCGCTACACCCGCAAAATCACATTGTAAATACCCCGCACCACATCTATGAAAAAAGCACTTCTGCCGCTCGTAATAGCAGCGGCCGCAATAACCTGTTCGGCGCAGAGCAAAATATCTGCGCCCGGACGTATAATGCTCGAAGATTTTAACGCTATAGTCGATAGCCCGTACGCTACCGATGCCGAACAGTCGCGGGCGGTAAGTTCGTTTGTGATTCTCACGGATGAAGGCTCACCCGAGATGTTGGAAGACCTCGGGCTTACGGTGCTCTCGTCAATCGACAATTTGGCCATCATAAGGCTACCGCTCGATCGCGCCGACGAGATTGCCGCACTGCCCTGGGTGCGACAGCTCGACTTCGGTACTCTCCTCACGCCCAATCTCAACTTTGCCCGCTCAAGCGCCGATGTTCCGGCGGTGCAGGAGGGCTTCTCATATCAGGGCACAAACATGAGCTTCGACGGCACCGGCGTGGTGTGCGGCATGATGGATACCGGCCTCGACCCCAACCATATAAACTTTAAAAACTCTGACGGGCAAAACCGCATACAGCGTCTCTTCGACATGTATTCGTACGACGGATCTTCGCGCGTATACACATCGACCACCATACCCGCATCGTGGACCGATACCAATACGGAGTCGCACGCCACCCACGTAGCCGGCATAATAGGCGGCAGCTACAAAGGCTCGGCCAACTATTACTTCCTGACCACCCCGTCGGGTACCACCGCAACCAACTATATCGACAACGCCGGCGAGATGCCCTACTACGGCGTGGCCACAGGTGCCGACCTCGCCTTTGCAGCCGGAGAGCTCTACACCGACAATATAACCATGGGCGTGCAAAACATTATAGAATACGCCGAATCGGTAGGCAAGCCGTGTGTAGTGAATCTCTCGCTCGGCCACACCTCGGGGCCTCACGACGGCACCGATGCTTACACCCAGTATCTCTCCAAATTAGGCAAGCGCGGCATAATATGCATGTCGGCCGGCAACGACGGCGACATGCCCATATCCATTCAGAAATCTTTCTCATCAGCCACCAACGGAAAATATGTAATGTTTGCCGTTGGCCGGAATGTGACCCTCAACGGCGAAACCGCTATCAGGCCAAACTATGCCAACGGAGTTGTCGACATCTGGAGCAACAACAGTACCGGCTTCGCCGTGAAGGTGGGCATTGTGGGTAGCGACAACTCTTTTACAGAGATATTCAACGTGCCGGCCAACACTGTTGTGAGCACCAGCACCAGCAGCGTCACCGCGTTCACATCGAAATTCTACGGTACGATACAGATTATTACCGGTGTTGACTCCAACAACAACCGCTATCGGTGCTATCTGCGCTTCAGCAGCGTATCACCCAGGTCGACCCTCGGAACCGGCGAATACCTTGCCGTTTATTTAGAAGGACAGGCAGGAAATAGAGCATTTATTTACGGAAGTACCGGCGCCGTTTTTCCAAGGGTATCATTCAAAGCCACTATCGACGGCAGCAGTAAAAGCACCACAGCCGGAAACGCCAGCAACTCAATCAACGACGGTGTATGCGGCGACAACGTAATTTCGGTAGGCGCTTACGTGAGCCGCACCACCTGGGGACGCCTCGACAAACAGATATACGGCTACAACTCCGACTACACAGTTGGCGACATTGCCCCATTCTCTTCCTACGGCAAAACTTTTCAGAATAAGCAGCTGCCTCTCGTTACGGGCCCGGGTGCTATGATTATATCGAGCTACTCAACTCCTTACCTCAACGCCAACACTGCGGAACTTACCGGAATGTGCGCAAAAACCACATCTGACGGCACCACCTACTATTGGGGAACAATGAACGGCACATCAATGTCGTGCCCCTTCGTTACCGGCACCATCGGTCTTTGGCTTCAGGCCGATCCCACCCTCACCTTCGACAAGGTGATGGAGGTAATCAACAACACCTCTACTACCGATGACTATACCATTAGCGCGCCCACGCGCTTTGGAGCAGGCAAAATCAACGCTTTAGCCGGCATGCAGTATGTGCTTGCCAACCGTGCTGCCATAGGCGAAGTGTGGGCCGACGACGAAAGCCGCCTCATACTCAATCCCGCACCCGGCAGCCTTGAGGTATTCGTGGCCGGCGAGACCGCTCTCACGGTTACTGTTGTTGATGTTCAGGGCCGTACCGTGGCTACCGCCTCAGCGTCGGCCGACAGCCTCATCCTACCCACCGGCTCGATAGCCTCGGGCATATATATTGTGCAGGCTCAGGGCAAAACAGGCCGCTACACCCGCAAAATTGCACTCTGACAAAACTGTCAGTCAATATCACTGGCAAGCAGAGCTACCATATCGGCGCGGTTGTGTATGGTCATGCTCTGCGAGGTGTAGTCTATGAGACCGCGGCGCTTCATGCTTTCGAGCACAGCCATAAACGATGAGCGCTGCACCCCGAACATCGAATACAGGTCGCGCTGCTTGCATTCGAGCACAATATCGGTGCCTCCGCGCTGCGACAATGCCGAAATCCAGAACGCTATGCGCTGCTCCAGTGTGCCCGTGGTGACGGCAAGCACTCCTTCTACAGCCTTTTGCGCGTTGACCGACAAGGTGTTGAGGTAGTTATACAGAAATACGCTGTCGGCTCCGAGTATCTTCACATAGTCCTGCTTGGCAATCTGGAGTATTCCCGCCGAGCCTATGGCCGTGGCCGTGCAGGGATAGTTGGTGGCTCGCCCGAAGAGGAAATCGGGGCACACGGTGCTCGGAGCGCTGAGTGTCTGAAGCACGCGAAATCGGCCGTCGGAATTCTCAATGCTTGCGCGCACGGCGCCCGATATCACAAATTTGATGTGGGTGCAGGGGTCGCCGGCGGTGACCACTCGCTCTCCGTCGAGATACTTGAGGAAGTGAAACTTGGTCTTGCCCACCACCTCCGACAGCTTTTCGTAGCTCACGCCACGGAAAAGCGGCAGAGCCATCAATATTTCATACATCGAATTCATTGCTTCTTATTTAGACGAGGTCTTACTATTTAAACACGCGTCGGCGCAAGTATGTTTCTACAAAATTAGTCGTTTTTTTCGTACCTTTGCCATTAGATAATTCAATTACGTAAAATCAATAAATACCCCTGAAAAATATATGGCAAACTGGTTTGAATGCAAAGTGCGCTACGACAAGATGATGGAAAACGGCGTAGTGAAGAAAGTAAACGAACCCTATCTCGTTGACGCCCTCTCCTTTACCGAGGCCGAGGCGCGCATCATTGAGGAACAGACCCCCTTCATATCGGGCGAATTTTCGGTAAGCGCGGTGAAGCGCTCCAAGATATCCGAAATATTCCGCGACGACACGGCCGACCGCTGGTATCTGGCCAAGGTGGCTTTTATCACTATCGACGAAAAGACTGCCGCCGAGAAGCGCACCGTATCTCAGATACTTGTGGCCGGGAGCGATTTCGACAGCGCCTGCAGCAACTTCAAAGAGGGTATGAAAAGAACACTGGCCGACTTCGACCTCGTATCGCTCAGCGAGACCCCCATCATGGATGTATACGGCATGAAAGCGGTATCGTCGAAGCCCGCACCTGCCGCCGACCAACCCTCCGAACAATGATTGCCGACCGCATAGCAGAGCTGCACTCCACTCTTCCCCAAGGGGTTGAGCTGGTAGCCGTGAGCAAATTCCACCCCGCGGAGGCCATTATGGAGGCCTACAATGCCGGCCAGCGCATATTCGGCGAGAGCCGCGTGCAGGAACTCGTAGCCAAGATACCCTTGCTGCCGCCCGATGTGGTGTGGCACTTCATAGGCCATCTGCAGTCAAACAAGGTGCGACCACTTCTCTCTACCCGCCGCGTGGCGCTGATAGAGAGCGTCGACTCGTTTCCGCTCCTTAAAAGCATCGACGTGGAGAGCAGCCGCTTAGGCATAGTGACCCGCGTGCTGCTGCAGGTGCATGTGGCCGCCGAATCAACCAAATTCGGCTTCACGCCCGACGAGTTGACCAATTACTTCGCACGCGGCTACTTCCGAAACCTGCGCGCCACACACCTGTGCGGCATCATGGCCATGGCCACCAACACCGACTCCCAGGAGCGCGTAGCCTCCGACTTCGCCACAGCAGCCGAGGTGCTCGACACCATTAACGAGTACTGCCCCGACCTGGAGGGATTCAACACCCTGAGCATGGGCATGAGTCACGACTATCCCATAGCCATAGCCCACGGTGCCAACCTGGTGCGCGTGGGTTCGCTCATATTCGGCGACCGACCCGCTAAAATTTGACCGCTAATGATGGGCAACCCGAAAAAATTCGATAACTTTGCCCTCGACACCCTTCCATGAACAAACTAAACCAATTAATATCGACATGAGTAACAAGCAAAAACAATGGGGAGCCATCATAGTAATGATAGCCCTCTTCGCCATGATTGCCTTCGTGACCAACCTGTGCTCACCTATGGCCGTCATAGTAAAAAACCAATTCGGTGCATCGAACCTTGAATCACAAATCGGCAACTACGGCAACTTCATAGCCTATCTGCTCATGGGCATACCCGCTGGCATGCTGCTGAAAAAATTCGGCTACAAAGCCACCGCCCTCATGGCCCTCGTAGTAGGCGTGCTGGGCATCTTCGTACAGTGGATGAGCGGCTGGGAATCAATGCAGTCAATGGCCTTTGCCGTATACTTGGTAGGCGCATTTATCTCCGGCCTCTGCATGTGTATGCTCAACACCGTTGTCAACCCCATGCTCAACATACTCGGTGGCGGCGGCAAGAAAGGCAACCAGCTCATACAGATAGGCGGTGTGTTCAACAGCGCCGCAGCCGTAGCCGTTTACATCATAATGGGTGCCCTCATCGGCGAGGCAGCCAAAGCACACGTATCCGACGCCACTCCCGCCCTCTTCATAGCCGGCGGCATCTTCATACTGGCATTCGTGGTGATACTCTTCACCAAAATCGACGAGCCCGCCAAAGCGGCTCCCAAGTCTAAAACAGCTAAAAAAGACCCCTACAGCGCATTCTCGTTCCGCCACTTCAAACTCGGCATCCTCGCCATATTCCTTTACATGGGCGTTGAAGTAGGCACCCCCACCTATATCCTCCAGTACCTCACAGCCGACACCCCCGAGGTAATGGCTGAGAAATCGGCAGCTCTGCAGAGCTACGAGGCCGGCACAATCTCTCTCGACTCGGTAGCCACATCGATAGTGGCAATAACCAACGCCGAAGCCCTGGCCAAAGACATCAATGCCACAGCGCCTACCGAAGCTGAAAACCTCAAGGCCGTGGCCGACGTGAAAGAGAAAATCAACACCGGCGAACTCTCGGTGGCCAAACTCGCCAAAGCAACCCCCGGCAAAGGCATGCTCGCCGGCACCGTGGGCCTCATAGTGGCCGTATACTGGCTGATGATGCTCATAGGCCGTTTCGTGGGCGGCGCCATAGGCGGCAAGGTTTCGGCCCGCGCCATGATTACCGTGGCATCAGCAGTAGCCATCGTGCTCACCGCATTCGGTATGTTCGCTCCCACCGACTGGACAGTCAACGTGCCCGGTATCGACTGGGCCAACCTCTCGGTGCTCTGGGCTGAAGTGCCCGTAGGCATCTTCGCCTTCATACTCATAGGCCTCTGCACATCTGTAATGTGGGGCGGCATATTCAACATGGCTGTTGAAGGCCTCGGCAAATACACCGCCATAGCCTCAGGCGCATTCATGACCATGGTATTCGGCTGCGCCGTCATGGTAGCCCTCCAGGGCTGGGTGGCCGACATCACCACCAACTACCTCACCAGCTACTGGGTAGTGCTCGGTTGCGCCGCCTACATACTTTTCTACGCCCTCATCGGCTCGAAGAATGTCAACAAAGACATTCCCGTAGGCCAGGAAGAGGAAGCCGAAGAGGTGCTCGACGCCATCTGATAACCGACCTCAACATCACGAACCTTACAAGCCGCGCCGCAGCCCAACCGCTGCGGCGTTGCTTATTTCGCTGTTTTTTCAATCAAACCCCTCGCTGCCATTGTATGTTGTAACAAAGGCTACACCGCCTCTACCCCAAAATTTGCTCGTATGGCGGCTTATCACTAAATTTGTATCATAATTCAAACCAACCCCCTCTACAACCAAAATACAGTCATGGACAAGAAACTCATGGATTCGGCCGCCGACAATATTCGTGTACTCGCGGCATCAATGGTAGAAAAAGCAAAATCGGGTCATCCCGGAGGCGCCATGGGAGGCGCCGATTTCGTCAACGTGCTCTACAGCAGTTTTCTTGTCACCGACCCCGACGACCCCACATGGATAGCGCGCGACCGCTTTTTCCTCGACCCCGGCCACATGTCGCCCATGCTCTACAGCGTGTTGGCCCTCTGCGGCTTCTATACCCTCGAGGAGCTGCAGCAGTTCCGCCAGTGGGGAAGCGTAACGCCCGGCCACCCCGAGCTCGACCCCTCGCGCGGCGTTGAAAACACCTCCGGCCCCTTAGGCCAGGGCCACACCATGGCTGTAGGCGCCGCCATAGCCGAGCGCTTCATAGCAGCCCGCTTCTCCGAAGTGTGGGCGCACAAGACATACGCCTTCATATCCGACGGAGGCATACAGGAAGAAATTTCGCAGGGCGCGGGCCGCATAGCCGGCTATCTGGGCCTGAGCAACCTGATAATGTTCTACGACAGCAACAAAGTGCAGCTCTCTACCGACGTAGATGCCGTTGATACCGAAGACTATGCCGCCAAATATCGTGCATGGCACTGGAACGTTATCGAAATAGACGGCACCGACCCCGAAGCCATAGCAGACGCCCTCGAGAAGGCCAACGCCGAGACCCAGAAGCCCACACTCATCATAGGACACACCATCATGGGCCGCGGAGCCGTGACTGCCGACGGCCAAAACTTTGAGGGCCGCTGCTCCACACACGGCCAGCCCCTTAGCAAATCGGGTGCCGACTATGCCGCCACCGT